>NZ_JBHFHM010000002.1:0-370532 GCF_041927815.1 Paracoccus zhouxuedongae
CCCCCCCCCCCCCCCCCCCCCCCCCCCCCCCCCCCCCCCCCCCCCCCCCCCCCCCCCCCCCCCCCCCCCCCCTCCGCAAGATTATTCCGAAGCCTCGTCGGCCGGGGCCGCGTTGCGGGCGGCTTTCTTGGCGGCGAGTTCCTTGGCTTTCTTGCCCGGCTCGGCCTTTTTCATGTTGGCGCGCTCGGCCTTCGGCTTGACGCCGGCAGCCTCCAGGAAGCGGGCCACGCGGTCGGTCGGCTGGGCGCCCTGGCTCAGCCAGTATTGCACGCGCTCCATGTTCATCTTCACGCGGTCTTCGCTGTCCTTGGCCAGCAGCGGGTTATAGGTGCCCAGCTTTTCCAGAAAGCGGCCATCGCGCGGCATCCGCGAATCCGAGGCGACGATGGCATAGTGCGGGCGCTTCTTCGAACCACCACGGGCCAGACGGATCTTCATCGACATGGGTTATCTCCTTGATATGTCGTTATTTCTGATATTGCTCGTGATGCCGAATGACCTCGGAAATCACGAAATTGAGGAACTTGCGCGCGAAGTCGGGGTCCAGATCGGCCTCGCGCGCGAGCCGCTCCAGCCGTTCGATCTGCGCGGCTTCGCGCGTCGGATCGGACGGGGGAAGATCGTGGGTGGCCTTCAACTGGCCGACCGCCTGGGTGTGCTTGAAGCGTTCCGCCAGGGTAAAGACCAGCACCGCATCCAGCCGGTCGATGCTGGCGCGGTGTTCCTTCAGCACCTCGGCGGCGCGGGTCACGGCATCTGTCATGCGGCCCCCGTGTGGTCAGGCCGGGGGCTTTCTGCCCCCGGACCCCCGAGAGTATTTTCGCAAAGAGGAAGCATCATGCGGCACCTGCGGGGTGGCGGTAGATCAGGCAGGGCGTGCCGCGCAGGGTCATGTCGCCCTCGATCCGTGCGCCCATGCGTTCGGCCAAGCGGCGCGAGCGGAGGTTGTCGGGGTGGACCAGCGAAATGACCGGGCCAAGGCGCATCGGGCCGTGGCCATGGGCGCGCGCGGCCAGTGCGGCCTCATGGGCGAGGCCTTTGCCCTCGAAGCCGTCGAAGATGTGCCAGCCCAGTTCGGGTTCGGGCCAGTCGGTATGGTGGCCAATGCCGACCCGTCCGGCGACGGTGCCGGTTGCCTTGTCCTCGACCGTCCACCAGCCGAAGCCGCGCAAGACCCAGTGCCCGATCATGCCGCGCAGGCCATCCCATGCAGCGTGATCCGCCGTGGAGGGTCCACCGACGAAGTGGCTGCGGTCCGAGCGGCTGAAGGCCGCGAAGGCCGGCAGATCGGCCATGCACGGCCCGCGTAGGCGTAGCCGTTCGGTCTCGATCACCGGGATATGCGCGGTCAGCGTGGTCACTTTTTCTTGCCCAGACCGCCCAGGCCAGACAGGCCGGGGGGCAGTTGCATGCCGCGCGCAAGGCCCGGCAGTTGGCCCGAGGCGCCCAGTTGGCCAAGCGCCTTCTGCATGTCCTCGGGGTTGACGTTGGCCAGGTCAGCCAGGCCGCCCTCCATCCCCTTCTTGCCCATCATCGACCGGGCGACCTGCTTCAGCATCCCGCCCTTGCCCATCTTGCCCAGCTTTTTCATCGTGTCGGCCATCTGCCGGTGCATTTTCAGCAGCCGGTTCAGCTCGGCCACATCCAGCCCCGCGCCCGAAGCGATCCGCTTCTTGCGGCTGGCTTGCAACAGGTCGGGATTGGCGCGTTCCTTTTTCGTCATGGAATGGATCAGCGCGATCTGGCGGCGGATGGCGCGGTCGTCCAGACCCGCATCCTCGGCGGCGCGGGCCATCTTGCCCATGCCCGGCATCATCCCCATGATGCCCTGCATCCCGCCCATCTTCAGCATCTGTTCAAGCTGTCCTTTCAGGTCGTTCATGCTGAACAGACCCTTCTGGAACCGCTTCATCATCTTGGCGGCCTGTTCGGCCTCAAGCGTTTCCTGGGCCTTTTCGACCAGGGCCACGATGTCGCCCATGCCAAGGATGCGCCCCGCGATGCGGCTGGCCTCAAAGGTTTCCAGCGCGTCCATCTTTTCGCCAAGGCCGACAAAGCGGATCGGCTTGCCGGTGACGGCGCGCATCGACAGGGCAGCACCGCCGCGCCCGTCGCCGTCCATGCGCGTCAGCACCACACCGGTAATGCCGACCTTGGATTCGAACTCGGTCGCGACGTTCACGGCGTCCTGGCCGGTCAGCCCGTCGACCACCAGCAGCGTCTCGCGCGGGGTGGCGACGTCGCGGACGGCCTGCACCTCATCCATCAGCACTTCGTCGATATGCAGGCGACCGGCGGTGTCCAGCATGTAGACGTCATAGCCGCCCAGCGTCGCCTGTTGCTTGGCGCGGCGCGCGATCTGCACGGCGGTTTCGCCCTTGACGATGGGCAGGGTGTCGACGCCGATCTGGCTGCCGAGGATCGCCAACTGCTCCATCGCGGCGGGCCGGTTGGTGTCAAGCGACGCCATCAGCACGCGCTTCTTCTCGCGCTCTTTCAGGCGGCGGGCCAGTTTCGCGGTGGTGGTGGTCTTGCCCGAGCCTTGCAGGCCGACCATCAGGATCGGCGCGGGCGGGTTGTCGATCTTCAGCGTTTCGGCCGGGCCGTCGCCCGCCAGCACCCGGATCAGTTCGTCATGCACGATCTTGACGACCTGCTGGCCCGGCGTGACCGATTTCGTCACCGCCTGGCCGGTCGCCTTGTCCTGCACCGATTTCACAAAGTCGCGCGCCACCGGCAGCGAGACGTCAGCCTCCAGCAGGGCGACCCGCACTTCGCGCAGCGCGGTGGCGACATCGGCATCCGTCAGCGCGCCCTGTTTGGTCAGGCGGTCAAAGACGCCGCCAAGGCGTTCGGAAAGGCTTTCAAACATCGCGCGCTCCTACGGGTTGCCAATGCCGGACGGCATCCGTGGGCGCGACGCGCTGACGGATGGCGATCCCCGGCAATGGGCGGGGACCGGAAGACGGGCTTCCGGGAATCCCCCGTCACATAGGCCGCAACGCGGCGCGAGTCAACAAAGCCGGGCGCGGCCTAGCCAAGTGCCGCAATGATCGCGCCGAAATCGGCGGCTTTCAGCGAGGCGCCGCCGACCAATGCGCCATCGACATCGGGGACGGCGAAAATCTCGGCGGCGTTGCCAGGCTTGACCGAACCGCCATACAGCAGGCGGAAACCGTCGCCATCACCGAACCGCGCGACCAGCGTGGCGCGCATGGCCGCGTGGACCTCGGCGATCTGATCAAGGGTGGGGGTGCGGCCGGTGCCGATGGCCCAGACCGGTTCATAGGCGATGACGGTATTGGCGGCGGTGGCGCAATCGGGGATCGAGCCAGCCATCTGCCCGGCGATCACGGCCAGCGTGTCACCGGCATCGCGTTGGCCCTCGGTCTCGCCCACGCAGATCACGCTGACCAGCCCGGCCTGATGCGCGGCGATCGCCTTGGCGGCGACCTGGGCGTCGGTCTCGGCATGGTCGGCGCGGCGTTCGGAATGGCCCAGGATGACATGGCTGGCCCCCGCCTCGGCCAGCATGGCGGCGGCGATGTCGCCGGTATGGGCGCCATTGGTCTTGGCATGGCAATCCTGCCCGCCGATCATCACCGGGCCGCGTTCGGCGGCGGCCATGCGCGCGATCAGCGTGGCCGGCGGGCAGAGCAACACCTCGCAGTCCGGTGCCGGATGGGCCTTGGCCAAGGCCGCGACCTCGGCCAGGTCGGCCCCGGTGCCATTCATCTTCCAGTTCCCGGCGGCAAGTTTGCGGCGCATCTGATATCCCCCTTCATTGGTCGGGGCGACGATAGCCGCAGGGTCCGGGCCGCGCAATCGGCGGGCCGGATGTTAGCGACCTTAGAAGGGCATCGGATGCGCCTTGTGGGCCTGACGCAGGGCACGGTCGATCTCATCAGTCCAGCGCAGGTCCAGCCGGTCGATCTGCGTGCGGAGCTGATCGGCACGGGTCGCCCCCAGAATCGGGATCACCGGGAACGGCCGCGACAGCGTAAGGCCCAGCGACAGGCCGATCAGATCGGTGCCATGGGCGCGGGCCAGATCGGCATAGGCGGCGACGGCGGCATGGGCGCGGTCGGTCACCCGCCCGCCCAGATTGCCGGGGCCGCCGGTCGCCTTGTCGACGGCGACGCGCGACCCGTCAGGCACCACGCCGCCCGCATATTTGCCGGTCAACAGCCCCGCCGCCAGCGGCGAATAGGCCAGCAGGGTAAAGCCCTCATGCACGGCGGCCTCGGCCAGGTCGGTGTCATAGGCGCGATAAAGCAGCGAATATTCGTTCTGCACCGCGACCGGCCGCGCCGCGCCCGCGCGTTCGGCCATGTCGCACCAGCGGGTCATCCCCCAGGCGCTTTCGTTCGACAGCCCCCAGGCGCGGATCTTGCCCGCCGCCCGCGCGGCCTCAAGCGTGGCCACCACATCTTCCATATGCGCGTGGGTCGCGGCCGGATCTTGCTTCGACGGGTCAAACCGCCAGTTCTGCCGGAACGCATATGATCCGCGCATCGGCCAGTGCAGTTGGTAAAGGTCGATCACATCGGTCTTCAGCCGTCCCAGCGAGGCATCAATCGTGCGCCCGATGATGGCGCCGTCGAACCCCTCACCGCCGCGGATCGAGGATCCGTTACCGGTGACCTTGGTGGCGATCTGCACCCGGTCGCGCAGCCCGCGAGCCGTCAGCCAATCACCGATGATGCGTTCGGAATTGCCCGCCGTTTCGGCCTTTACCGGGTTCACCGGATACATTTCGGCCACGTCGAACAAGGTGATCCCGGCATCCAGCGCCATGTCCATCTGGGCAAAGGCATCATCCGCGCCGGTCTGGTTGCCGAATATCATCGTGCCCAGCGATACGGCGCTGACCATCGGGCCGGTGCTGCCCAGTCTGACCTGTTTCATTCACGTCTCCCGTTCATTGCAGGGTCAAGTTAGGTTGCGGATCGGGCTATGCAACCCTGGGCCCGCATGGCACCCTGCCGCCAGCATGAAAGGAACGCCCATGAAACTGACCTGGCTTGGCCATTCCGGCTTTCGGCTTGAGATCGAACAGGCCGTGATCCTGATCGACCCCTGGATCAGCGGCAACCCGATGTTCCCCCAGGGGCAGCGCGACGCTGCCATCGCAGGGGCCACGCATATCCTGCTGACCCATGGCCATAGCGATCATTCCGGCGACACGCTGGCGATTGCCAAGGAACTGAACATTCCGGTGGTCGGCATCTATGATCTGGTCAGCCACTGGCAAACGCATGAGCCGATCGAGGGCATCGGCTTCAACAAGGGCGGCACCGTCGATCTGGGCGGGGCGAAGGTCACGATGGTGAACGCCAGCCATTCCTCATCCCTGCAAGGGCAAGACGGGCCGGTCTATGCCGGGCATGAGTCGGGCTACATGATCGCGGGCGAGGGGCATGTGATCTATGTCTCGGGTGATACCGATATCATGGCCGACATGGGCTGGATGGGCGAATATCACCGTCCCGACATCGGCATCCTGTCGGCCGGCGGGCATTTCACCATGGACATGGCCCGCGCCGCCTGGGCCGCGAAAAAGTATTTTGATTTCAAGGTGGTGATCCCCTGCCACTATCGCACCTTCCCGCTGCTGGAACAGTCAGCGCAGGCGCTGATCGACGCCCTCGCGGGGGTGCGGGTGATCGAGCCAGAGGTGCTGGAGCCGATTACCCTCTAGGCAGGGGCACGCTGTACGCCGGTGCCGCGATCAGCGGCGGGTCATTTCTTGTGGACGACCACGATCTGATCGCGGTTGGCCTTGCGGAAATGCGCCTGGAACATGAAGACGCCGGCGATCTGCCGCCGCAGCGCGTTCAGCGCGGCGCGCAGGTCGGGGCGGCTGTGGTCGAACTCATGCGTGTCCAGATAGCCCTGGAACAGTTCGGCGGTCTTGGGAAAGCCCGCGCGCTCGCCGGTCTTGGGCTGCCACCGCAGATCCTCGATGATGTAAAGCCCACCGGGGGCAAGGCGCGGGAACAGTTCCAGAAAGCCGAACTGCTGGTGGTGCGAGATGTGGCTGCCGTCGTCGATGACGATCTGCGGCTGCGGCAGGCGCGCGGCGAGTGCCGCCAGTTCGTCGCGGTTGTCGGCATTCACCACCTCGAACCGCAGCCGGTCACCGGCATGGGCCGACATGTCGCCGGGCGCGATGCCGATGATCTGACCCTGCGGGAAGTAATCGCGCCACACGGCGGGGTCGATGACTGGCGGCTTCGCCCCTTTGGCGGTGACCGCCGGGGTGAACTCGATCAGGGTCAGCGGCTGGTCGCGGCGGGGCTGCAACAGCATCTCGTAAAGGTCGGTGAAGCGGTGCTTCAGCGTGCCTCGATCCGATCCGGCTGCATCGGCCAGTTCGGTCAGGCTGGGGCGCGGGCCTTCGGCGGGCAGGGGGGCGGCAACCGGGGCAGGGGCCGCAACCGGGGCGGGTGCGGTTACCGCAACCGGCGCGTCCTGATCGTCGTCATCCTCGTCGCTGTCCAGCTTGGGCGGCTTGTTCTGGATCGGCGCCAGCCTGGGGTCGATCCCGTGCTTGACCAGCAGCCGCCCGATCAGGCTGTCGGGATGCGGAATGCCGGTTTCGCTGGTCACCAGCCGCCGCCGCATCCGCCGCCCATAGAAATGCACCGAGAACGTGTCGTCCAGGATATAGGGCGTCACATCCAGCCCAGGCTTCAGCATCTTCAGCCGCTCCTTGAAGCTGAAGGGATAAAGGCCGTGGCGGGGTTGGGCAAAGCGCACCTCACCGGTCTTTTTCAGGAAATGGGTGACCGCGTGCGGCCCCCACACGCCCCAGGGCATTTCGCTGCAATGGATCGGGTTTCCCGCCTCGCGCGCGGCGACGTATTTGGCCTTGGTGTCGGCATCGAACCAGTCGGGGATGGCGAATTCGTCGGTGGTGAAGGCCAGCAGCTCGGCCAGCGTCGCGCTGTCGCGGGGCAGGCCCAGCACGCCGCCATTGACATGGTGCTTGGATTCCCAGCCATAGAAATGGCCATTCGGGGTCTCGAACTTCTTCACGCAATAGGCGTCGGTATCGGCCCAGATCATGTCGCCGGTCTTGGCCAGCATGTGATAGCGGAACAGATCCGAATGCAGCGCCGGGCTGCCGGTGCGTTCATGCGCCAGAAAATTGGTGCGCGGCAGGATGTCATCGGCGGATGCCAGCTCGACCCCGTCGGGCACGCCGGTCACCGGGCCATAGTGATACAGCACGACATGATGGCCCGCGTCCCGGAACGAGGCAACGCAAAGCTGCTCCAGATAGCTGAGCGGACCTTCCATCCACAACATGCCGATACGATATTCCTGGGACATTTTCCGCGCCTCGCTTGGGATTAGCCCCTGCTTTAAGCGGTTTTAAGCCCCAAGTCCATCAGCGCGATCGGCCACCGCACTGGCGGGGCGGGGCTGGGCTGGCTATGATGGGGCGTCTTGCCAGAGGTCTGCCATGCCGACACACCCGTCCCTGACCATCCGCCCGCTGGCCGCCAAGGACCGCGCCGATTGGCAGCGGCTTTATACAGCCTATCACGCCTTCTACGACCGCCCCGATCTGCCCGCCGACTTTTACGACACCGCCTTTGCGCGCCTGACCGATCCCGACAGCGGCCTTTACGCGCGGGTGGCGCAGTCGGGCGACCGGCTGGTCGGGCTGGTGCATTATCTTTACCACGCCCATGTCTGGCGCCCCGAGGGGGTCTGTTACCTGCAAGACCTGTTCACCGATGCCGCGACGCGCGGGCAGGGCGTAGGCCGCGCCCTGATCGAGGCCGTCTATGCCGAGGCCGACCGCGCCGGTTGCCCCGCCGTCTATTGGCTGACGCAAGAGTTCAACTATGCCGGCCGGATGCTTTACGACAAGGTGGCCGTGCGCAGCCCCTTCATCCGCTACAACCGGCCCCTGTGAACGTGATACAGCAGTGACCGCGACCCTGCCGATTGACACCGTGCTGCCCGCGCTGCGCGATGCCTTGCGCGACGCAGGGCGCGTCGTGCTGATGGCCCCGCCCGGCGCGGGCAAGACCACGCGGGTGCCGCTGGCGCTGCTGCCCGATGTCACCGGCCGCATCGTCATGCTGGAGCCGCGCCGTCTGGCCGCCCGCGCCGCTGCCGAACGTATGGCCGCCACCCTGGGCGAGGTGCCGGGCAAGACCGTCGGCTACCGCATCCGCGGCCAATCCTGCCCCGGCAGCCGGGTCGAGGTCGTCACCGAAGGCATCCTGACCCGGATGATCCAGTCCGATCCGGGCCTCGACGGCATCGGCTGCCTGATCTTTGATGAGTTTCACGAACGGTCCCTGAATGCCGATCTGGGGCTGGCTTTGGCCTGGCAGGCCCGCGGCCTGTTGCGCCCCGATCTGGGGATCGTGGTGATGTCGGCCACGCTGGATGCAGAACCCGTCGCCGCGCTGCTGGACGGCGCGCCGGTGATCCGGTCCGAGGGGCGCGCCTTCCCGGTCGAGACCCGCTGGCTGGACCGACCGCTGCCGCCCGGCCAACGGTTCGACCGCGCCATGGCCGCGCTGATCACCGATGCCGTCGCCGCCGAGCCGGGCGACGTGCTGGCATTTCTGCCCGGCGAGGCCGAGATCCGCCGCGTTGCCGCCCTGCTGGATCTGCTCGGCGTCGCCATCCGCCCGCTCTATGGCGCGCTGCCCTTTGCCGATCAGCGCGCCGCGATCGAGCCGGGGCAGGGGCGGCGGGTGGTGCTGGCGACCTCGATTGCGGAAACCTCGCTGACCATTCAAGGGGTGCGGATCGTCGTTGATGGCGGGCGCGCGCGGCGGGCGCGGTTCGACCCCGGATCGGGTCTGACCCGGCTGGTGACCGAACGTGTCAGCCGGGCCGAGGCGGTGCAGCGTCAGGGTCGCGCGGGCCGTATGGAACCCGGCACCTGTTATCGGCTGTGGACACGCGGTGAGGAAGGCGCGCTGCCCGCCTTTGCCCCGCCCGAAATGCTGACCGCCGATCTGACGCCCTTGGCGCTGGAACTGGCGGTCTGGGGTGCCGAGGCGGATGATCTGGCCTTCCTGACCCCGCCCCCGGCCCCCGCCTTGACCGAGGCCCGCGCGCTGCTGGCCGAGCTTGGCGCGCTGGACGACGCGGGCCGCATCACCGCCCATGGCCGGGCGCTGGCGGGGCTGCCGCTGCATCCGCGCCTGGCGCATATGCTGCTGATCGCCGGTCCCGCCGCCGCCCCCTTGGCCGCGCTGATCGAGGCGCGCGACCCGTTGCGCGGGGCAGGGGCCGATCTGGCGGCCCGCCTGCGCGCCCTGCCGCCCGCGATCCAGGATGAGGCGCGGCGGCTGAAGCGGCTGGCCCCGGCATCCACCGCCAGCCTGTCGCCCGCGCAGATGGCGGCGCTGGCATATCCCGACCGCATCGCGCAGCGCCGTGATGGCAGCACCAACCGCTATCTGTTGTCGGGCGGCAAGGGCGCGGTGATCGACGAGGCCGACCCGCTGGCCGCCTCGCCGCTGCTGGTTGTCACCGATACCGACGGCGACCCGCGCGAGGCCCGCATCCGGCTGGCGCTGCCGCTGTCCGAGGCCGAATTGCGCGCCGTTCTGGGCGACCGCATGGCCGTCGAAACCCTGTGCGATTGGGACGTGCGCGCGGGCCGCATCCTGACCCGGCGGCGCGAACGGCTGGGCGTGCTGGTCTTGTCGGATGCGCATTGGCCCGACGCCCCGCCCGAGGATCAGGCCCGCGCCGCGCTGATCGGGCTGCGCGCGCAGGGCCTGCGCTGGTCGGATGCGGCGCGGCGGCTGGCGGCGCGGGTTGCGGCGGTCAATGCCGGTGGCGCGGGCCTGCCCGACCTGTCCGAGGCCGCCGTTCTGGCCGATGAGACCGCGCTGCTGCCGCATCTGAAGGGGCGGCGCACTGCGGCGGATCTGGCCAGCCTTGATCTGGTCGCGGTGCTGCGCGACCGGCTGGGCTGGGACGGCGTTGGCGCGCTGGACCGGCTGGCGCCTGCGCATGTCACCACGCCGCTGGGCCGCAAGCTGGCGATTGATTACGACGCCGAAACCCCGACGATCAGCGTGCGGCTTCAGGAGCTGTTCGGGCTGACGCGCCATCCGATGATCGGCAACCGCCCGCTGCGCATCGAACTGCTGTCGCCGGGTCACAAGCCCATCGCGGTGACCACCGATCTGCCGTCCTTCTGGGCGGGCAGCTATGTCGATGTGCGCAAGGACATGCGCGGCCGCTATCCGCGCCACCCCTGGCCCGAAAACCCCGCCGAGGCCGACCCGACCACCCGCGCCAAGCCGCGCGGCAGCTAGGGGTCAGACCGGCAGCGCGGTCACCGCCTTGATCTCCTCCATCGACAGCAGGGCGGTGACATTGTGGATCCGCACCTCGCCGATCAGCGACTGATAGAAGCGGTCATAGGCGCGGGCATTGGGCACCCGCACCTTCAGCAGATAGTCGATTTCCCCCGCCAGGCGGTGCGCCTCTTGCACCTCATCACGCGCCAGCAGCGCGGCCAGAAACCGCGCCTGCCAATCCTTGTCATGTTCAGAGGTGCGGATCAGCACAAAGAAGGTCGCCTCGAAGCCCAGGGCCTCGGGGTCCAGCACGGCGATTTCGGCGCGGATAACCCCGGCTTCGCGCAGCTTGCGAATCCGGTTCCAGACCGGGGTCTTGGACGCGCCGACCTGACGGGCGATGTCATCCAGCGGCAGGGTCGCGTCGCGTTGCAGGATGCGAAGGATTTTCCGGTCGGTCTCATCCAGCCGGAACGGCGATTTCGGGGTGGCGTCGGTCATGGTCCATGGTCCCGGTTTGACGGTTTACGGCGGACAATATTCCTTATTTCCGTCGCTGCATAGCCTTGGCGAAGGATTTTGTCCTATATTCACCCCATAGAACAGGAGATTGCCATGGCCCGCCGTTTCACCCCGAAAGTCGTGACCGCGAACGACCTGCGGGAAGGCCATGTCGTCTATCTGGCCCCGGACGGCGCCTGGGTGTGCCACCATGCGAAGGCCGAGCTGATCGAGGACGAGGCCATTGCCGACCTGCGTCTGCTGACGGCGCTTGGCCAGTCCGACCGGGTTGTCGGCCCCTATCTGGCCGACGCCCGGCCTGGTCCGAACGGGCCAGAGCCGGTCCATTTCCGCGAAGTCTTCCGCGCCACCGGGCCGTCGGAAGCGGTGAAAGGCCTGCGTCATGTATGAATACAGCGATTTTGACGAAGCCTTCGTGCGCGCCCGCGTAGCGCAGTTCCGGGGTCAGATCGACCGCCGCCTGACGGGTGAACTGACCGAGGATCAGTTTCGCCCGCTGCGGCTGATGAACGGCCTCTATCTGCAACTGCACGCCTATATGCTGCGGGTGGCGATCCCCTATGGCACGATCAGTGCCCGGCAGATGCGGCAGTTGGCGATGATCGCCGACCGCTGGGATCGCGGCTATGGCCATTTCACCACGCGCCAGAACATCCAGTTCAACTGGCCCAAGCTGACCGACGTGGGCGACATCCTGTCCGCGCTTGCTGATGTCGGGATGCACGCGATCCAGACCAGCGGCAACACCATCCGCAACACCACGACCGACGCCTTTGCCGGCGCCGCCGCGGATGAGATCGAAGACCCCCGGCCCTGGGCCGAGCTGATCCGGCAGTGGTCCACCGACCACCCCGAGTTCCAGTTCCTGCCGCGCAAGTTCAAGATCGCCATCACCGGCAGCCCCGCCGACCGCGCCGCGATCCATGCCCATGATATCGGCCTGATGATCGTCGAACAGGGCGGCGCGCGCGGCTTCCGCGTCATCGCCGGTGGCGGTCTGGGCCGCACCCCGATGATCGGCCCGGTGATCCGCGACTTCCTGCCCGCCGCCGATCTGCTGCCCTATCTGGAGGCGATCCTGGCCGCCTATAACCGGCTGGGTCGGCGCGACAACAAGTATAAGGCGCGCATCAAGATCACCGTCGCCGAGGCCGGGCTGGACGCCTTTCGCGCCGCGGTCGAGGCCGAGTTCCCGGCCCGCCGCGCGGCCTTCAGCGGCGTTGATCAGCAGGTGCTGGCCGGGCTGCGCGGGGCTTTCGCGCTGCCCGATCTGGCGCCGCGCGGTCAGGCCATCCATGATCGCCACCGCGATGCCGACCCCGCTTTCGCGGTCTGGGCCGGGCAGAACGTGACGTCCCACAAGATCGCCGGGCATGGTATCGTGACCGTCAGCCTCAAGCCGCATGGCGGGGTGCCGGGGGATGCGACCAGCGACCAGATGCGGGTGCTGGCCGATCTGGCCGACCGCTACAGCCAGGCCGAGCTGCGCATTACCCATATGCAGAACGTCGTGCTGCCCCATGTCGCACTGGACGATCTGCCGGCGCTGCACGCGGCGCTGGTGCGCGCCGGTCTGGCCGCCGCCAATGTCGGCCTGGCCAGCGACATCATCGCCTGCCCCGGCATGGATTACTGCGCCCTTGCCACCGCCCGGTCGATCCCGGTGGCCCAAGGCATCGCCACCGCCCTTGCCGCGCGCGAGGCCGAGGTGGGGCCGCTGGCGATCAAGATCTCGGGCTGCATCAACGCCTGCGGGCATCACCATATTGGTGATATCGGCATCCTGGGCCTGGATCGCGCCGGGGTCGAGAACTACCAGATCACGCTGGGCGGAGCCTCGGGTCCGCTGGCGGCGATCGGCGAAAAGACCGGGCCGGGTTTTGCCTATGACCAGATCGTGCCGGCCATCGAACGCCTGGTCGATGCCTATCTGAAGCTGCGTCAGGCCTCGTCCGAAACCTTCGCCCAGGCCTATCGGCGCGCGGGTGCGGCCCCGTTCCATGCCGCGCTTTACCCCGAAAGCGCGCGCGATGCGGCCTGAACGATTTGATCTGGACGTCCAGGTCCGTGCCGCCGCGCTGAACGATCGCTATCGCCACCATGCGGCGGTGGCGGTGGTCGAACATGCGCTGAAGGATCCGGCGGTGGGCAATGTCGCGCTGGTGTCGTCCTTTGGCGCGGAATCGGTGGTGCTGCTGCATATGGTGGCGCGGTTCGCGCCCGGCAATCCGGTGCTGTTCGTCGAAACCGGGATGCTGTTTCCCGAAACGCTCGCCTATCAGCAGCAGGTGGCGCAGGCGCTGAACCTGACCGACCTGCGCCTGATCCGCCCCGACCCGGCGGCGCTGGCGCTGGATGATCCGGCGGGCGATCTGCATACGGTCAACACCGACGCCTGTTGCGCGCTGCGCAAGACGGTGCCGCTGGAACGCGCGCTGGCCGGCTTTGACGGCTGGATTACCGGGCGCAAACGCTATCAGGGCGCGACCCGCGCCGCGCTGGATTTCTTTGAGGTTGAATATCCCGATGGCGCCGCCCCCCGGTTGAAGGTCAACCCGCTGGCGCATTGGCGGGCCGAGGATGTGCAGGACTACATGATCGAAAACCGCCTGCCCCGGCACCCGCTGGTGGCGCGCGGCTATCCTTCGATCGGTTGCGCGCCCTGCACCAGCCCGGTGAAGCCCGGCGAAGACCCGCGCGCCGGTCGCTGGCGGGGCAGCGCGAAAACCGAATGCGGCATCCATCTGGTCGGCGGCAAGATGGTGCGGATCAAGGAAGGTGCGACCCCATGACGATCATCGTGCAAGACGCGGGCTTTCAGGCCGATGACTGGACCGGCGCGGTGCTGGAACTGGCGGGTGACGATCTGCCCGCCGACTGGACGCAGGTTCTGGCCGCGCCCTTGGTGCGCATCCGCTTCCCGGCCTTCTCGGACGGGCGCGGCTTCACGCTGGCGCGCGCCCTGCGCGCCCAGGGCTTCCGTGGCCGCCTGCGTGCCGCAGGCCCGCTGCTGCCCGATCAATATGCGATGCTGCGCCGCACCGGCTTTGATGAGGTCGAACTGACCGCCGAACACGCCGCCAGCCATCCCGAATCCGCCTGGCTCGTCCGCGCCGACTGGCAGGCCCATGACTATCGGTCGCGGCTGGCCGGGTGATATTCGCCTTTCCCGATACATCAATTCCGACTAAAAGGGCGCGTCCAATGAACAAGCGACCGACCATGCAAGACGCCAATCCCATTCCGCCCGTGAAAACCCTGCCCGATGCGCAGACGGTGATCTCGGTCCAGCACTGGACCGACCGGCTGTTCTCGTTCCGGGTGACCCGCCCGCCCAGCCTGCGCTTCCGCTCGGGTGAGTTCGTGATGATCGGGCTTCTGGACGACAACGGCAAACCGCTGCTGCGCGCCTATTCCATCGCCAGCCCGAACTGGGATGATGAGCTGGAGTTCTACTCGATCAAGGTGCCGGACGGGCCGCTGACCTCGCGCCTGCAACATATCCAGCCGGGCGATCAGATCATCCTGCGCCCCAAACCTGTCGGCACGCTGGTGCTGGATGCGCTGCTGCCCGGCAAACGGCTGTGGTTCCTGGCCACCGGCACCGGCATCGCCCCCTTTGCCAGCCTGATGCGCGACCCCGAAACCTTCGAGCGTTACGATCAGGTCATCATGATGCACACCTGCCGCACCGCCGCCGAACTGGATTACGGGCGCGAGCTGGTGGCGAACCTGCACAACGATCCGCTGCTGACCGAAATGTTTGGCGAGGGGTTCGACAAACGCCTGCTCTACTACCCGACCACCACCCGCGAAGACAGCCCGCTGATGGGCCGCATCACCGACAACCTGACATCGGGCAAGGTCTTTGCCGACCTGAACCTGCCGCCGATGGATGCAGCCCATGACCGCGCGATGATCTGCGGCAGCCTGGCCTTCAACGTCGATGTGAAAAAGGTGCTCGAGGACTTCGGCCTGCGCGAGGGCGCCAATTCCGACCCGGCCGAGTTCGTGGTCGAAAAGGCCTTCGTCGGCGACGGCATCTGACCACATGAGAAAGGGGGCCACGCGCCCCCTTCTTTCTTGCCCAAATACGCCGGGGTCCGGGGCAGCGCCCCGGGGTCTCAATCCTCGCGGAACTTCACCGATTCCCCGCAGCCGCAGCTTTCCACGACATTCGGGTTGCGGAACCGGAAGCCGCTGTCCAGCAGGCCGATCTCATAGTCGATCTCGGTGCCGATCAGGAACATCTGCGCCATCGGCGCGATCATCACCCGCGCGCCATCCTGTTCGACGATCTCGTCATGCGGGCCGGCCTCGGCGGCGACGTCCAGCGTGTATTCCATGCCCGCGCAGCCGCCCTTCTTGACGCCCAGCCGCAGGCCATGGGCGCCTTCGCGCGCCATCAGCGCGGTGATCTGCGCCACTGCCTGCGGGGTCAGCGTGACCGGCGCCTTGCCCGGAATCCCGAACATCACATGAAGCCCAGTTCCAGCCGCGCGACATCGGACATCATGTCCATGCCCCACGGCGGATCGAAGGTCATTTCGACGCTGACCTCCTTGACGCCATCCAGCGATTCGACCGCCTCGGACACCCAGCCCGGCATCTCACCGGCCACCGGGCAACCCGGCGCGGTCAGGGTCATGACGATCCGAACCTCATTCTCGGCCCCGATCTCGATCGTGTAGATCAGACCAAGGTCATAGATATTCACCGGGATTTCCGGGTCATAGACGGACCGGCAGGCCTCGACCACGTTGTCATACAGCGGGTGATCGGTGCTCGAGGGGGCGATCAGGGGGGCGCCTTCCAGCGGCGCGGTGCTTTCGGCGATCATGGCGGCCTCTTGAATGGTTGAGGGAATATATAGGGTTTGCCGCGCCAAAGGCAACCCGATGGCATGCCGCCCGAACCGGCCGCGCCGGCATTTGCGCGCATCGCCCCGCCGGGTTACAAGCCGGGCCAGACCGATGAGGTGCCCATGACGACCCGCTTTTCCTTTGCCGTCCACGCCACCGACGGTGCCGCCCGCACCGGGGTGATCGACACGCCACGCGGCGCCATCCGCACCCCGGCCTTCATGCCGGTCGGCACCGCCGCCACGGTCAAGGCGATGCTGCCCGACAGCGTGCGCGCCACCGGGGCGGACATCCTGCTGGGCAACACCTATCACCTGATGCTGCGCCCCACGGCAGAGCGCATCGCACGGCTGGGGGGCCTGCACCGCTTCATGAACTGGGATCGCCCGATCCTGACCGACAGCGGCGGCTTTCAGGTCATGAGCCTGGCCGAATTGCGCAAGCTGACCGAAGACGGCGTGACCTTCCGCAGCCATATCGACGGCTCGCGCCACGTCCTGACCCCGGAACGCAGCATGGAGATCCAGCGCCTGCTGGGCTCGGACATCGTGATGGCCTTTGACGAATGCCCGGCGCTGCCCGCCACCCACGAACGCCAGGCCGAGGCGATGCGGCTGTCGATGCGATGGGCGCAGCGGTCGCGCGATGCCTTTGGCGACCGGCCCGGCCATGCGCTGTTCGGCATCATGCAGGGCGGGGTCGAGCGCGATCTGCGCGAAGAAAGCGCCGCCAGCCTGCGGGCCATCGGCTTTGACGGCTACGCCATCGGCGGCCTCGCGGTGGGGGAGGGGCAAGAGGCGATGTTTGGCGTGCTGGACTATGCGCCCGGCCTTCTGCCCGAGGACCGGCCGCGTTACCTGATGGGTGTCGGCAAACCCGACGATATCGTCGGCGCGGTCGAACGTGGCGTCGACATGATGGATTGCGTGCTGCCCTCCCGATCCGGGCGCACCGCGCAGGCCTGGACCCGCCGCGGGCAGGTCAACATGCGCAACGCCCGCCACGCCGACGACCCCCGCCCCCTGGATGAGGCCTGCACCTGCCCGGCCTGCCGCAACTATTCGCGCGCCTATCTGCACCATGTCGTCCGCTCGGGCGAGATCATCGGCTCGATGCTGCTGACCTGGCATAACCTGCATTACTATCAAGAGCTGATGCAGGGCCTGCGGGATGCCATCGCAGGCGGGCGGCTGGCGGCGTTCGTGGCCGATTTCCACGCTTTGCGCGCCCAGGGTGACGTCGAGCCGTTGTGACCGGCGAAGGGGGGCCGCGCCCCCGTCGCGCGTGCCATAGGGCGCGACCTTCGGCCTTGCTGCCTGCGTCAGATGCGCCCGATCTGATCTTCGCGCAGGATCACATCCGCCGCGCGGCTCTCGGCGCGGACCACATCGCCATTGGGCAGGTCGTTGGCATCGACCCGGCGGCGGATTTCTGCATCGGGCAGGGCGGCGCGCTGCCAGCGGCGGGTCAGGCGGTCGTGCAGCGTGGCGCGGTCGATGTCCAGTGCCACGGTCAGATCGAACAGCGGATGCAGGTCGGACCAGCCGGGGCGGGTCAGCAGCAGGTAATTGCCCTCGACGATCAGGATGCGTGTCGCCGCCGGGATGATCCGCGCCGAGCCGCGCGACAGTTCCAGATCCCGGTCAAAGACCGGGATAGCAACATCGCCCTCGGCCCGTTTCAGCCGTGCCAGCATCGCGGCAAGGCCTGCGGTGTCAAAGGTCTCGGGCGCGCCCTTGCGCGGGCGCAGGCCGCGCGCGGTCAGGATGGCGTCGTCATAGTGGAAGCCGTCCTGACCGACGACTTCGGCGTGATCCAGCCGGGCGGCCAGCACTTCGGCCAAGGTGGATTTGCCCGCACCCGGCGGTCCGATCAGCGCCACCATCACCCGCAGCCCCGCCAGCGTGCGGATGCGCGCGATCAGATCGTCCAGCGCGGGGGGCATCAGCCGTTCAGCGCGGCGGCAAAGGCGGCCAGCGTCGCGGCCGGATCATCCGACCCCCAGATTTCCGCGCCAAGTGCCACGAAATCGGTCATCGGCGCCAGCTCGCGCACCAGATCAAGGCTCAGCGCGCCCTCGGCGACGACCGGAACCTCGATCACCTCGGACCACCATTGGAACAGGTCCATTTCGGGGCGGGGTCCGGTCAGCAGGGCAGACTCCCCGACCGGGCCGAAGCTGACGTAATCGGCCCCGGCCTCCCCCGCGTTCATGCCGTCATGGCGCGAGGCCCCGCAGAAGGCGCCGACGATGGCATCCGCGCCCAGTTCCTTGCGCGCGTAACGCACCTCTTTCGCGCCGTTCAACAGATGCACACCGTCCAGCCCGTGCCGCGCGGCCAGGGCGGGGTGACGGTCGATCACCACGGCGATGTCGCGGGCATGGGCGATCTCGCGGCAGGCATCGGCGGCGCGGCCCAGATCGGTTTCATCCTCGCCCGCCAGGGCCAGACGCAGGCAGGCCACCGGTGCCGCATCCAGCACCCGCGACAGCAGATCGCCAAAGGGCGCCGGGTCAAAGGCGGGGGGCGTGATCAGATAAAGCTGCGGCTGGGTGTCGGACATCTGGGGCCTCGTCATGTTTTTCCCGCCATAGCGCGGATCGTGGCCGCTGGCTACTGCTTGCGGCGGGGCGGCTGTCGCTTGTATGGGGCAGGGATGGAACAGCCTGTCTTCATCCTGACCCGCCCGCAGATGGGCGAGAATATCGGCGCCGCCGCCCGCGCCATGCTGAACTTTGGCCTGGATCGGCTGCGCCTGATCGCGCCGCGCGATGGCTGGCCCAATCCGGCGGCGATCGCCAACGCCTCGGGTGCGGCCAGCCGGGTGCTGGACCCGGCCGGGGTGTTTCCCGACATGGCCAGTGCGATCGGCGATTGTCAGATGGTCTTTGCCACCACCGCCCGCCCGCGCGAGCTGACCAAGCCCGTCTACACCCCCGAGGCCGCCGTGGCCGAGGCCCGCCGCCTGATCGCGGGCGGCGCCAAGGTCGGCTTTGTCTTTGGTCCCGAACGCGCGGGCCTGGAAAACACCGATCTGGCGCTGGCCAGTGCCATCGTCTCGGTCCCGGTCAATCCCGCCTTCGCCAGCCTGAACCTGGGTCAGGCGGTGCTGCTGATGGCCTATGAATGGGGCCGCCAGACGATTGCCGCCGAACCGATCACCCTGCGCGGCGACGTCACCGAGCTGGCCACCCGGATCGAGGTCGACCGCCTGGCAGATCACTATGAAGAACGGCTGGATCAGGCCGGGTTCTTCTTTCCACCCGGCAAGGCTGCGGTGATGCGCCAGAACCTGCGGGCCTTCTGGGCGCGGATGCCGCTGACCCGCGCCGATGTGCAGACGCTGCACGGCGCGCTGCGGCAGTTGCTGCGCCAGCGGTAGGCCCGCTTGCGCGCCTTGGGGCGGGCGGCTAAACCGGCCCCAAGCGAAAGGATCACCCATGTCGATCACCCAAGACGAAGCCCGCAAGGTTGCCCATCTGGCGCGCATTGCGGTGACCCCCGAGGCGCTGCCCGCCTTGGCGCAGGAACTGAACGCCGTGCTGGCCTTCATGGAGCAGCTGAACGAAGTCGATGTGGACGGGATCGAGCCGATGACCTCGGTCACGCCCATGCGGCTGAAGCGGCGCGAGGATGTGGTGACCGATGGCAACATGCCCGCGCAGATCCTGAAAAACGCCCCCGACGCGCGCGAGGGCTTCTTTGCCGTGCCGAAGGTGGTGGAATGAGCAATCTGAACCAGTGGACCATCGCCCAGGCCCGCGACGCCCTGCGCCGCGGCGACGTCACGTCGCTTGACCTGACCGAAGCCTGCCTGACCGCGATCGACGGCGCGGGGGCGCTGAATGCCTTTGTGCATATGACGCCCGACATCGCCCGCGATCAGGCCCGCGCCGCCGATGCGCGCATCAAGGCGGGCGATGCGCCCGCGATGTGCGGCATTCCGGTCGGCATCAAGGATCTGTTTTGCACCAAGGGCGTGGCCAGCCAGGCCGCGTCGAACATCCTGAAGGGCTTCAAGCCGGAATATGAATCGACCGTGACCCAGAACCTGTGGGACGCGGGCGCGGTCATGCTGGGCAAGCTGAACATGGACGAATTTGCCATGGGTTCCAGCAATGAAACCTCGTGCTATGGGCCTGCGGTCAACCCGTGGAAGGTCGATGACCGCAAGCTGACGCCCGGCGGGTCTTCGGGCGGCTCGGCGGCGGCGGTGGCGGCCGATCTGTGCCTTGGCGCGACCGGCACCGATACCGGCGGATCCATCCGTCAGCCTGCGGCCTTCACCGGGATCACCGGCATCAAGCCGACCTATGGGCGCTGCTCGCGCTGGGGGACGGTGGCCTTTGCCAGCTCGCTGGATCAGGCCGGGCCGATGACCAAGGACGTGCGCGACGCGGCAATCATGCTGGGCGCGATGTGCAGCCATGACCCCAAGGATTCGACCAGCGCCGATATCGCCGTGCCCGATTTCGAGGCCGCGCTGAGCGGCGACATTCGCGGCCAGACCATCGGCATTCCGCGCGAATACCGGCTGGATGGTCTGTCGGATCAGGTGGATGCGCTGTGGCAGCAAGGGATCGAGATGCTGCGCGACGCCGGTGCGAAGATCGTCGACATCAGCCTGCCGCATACCAAATACGCGCTGCCGGCCTATTACGTCATCGCGCCGGCCGAGGCGTCGTCGAACCTCGCGCGTTATGACGGCGTGCGCTATGGCCACCGTGCCAAGCTGGCGGCGGGCGACGGCATCACCGACATGTATGAAAAGACCCGCGCCGAGGGTTTCGGGCATGAGGTCCAGCGCCGGGTGATGATCGGCACCTATGTGCTGTCGGCGGGCTTTTATGACGCCTATTACAACCGCGCCCGCAAGGTCCGCGCCCTGATCAAGCGCGACTTCGACCAGGCATTTGCTGATGGCGTCGATTCGATCCTGACGCCCGCGACGCCCTCGGCGGCCTTCGGTCTGGGGGAAATGGCCAGTGCCGACCCGATCGAGATGTATCTGAACGACGTGTTCACGGTGACGGTGAACCTGGCCGGTCTGCCGGGCATCGCGGTGCCGGTCGGCACCGATGCGCAGGGCCTGCCGATGGGGCTGCAACTGATCGGTCGCCCCTGGGCCGAGGGCGACATCCTGAACCAGGCGCTTGTGCTGGAACGGGCCGCCGGATTTGTGGCCAAGCCCGCGCGCTGGTGGTAGTCTGATTCAAACCGTCAAAAAGGGGCGCGCGATGCGGGTGATCGGTCTGAGCTTGGTGATGGCGCTGGTGGCGGGCTGCGCCTCGGACTGGACGACGCCGGGCTATCAGGCCTATCGCGTCCAGCGTGAGGCGACTTTGGTCGGCACCGGCGCGAAGCCGGGCACCGTGCCGGTGGCGCTGCCGGTCAAGGCCCCGACGCCCGCGCAGATCGCGGCGGGGCAGGCGGCCCCGGCGGCGCAGGTCGCGGTCGTCGTGACGCCCGCCACCCCGGTGCGCGCCACCGGCCCCTGGCCGCGCCAGCCGGTCAGCGCCGAAGCCCACGCCCGCGCCTGCGCCAACTTTTACAGCGCCAAGGCGGCGCAGGATGCCTTCCTGCGCGCCGGTGGGCCGCAGGTCGATCATGGCGGGCTGGACCCGGATGGCGATGGTTACGCCTGCGCCTATCGCCCCGACGCGGGCCTTTGATGATCCTGCGGGCGGGCGCGGAATGACCCTTCCCTCCCCCAACCACGGCGAACGCCGTGGCGGCGCGCGCCCCGATCTGATCGTCATCCATTACACCGGCATGGCCACCTGCGCCGAGGCGCGCGAGCGGCTTTGTGATCCCACAGCCGAGGTCAGCGCCCATTGGATCATCGCCGAGGATGGCACGGCCGAACAACTGGTCGACGAATCCCGCCGCGCATGGCACGCGGGGGCCGGATCATGGCAGGGCCGGGATGATGTGAACTCGCGCTCCATCGGTATCGAACTGGCCAATCCCGGCGACCGCCCGTTTCCCGAACCACAGATGGCGGCGCTTGAAATCCTGCTGGGCCGGCTCATGGCCCGCTGGTCCATCGGCCCCGAGGGCGTGATCGGCCATTCCGACATGGCACCGGGCCGCAAGATCGACCCCGGCCCGCGCTTTGACTGGCAGCGGTTGGCCCGGCAGGGGCTGGCTTTGTGGGATGCGGCCGAGGTCGACGACGACCGCCTGACCGCGCTTGGCTATTCCCATGGCGACCGCCGCGCCGCCTGGGCCTTGCGCCATCGGCCCTGGACGCTGCGATGACCGACTGGCCGCCCTTTTGCGGCGCCAAGATCGCGCTGATCCACGCCGGCCATGTGCTGACCCATCTGCGCGACGACATCCCGACGATCCAGTTTCCCGGCCAATGGGATCTGCCCGGCGGCGGGCGCGAGGGCGACGAAACGCCGCTGGCCTGCGCCCTGCGCGAGACGCAGGAAGAATACGGCCTGACCCTCGACCCCGCGACGGTCACCTGGCACCGTATCTACCCCCCGCGCGCGCCCCGCCGCCGCCCCGCGCATTTCTTTGCCGCCGCCGTCACCGCCGACCAGATCGCCGCGATCCGCTTTGGCGATGAGGGGCAGGGCTGGCAGGCGATGCCGATCCCGACCTTCCTGACCCACCCGCGCGCGATCCCGCATCTGGCCGACAATCTGCGCGATTGCCTGACCGATCCGGCCAGCCCCTTCTTCTTGGCCGAAATATCCCGGGGGTGAAGGCGCAAAGTGTCTGAGGGGGCACCCCCCTGTTGCCCGAATCATGCCCCGCGCGTCGCCATCCCATCTGGCGCGTAAAAATCGCGCCAAATCCGATCATCACGCGATAATCCTGCGCCATCACCCCAATCCGCCACCAAAATCGCCGCCCAATCCCCCGTGGGCGCGCTATCCTGCACCGCAGGGATGACCGCAGGGGGATGACGATGCAGGTTGTGGTTCTGGGGGCGGGCGTGATCGGTGTCACGACCGCCTGGTATCTGGCGCAAGACGGCCATCAGGTGACGGTGATCGACCGTCAGCCCGAGGCGGGGCTGGAAACCTCATTCGCCAATGCCGGTGAGATCAGCCCGGGCTATTCCGCGCCCTGGGCCGGGCCAGGGGTTCCGGTCAAGGCGATCAAATGGCTGATGATGACGCATCCGCCCCTGATCCTGGGGCCGCGCCCCGATCCGGCCAAGGTCCGCTGGATGGCGCAGATGCTGGCCAACTGCAACGCCCGCGCCTATGCCGTGAACAAGGCCCGGATGGTACGGCTGGCCGAATATTCGCGCGACTGCCTGACCGAGTTGCGCGCCGCGACCGGCATCCGCTTTGACGACCGCCAGCAAGGCACCTTGCAACTGTTTCGCAGCCAGAAACAGGTGGATGCGGCGGCCAAGGACATCGCCGTCCTGCGCGACGGGGGCGTGCCCTATGAGGTGCTGGACCGCGACGGCTGCATCGCCGCCGAGCCGGGCCTTTCGGACGCGCGCGACAAGATCGCGGGCGGGCTGCGGCTGCCCAATGACGAAACCGGCGATTGCTTCATCTTCACCCAGTCGCTTGCGACGCTTGCCGCGCAGGCGGGGGTCGAGTTCCGCCACGGCGTGACCGTCCAGTCGATCGAAACCGACGGCGCCCGCGTGACCGGCATCCGCACCGACCAGGGGCTGATCCGCGGCGATGCCTATGTGCTGGCGCTTGGCAGCCACTCGCCCGTGCTGGCGCGGCCGCTGGGGCTGCGGCTGCCGGTCTATCCGGTCAAGGGCTATTCGATCACCCTGCCCATCACCGACGACACCCGCGCCCCGCAATCGACGATCATGGATGAAACCCACAAGATCGCCATCACCCGTCTGGGCGACCGCATCCGCGTCGGCGGTATGGCCGAGGTCGCGGGCTATGACCTGACCCTGCACGAACGCCGGCGTGGCGCCCTGGTGCATTCGGTCGAGGATCTGTTCCCCGGCGCGGGCGATCAGGCCCGCGCGACTTTCTGGACCGGGCTGCGGCCGATGACGCCCGATGGCACGCCGCTGGTCGGCCCGACCCGGCTGGGCAACCTGTTCCTGAACACCGGCCACGGCACCTTGGGCTGGACGATGGCCGCCGGTTCGGGTCGGGTGCTGGCCGATCTGATCGCGGGCCAGACCCCGGCAATCCGGACCGACGATCTGTCGCTGTCGCGTTACGCCGCTTGACGGGGCGCCGCGGGGCGGCCATATCGGCACCGCGCGGAGGGCTGGATGACCGCGGGGGGCAACCCTCGAGGAAAGTCCGGGCTTCATGAAGCAACGGTGCCGGGTAACGCCCGGCGGGGGCAACCCCAGGGAAAGCGCCACAGAGAACAGACCGCCCGCGTCCGCGCGGGTAAGGGTGAAACGGTGGGGTAAAAGCCCACCGCGGGACGGGTAACCGGACCGGCACGGCAAGCCCCACCGGAAGCAATGCCAAATAGGGGCCCCGCGCGCGGTCAGGTCGGAAACGAAACCACCGCGCAGGATGCTTCGACCCAGGGGCCCGGGTTGGCAGCTAGACCCGTCCGGTAACGGCCGGGCCAGAGGAATGGTCATCCACGGGGCTTCACGCCCCCGGACAGAACCCGGCTTACAGGCCCTCCGCGCAATTTCCCCGCCAACTTTCCCCTGATGGTCACGCGCGCGTCACGTCAGGGTGGAACTATCGCCTGTCGCCCGGCGTTCGGCCCGTGACAGTTTTCGACCAGTTGGAGATGACAGATGAGCTTTGCCCGCACCCTGATCGCCCTTGGCCTGGGCTTTGCCGCCGCGCGCGGTGTTGATCGCATCCGAAAGGCTGGCGGTATGGATGCCGTCAAGGACGGCCTGCGCAATGCCGGTGCCGAAGGCGGCGTGGCCGACCAACTGGCCAAGCAGGCCGAAAAACTGGGCCTGCCGGTCGACAGCGCGCAGGTGCGCGGCATGGCCGACAGCTTTGGCAAATCCGCCGCCCAGGCGACTGAAGCCACCGAAGCCGGCCTTGGCAGCCTGATCGCCACCGCGACCGCCGCCGCCCAGACCGGCATGTCCAGCATGTCCGACATCTTTGGCCGCGTGGCCGAGGCCGCAGGCATGGGCAATGTCACCGAGGATAACGCCCGCCTGATGATCCGCGCCATGATCGCCGCCGCCAAGGCCGATGGAGAGATCAGCGCCGAAGAGCGCGAAGAGATCATGTCCAAGCTGGGCGATGCCAGCGAGGAGGAGATCGCCTTTGTCGAGGAAACCCTGGCGGGCGATGTCGATCTGGCCGACCTGGCGAAAGAGGCTGGTGAGGGCGCGCGCGCGCAGGTCTATACCGCCGCGCTGATGGTGACCAAGGCCGACAGCGAAGGCGAGCGGGCGTTTCTGAAGAACCTGGCCTCGGTCCTGGGGCTGGAGGATACGCAGGTCGCCGAGCTGCACGATGAGGCCGGCGTCAAGCGCGCCTGATTGCTAACGGCGGGGGCGGGCAAACAGCACAAGGTTGCCCGCCAATGCCAGCCCCAGCCCGGCGATGGACAGCGGCTGCCAGCGGTAGCCCTCGAACAGCGACGACAGGATCAGCGCGATCACCGGGAACATCACCGTCGCATAGGCCGCCTTGGCCGTGCCCATTCGCGCCACCATCATCAGATAGGTGGTAAAGCCGATGATCGACCCGACCACCGACAGATAGATCAGCGCGCCCCAATAGCGCGCATCGGGCGGGGCGACGATCGGCATGCCGGTGGCCGCAATGACCCCGGCCAGGATCAGCGCCCCCATGCCCATGCCCCAGGCGTTCGCTGTCAGCGGTGCGATCCCGGCCGCCGAATTGCGCCGCGAAATCATGTTTCCGAAGGAAAAGAACAACGTGCCAAGCGCCGCAAGGGCAATGCCGCGCAGCGCCTGCGCCCCCATCGGGTGATCGGCCAGCTCGGCCTTGAACATCAACGCCAGCCCCGCAAAGCCCATCACCCCTGCGATCAGCACCCGCGCCGTGATCCGGTCACCGAAAAAGATCCGCGCGTTGATCGCGTTATAGACTGTCGCCAGTGAAAAGATCACCGACACCAGCCCCGACGGGATGCTGGCCGTCGCCGTGTAAAAGCACAGGAAGTTCAACGAAAACAGGCAGGCGGCCTGTGCCAGAATCCAGCGCCGCTGGCCGCGCGGGATGGCGGGCAGCCGTCCCGTCAGCGCCAGTGCCGGGATCAGGATCGCCGCCGCCAGGGCAAAGCGGTAGAACACCGAGACCGGTACCGGCACCGGCCCGATCTGCATGGCGATGGCGATCCAGGTGGTGCCCCAGATCAGGACGGTGGCGGCGAACAGGGTCAGGTTCATGGCGGTCTCCTTGCCCGCTGTCTAGCCTGCGGGACGGGGGCTGTTTTGCACGATCTTGCGGTTTTTCGCGGGATGGCGCTTGGCGGCCCTGTTCGGCGTGCGGGCGGCGCGCCATAGTCCGCCGCGATGAGCGAGACCGTTTTCGACAGCCTGAGCCGCGCCAAGGCCCGCCTCACCGACCGTACCGATCTGGGCGCGGGGCGGATTCTGGCGCGTTGGGCGAACGACTGCGACCGCGTGCATTACGAGGCGCCGCCGCTGCATACCGTGTCACTGTATCTGGACGGCGGCGCGGGCAGCCGTCGGCGCGGCGTCGATGGCGCGGGTTGGCCCGGCGCGATCTGCCTGATCCCGCAGGGCAGCTATTCCGATTGGGAGATCGACGCGCCTTTCCACTTCGCGCATCTCTATCTGCCCGATGAGGCCGTGGCGCGCTTTGCCGCCGAGGTGCTGGATTGCGACCCGCGCAGCCTGGCGCTGCCGGACCTCAGCTTTGTCGACGATACCGGGCTGCGCGGCGCGATGCAGGCGCTGCTGGCGGCCGAGGGGCTGATGGCGCGCGATGCCGCCCTGGCCGAGGTGCTGGCCGCGGTCGCGCGGCTGTCTGGCCGTGCGGCGCGCGCGCAGGGCGGGCTGGCACCGGGTATCGCGCGGCGTTTGACCGACTATCTGCGCGCCCATGTCGACCGGCCGGTGGGGCTGTCCGAACTGGCCGAGGTCGCCGCCCTGTCCGAGTTCCACCTGCACCGCATGTTCCGCGCCCGCTTCGGCACCAGCCCCCATCGCTGGCACGAAGCCCGCCGGATCGAGGCGGCGCAGGCGCGCCTTTCGGCGGGGCAGGGGCTGGCTGCGGTCGCGGCGGCCGGGGGCTGGTCCAGCCAAAGCCACATGACCCGCGCCTTTCGCGCGGCGACGGGCGTAACGCCGGGGGCGTGGCAGAAGGCCCGGCGGACGGGGAAAATCGACTTTCGGGGCAAAAGGGCGGTTGACTCTGGTCCCGGCGCGGGTAAATAGCGGGCTTCAAGATTTTGCGGGCCGCCCTTGGCGGGTTTTGGCCTGTCCGAAGGAGAGAGACGATGGCCAAGCCGACCACCATCAAGATCCGGCTGAACTCGACCGCCGGGACGGGTCATTTCTATGTGACCAAGAAGAACGCGCGCACCATGACCGAAAAGATGACCGTGAACAAATACGATCCGGTCGTGCGCAAGCATGTCGAATACAAGGAAGGCAAGATCAAGTAAGGTCGCTTGATCCTAGACCTTGCCAGACGCGCCGGTTTTCCGGCGCGTTTTTGTTTGCGCAAGCGCCGTCGGCACGATCAGCCGCGCGCCGGGCCGCAGCCGGTCGGTCAGCCACATGAGGTCGGGCAAGGCCATGGCGATGCAGCCTGCCGTGGGCCAGCCGCGCCGTCGCCAGACGTGCACGAAGATCGCCGAGCCCGCGCCGGGCGTGGCATCGGGGTAATTCCAGCCGGTGATCCAGAACAGGGCATAAAGGGGATCGGCACGCCGCAGCGCCTCATGGCTGGGGGCGAAGGGGGCGCGGGCGGGGTGGTTATAGGCCGGGTGGCCGGGATCGTCGCACCACAGATCGCCGGGCAGGATCGGCCGGGCGAAATCGCGCGGCAGATGGGCAAAGCGCGCGGCGGGCAGGCGGTCGGGGCGATAGCGCAGGCCAAGGATCGTCAGAGTCGCGGCAGGGGTGGCACCGTCGCCCTCGGCCTTGGTCAGGGTCACGCCGCTGCGACCCAGGCTGACCGGGATCAGGCGGCAACCGGCGCGCAGGCCCTTGGGGGTCAGGATCATGTCGTGGTGCAGCGCCGGGGGCTTTGCCCCCGGACCCCCAGAGTATTTCGGAACAGAAGAAGGCATCAGTCGGTCATCAGATGGCCGGATTTCGCGGCCTTGGTCGCCAGATAGGCGCGGTTTTCGGGGGTTTCGCCCACCCGCAGCGGCACCCGGTCGGTGACGGTCAGCCCGTGGCTGGCCAGCATGTCGAGCTTGCGCGGGTTGTTGGTCAGCAGCCGGATCTGCGAAAAGCCCAGCGTTTTCAACAGGCCCGCACCGATGCGGAAATCACGCTCGTCATCCTCGAACCCAAGGCGATGATTGGCCTCGACCGTATCGAAGCCCTGATCTTGCAGGGCATAGGCGCGCATCTTGTTGGCCAGGCCAATGCCGCGGCCTTCCTGGTTGAGATAAAGCAGCACGCCGCCACCCGCCGCACCCATCTGCGCCAATGCGGCGTGAAGCTGGGGGCCGCAGTCGCATTTGCGGCTGCCCAGCACATCGCCGGTGAAACAGGCCGAATGCAGCCGCGCCAGCACCGGGCGGTCGCGGGCGGGCTGGCCGATTTCAAAGGCATAGTGATCGGCGCTGCCACCGGTGGCGCGGAACACGTGCAGCCGTCCGCGACCGGCCAAGGCAGTGGGCAGGCTGGCGGCGGCAACCGGGGAAAAGGCAGCGGGCGCGTCGTTCAGCGCCATGGCGGCGTCAAGGTGCGTCAGGTTGGCGGGGCTGCCCGTGGCAGGACAAAGGATCGCGGCGGGCAGCAGTTCGGCCTGTTTCAGCAGGCTGATGGCGGCGCGGGCGGGGATCGGGCTGCCGTCCCTTTGGGCGCGCAGCGGACCCTTCAGCGGGTGGTCCAGATCGCGCGACGGATCGGCAAGGGCGCGCAGATGCGCCGCGCCCAGATCGCCGGGCAGCACCAGGCGCACCAGATCGCCGTCATAGGCCGCGATCTTCAGCGTCGCGGCCCGCCGCGCGGTCAGCGCCAGCTCTGCCTGCCCGCCGGCCAGCATCGCCGCCAGCCGGGCAGGGGCCACCGTCTCGGCAGCGGCGACCAGCCAGTCATCCACCACCACCGCCAGCCCCAGCCGCAGATCGGCGCGGGCGCGGGCCAGCATGTCCTGTGGGCTTGGGTCCAGCGGGTTTTTCATCCCCGTGCCATAGCCCGTTCTGAAACGGATTGAAACAAATCCCGCCCCAGGCTGACGTTCGTGTGAGGCATTTTTCAGTTTCGCCCTTCGCGCTTGTCGCCCGCCGCGCCGCGACCGATCCTGGGCGCAACGGAAAGGAGGCCCCCATGGCGGCTTTGAAACGTATCCTTCTGGTCGATGACGAGGAAGACCTGCGCGACGCCTTGGCCGAGCAATTGCTGGCCACGGACGAGTTCGAGGTGGAGCAGGCCGGAACCGGCGCCCAGGCGGTCGAGATCGCGAAATCGCAACTGTTCGATCTGGTGGTGCTGGATGTCGGGCTGCCCGACACCGACGGGCGCGAATTGTGCAAGCGGCTGCGCAAGCAGGGTGTGAAATGCCCGGTGGTGATGCTGACCGGTCACGACACCGATGCCGACACCATTCTGGGTCTGGATAGCGGTGCGAATGACTATATTACCAAGCCGTTCAAGTTCCCGGTTCTGCTGGCCCGGCTGCGCGCGCAACTGCGCACCCATGAGCAATCCGAGGATGCGATTTTCCAGCTTGGACCCTATACGTTCAAGCCGGCGATGAAGATGCTGATCGACGAAAAGGATCGCAAGATCCGGCTGACCGAGAAGGAAACGAACATCCTCAAGTTCCTGTATCGGGCCAGCGACGGGCCGGTGGCGCGCGACGTGCTGCTGCATGAGGTCTGGGGCTATAACGCGGGTGTCACCACGCATACGCTGGAGACCCACATCTATCGCCTGCGCCAGAAGATCGAGCCGGACCCCAGCCAGGCGCGGCTGCTGGTCACCGAATCCGGCGGCTATCGGCTGGCGGTGTAGTCGGTGGGGAACCGGATCGGGGCAAGCGCGTTCATACCGTGAAGCCCGCGTGGTCGAGGGTAAGAGACCACAGTCCCAATGTCCCTGACATTTCGTCCTGAACTTTACCCCGCCGTTTCCGGCGGGGTTTTTTCTTGGCGGGGGGGCTTAGCCGCGACCGTGCGGCAGGGTGAAATCCTGGGCCGGGCCAATCGGCACGATCCGGTGCGGATTGATCGTGTCGTGGCTATAGTAATAGTGCCGGGTGATGTGGTCGAAATCGACCGTCTGGGCGATGCCCGGCACCTGATACAGCTCGCGCAGCCAGCCCGACAGGTTCGGATAATCCGCGATCCGGCGGCGGTTGCATTTGAAATGGCCGTGATAGACTGCATCAAAGCGGATCAGCGTGGTGAACAGCCGCCAGTCGGCCTCGGTCAGGCGCGGGCCGGTCAGATAGCGGGTGTCGGCCAAGATCCCCTCAAGCCAGTCGAGCGACTGAAAGAGGGGGCCGACGGCATCGTCATAGGCCTGCTGGCTGGTGGCGAAACCGGCCTTGTAGACGCCGTTGTTCACCGTGTCATAGATGCGGTCGTTCAGCGCGTCGATCTGGCCCTGCAACTCGGCGGGGCAGTCATCCCGGTCGTTGCCGGTCAGGCTGTCGAAGGCCGAATTGAACATTCGGATGATGTCGGCGCTTTCGTTCGACACGATGGTGTCGCGGGCGCTGTCCCACAGCACCGGCACCGTCACCCGGCCCGAGGCATCGGGCTTGGCGCGCAGGTAAAGGTCGCGCAGGAACGGCAGGTCATGCAGCCGGTCGCCCGTCGCGCCGGGGAAATCCGTGGCAAAGGTCCACCCATCCGACAGCATGTCGGGATGCACGACCGAGACGCCGATATGATCGGTCAGCCCGCGCAACTGCCGATAGATCAGCGTCCGATGCGCCCAGGGGCAGGCCAGCGAGACATAGAGGTGATAGCGCCCGCTGTCGGGGGTAAAGCCGCCCTCTCCGGTCGGGCCGGGCTGGCCATCCGCCGTCACCCAGTTGCGAAAACGCGATGTGTCGCGCACGAAAGCGCCGTCATTGGCATCGGTATCATACCATTCGTCATGCCATTCGCCGTTGACCAGATGGCCCATGTCTTGTCCTTTCGGTGATGTGTCACGGAAGGAACGGCGCAGGCGCGCAAAGGGTTGCGCGCGCCCCTCAGCCGATGGCGGCGTTCCGCGTCTCGCTGCGCACCATGAGCAGCGCCAGGGCCGCCAGCACCAGCAGCGCCGCGAAGGTGCCGATGGCAAAGCCGAAGCCGCGCGCAAAGGCAAGCGTCAGCAAGGTCGGCGCCAGAATGCCGCCCAGCCGTGCGACCGCGCTGGCGGTGCCCATGCCGGTGCCGCGCAGGGCGGTGGGGTAAAGTTCCGGCGTAAAGGCGTAAAGCGCGCCCCAGGTGCCCAGCAGGGCAAAGCTCATCACGATCAGCGATGCGGCGATCAGCGCGGTGCTGGCGGCGATGGTGAACAACAGGCAGCCCGCCGCGCTGAGCAAGAGGAACCCCATCAGCGTGGCGCGGCGGCCCCAGGCCTCGACCCCATAGGCGGCCAGGGCGTAGCCCGGCACCTGCGCCAGGGCGAGGATCACCAGAAAGCCATAGCCGCGCACAAAGCCAAAGCCGTCGGTCGCGAGCTTGCCCGGCACCCAGATGAAGACGCCGTAATAGGACAGCGAGACCAGAAACCAGACCGCCAGAATGCCCAATGTGCGGCGGATCAGTTCGGGCGCAAAGATCGAGCTTGCGGTGCCGGTAGCCGTGGGGGCGGGGATCAGCCGCGTATCGGCGGGCAGCGGTGCCGCGCCGTTGGCACCCAGCACCCGGTTCATCACTGCGCGGGCCTCGTCCTGGCGGTCTTGCCGCACCAGGAACATCGGGGATTCCGGCACCCACCACCGCAGCACCAGCCCGATCAGCGCGGGGGCGGCGGCGATGCCGAAGATCCAGCGCCACGGCTCGGCCGCGCCCTGGCTGGCGGCAATCCAGGCGGTCAGCGCGATGGCGATGGTGCCGATGGCCCAGAAGCCCTCCAGCCAGACCAGCCAGCGACCACGGTTTTTCGGGGGCAGGAACTCGGCCATCAGCGCGTAATCGACGGGCAGGGTGCCGCCGACCGCGACCCCGGTCAGGAACCGCAGCACCAGAAGCGTCGTGAAATCCGGCGCAAAGGCCGAGGCCAGGCCAAAAATCGCATCCGCCGTCACCGTGGCCAGCAGCACCCGCCGCCGCCCGATCCGGTCGGCCAGCCGCCCGAACAGGAACGCCCCCGCGAACATGCCCAGAAAGAACAGCGTGCCGATCTGCAGCGCGGCCTTCATCTCAAGCCCGAAGGTGGCGGCGACCGAGGCGGCGGCAAAGCCAACCGCAATCACCTGCATCGCGTCGGCCGCCCAGACCAGCCCGAAGATCGCCAGCAATCGCGCCTGAAAGCGCCCGATGCCGCCCTGCGCCAGGGCCTGGTCAATGGTCATCGACGTCATGCGCATAGTCCCCCGTTGCGGCGTGGCGATGTCGGGCATGTTCATCAAAATGCCGCATTTGCATAGTGGTAAATTGGTCTGGCCCGTCCCCCGCCGTGACGTTAGCTTGGCGCCCGAAGGAGACCCCATGTTCAGCATCGCCACCTGGAATATCAACTCGGTGCGCCTGCGCGCGCCGCTGGTCGAGCGCTTCCTGCGCGAGGAAAGCCCCGACATCCTGTGCTTGCAGGAATGCAAAAGCCCGGTCGAGAAGATCCCGCATGATGTGTTCCGCGCGCTTGGCTATCACCACATGGTTGCGCGCGGGCAAAAGGGCTATAACGGCGTGGCGATCCTGTCGCGGCTGCCGATCACCGATCATGGCGACCGCGATTATGCCAGCCTGGGCCATGCCCGCCATGTCGCCGCGCGGCTGGAAAACGGCGTGGTCATCCACAATGTCTATGTGCCTGCCGGTGGCGACATTCCCGACCGCAAGCTGAATGCCAAGTTCGGGCAGAAGCTGGATTTCCTGACCGACATGCGCGATGCCTTTCACGCCGACCGGCCCGAGCGGTCGATCCTGGTGGGCGATCTGAACATCGCCCCGCGCGAGGATGACGTCTGGAACCACAAGCAATTGCTGAAGATCGTCAGCCACACCCCGGTCGAGGTCGCGCATCTGGGCGAGGCGCAGGATGCGGGGAAATGGGTCGACGTCACCCGTCAGGACATCCCCGAGGGGCGGCTTTATTCCTGGTGGTCCTATCGGTCGCCCGATTGGAACGCCGCCGACAAGGGGCGCAGGCTGGACCACATCTGGGCCACGCCCGACATTTCCAATGCCGCGCATGGGTCGCGCCTGCTGCGTCCGGTGCGCGGTTGGGATCAGCCCAGCGACCATGTGCCGGTGATCGCGCGGTTCGATCTGTAGCACCAAAAAAGGGCGGGGGCTTTGCCCCCGCACCCCCAGCGTATGTGGCAAGGAAGACTTAAGCCTGCGGCTGCGTGTCATCCGACAGTGCGTGGTCGGCCAGATCCATCACAGTCTCGCCCGAGCTTTCCCAGGTCGCGCGTTCGGCATCCGAGGCGCGCGGCGAGAACAGGCCGGTGACGGCGTAGAAGATGCCAATCAGCGGCGCCGTCCAGCAGGCAAAGGCCAGCGGGATATAAAGCAGGTTGGTCAGGTTGCCCGACATGATGCCCAAGCCCAGGGCCGAGATCACAAAGGCACCGCCCGCGTTCCACGGGATCAGCGGTGACATCAGCGTCCCGCCCTCCTCGACCGCGCGCGACAGGTTCAGCGTCGAATAGCCCATGCCGCGATAGAGCGGCGCGAACATCCGGCCCGGCAGCGCGATCGAAATATAGGGGTCGCCCGCCACCATGTTCGTGGCAAACGAGGTGCCGATGGCCGCCGTCTGAACGCCCGCGAATGAGGACACCCGCGCTATGATCGCCTGGATGATCGATTCGAGGCAGCCGGTGCGCTCCAACGCGCCGCCAAAGCCAAGCGCGATCAGCATCAGCGAGATTGTCCACATCATCGACTGGATGCCGCCGCTGTTCAGCAGGCTGTCGATATCGGCGATGCCGGTCTCGATCTTGTAGCCCGACTGGGCATAGCTGAACACGTCATGCACGCCCGCGCCCTGCCAGAAGATCGCCACCAGGGCGCCGATCAGCACCCCCGCGAACAGTGACGGCAGCGGCGGCTTTTGTGTCACCGCCAGCACGACGACGACCAGCGCCGGGATCAGCGGCACCAGGCCCAAGTGGTATTCGCTGGCCAGCCGGGTGGTGATCTGGGTGATCGCGCCCAGCGAGGTTTCCGCCGGGGTGATCAGCGCATAGCCCGCCACCAGATAGGCGACCAGCGCGATCAGCATCGCCGGAACCGTGGTCGGCAGCATGTTGCGGATATGGTCGAACACGGTGACGCCGGTCACCGCGGGGGCCAGGTTTGTGGTGTCCGACAAGGGCGAAATCTTGTCGCCGAAGAACGCCCCCGACACCACAGCGCCCGCCGTCCAGTAGGGCGGGATGCCAAAGCCCGCGCCGATCCCCATCAGCGCGATGCCGATGGTGCCAACCGTGCCCCAGCTTGTGCCCAGACTGACCGAGATGACCGCGCACAGGATCATCGCCGCTGCCAGGAAGATCTTCGGGTTCAGCAGCGTCAGCCCGTAATAGATCAGCGTCGGCACCGTGCCCGAAGCGATCCAGACGCCGATGATCATGCCGACCACGATCAGCACCGCCAGCGACGGCATCGACACATGGATGACGTGAAAGATGCCTTCGCGGATGTCCATCCAGCCCTGGCCGCGCAGGACGCCCAGCAGGCTGGTGATGGCAAGGCCCAGGATCAGCGGGATATGCGGGGTGAAATCGCCGAAATAGAACAGTTGCAGCGCCAGCAGCGCCAGCGTCAGGACCACCGGCAGCAAGGCCAGCCACAGGGGCGGCAACGGGCGGGATTCGGGTGTTGTCGATACGGGGTCGATTTGGGGCAAGGGTGCCTCCTGTCTGTGTCATTCGGGCGGTGCTGTCGCGCCGCCTTGGTGATGCGCGATGACGCGCCTTTCACATTTCTGTGTGACCAACCAACCCGAACCGGCCGGTCTGGTTCCCCGAACGGGGCCATTCGGCCACAGATGGGCTTGGCCTTGGCGGCGTCCGGCCCCATATTGGCGCCAAAGCGCGCCCGCCGCGCGATCCGAAGATAAGGTGAGTTTCATGCTGCTGTCCGGTTCCGCCGACAAGGCCGCCGCCCCGGTCGATTACATCAAGGACGTGACCGAGGCCGATTTCATGGCCGAGGTCGTCGACGCCTCGATGAACCAGCCGGTGATCGTCGATTTCTGGGCGCCCTGGTGTGGCCCCTGTCGCCAGCTTGGCCCCGCGCTTGAGGCCGAGGTGACGCGCGCCAAGGGCAAGATCCGCATGGTCAAGGTCAATGTCGACGAAAACCAGATGATCGCCGCGCAGCTTCGCGTGCAGTCCATCCCCACGGTCTATGCCTTTCATCAGGGCCAGCCGGTCGATGCCTTTCAGGGGGCGCTGCCCGGGTCGGAAATCAAGGCCTTTGTCGACAAGCTGCTGGCGCTGACCGATGATGGCGGTCTGGCAGCCGCCGTCGAGGCCGCCGAACAGATGCTGGCCGAGGGTGAGGCCGCCGATGCCGCCGAAACCTTCGCCGCGATCCTGGGCGAGGAGCCGGAAAACGCCGCTGCCTATGGCGGGCTGGTGCGCGCGCATCTGGCGCTTGGCGATGCCGATCAGGCGCAGGCGCTGCTGGACGCGGCCCCCGCCGCGATCGCCGGCCAGCTTGAGGGGGCGCGGGCGCAACTGGCGCTGCTGCGTCAGGCCGCCTCTGCCGGCCCCGCCGCCGAGCTGCTGGCGCGGGTCGAGGCCGACCCCGCCGATCATCAGGCGCGCTTCGATCTGGCCACCGCGCTGCAAGCCGAAGGTCACAGCGATCAGGCTGTCGACCACCTGCTTGAACTGTTCCGCCGCGACCGCGACTGGAACGAGGGCGCGGCCAAGGCGCAGTTGATGACCATTTTCGACGCGCTGAAACCCAATGATCCGGTGGCGATCAAGGGGCGGCGGCGCCTGTCCTCGATGATCTTTGCCTGATCATGCGCAGTTTCGACCTGCCCGAAGTGCTGCCGCTGTTCGTGCTGTCCGGCGCGATCCTGCTGCCGCGCGCCCGCCTGCCGCTGCAACTGTTCGAACCGCGCTATCTGCAAATGCTTGAGGACGTTCTGAAAACCCCCGAACGGCTGATCGGCATCATGCAAAAGCGCGACGATGGCAGTCTGGCGGCGGTCGGTGGCGCGGGTCGCGTCACCGGCTTTGTCGAGACCGAGGACGGGCGTTACATGATCACCCTGTCGGCGGTGTCGCGGTTCCGGCTGTCTCGGCTTGAGGACGGCTTCACCCCCTATCGCCGGGGTCGCGTCGATTGGGCGGGGTTCGAGCGCGACCGCGCGCGCGAGGTCGAAACCGACCCCGGCCTGAACCGGACGCTGATGTTCGACCGGCTGTCGCGGTTCTTTGATATGCGCAGTCTGGAAACCGATTGGGATGGCCTGCGCCAGGCCGAGGATGAGCTGCTGATCAACGGCCTGTCGATGATGCTGCCGTTCGAGGCGTCTGAAAAGCAGGCCCTGCTTGAGGCGGCCTCGCTGACCCGTCGGCGCGAGGCGCTTTCGGCGCTGATCGACTATGAACTGGCCACCGGCGGCAGCGATGAGGAGACCCTGCAATGACCGACACGCCCCAGACCGCCGCCGAGACCGGCCCCGCCTTCGATCCCCGGATGCTTGAAGCACTGGTCTGCCCGGTGACGCATTCGGTGCTGCATTACGATGCCGACCGTGCCGAGTTGGTCAGCGCGGCGGCGAAGCTGGCCTTTCCGATCCGCGCCGGTATCCCGATCATGCTGGTGGATGAGGCGCGCGCGCTGGATTAGGCCGCGAATGCCGCGCCGGATGTCGCCGCCGGGCCAGACCGGCGGCGCGGCCCGGCCTAGCCTGAGCAGATCCCACAGGGGGCGCCACGGCCCCGTCAGACAGGACGATCCGATGACCGACAACCGCGATCCGCTGGTGATCTTCACCCCCTCGGGCAAGCGTGGCCGGGTTGCTGCCGGCACCCCGGTTCTGACCGCCGCGCGGCAGTTGGGCGTTGATCTGGATTCGGTCTGCGGCGGGCGCGGCATCTGTTCCAAATGCCAGATCGCGCCCGGTCTGGGTGAGTTCGCCAAACATGGCGTGACGGTGGAAGCCGACGCGCTGTCGCCCGTCAACGCGGTCGAGGAACGCTATGACCGGGTGCGCGGCCTCAAGCCCGGTCGCCGTCTGGGCTGTCAGGCGCTGATCCAGAAGGATGTGGTCATCGACGTGCCGCCGGAAAGCCAGTTGCACAAGCAGGTGATCCGCAAATCCGCGACCGAACGCGCCATGGTGATGGACCCGGCGATCCGGCTTTATGTGGTGCAGGTCGCCGAACCCGACATGCACGCCCCCGAGGGCGATTTTCAGCGGCTGGCGATGGCCTTGGCCGAGCAATGGCAGATCACCGGCCTGACCGCTGATCTGGCCGCGCTGCAAGCCCTGCAAAAGGTGCTGCGCAAGGGCAATTTCACCGTCACGGCGGCGGTGCATCGGGATCAGACCGGGGCCGCGCCGCGTCTGGTCGGGCTGTGGCCCGGCCTGCGCGATGCGCCGGCTTACGGCCTGGCCATCGACCTGGGGTCCACCACCATCGCCGGGCATCTGGTGGCGCTGGATGACGGGCGGGTGCTGGCCTCATCCGGGCTGATGAACCCGCAGATCCGTTTTGGCGAAGATCTGATGAGCCGCGTCAGCTATGTGATGATGAACCCGGGCGGCGAGGTCGAGATGACGGCTGCCGTGCGGCAGGCGCTGTCGACCCTGGCCGAGGCGCTGGCGACCGAGGCGGCAATCGATCCCCGCGACGTGCTTGAGGCGGTGATCGTCTGCAACCCGGTCATGCACCACCTGCTGCTGGGCATCGACCCGGTGGAACTGGGTCAGGCGCCCTTTGCTTTGGCCACCGGCGACAGCCTGTCGCTTGCGGCAGCCGAGATCGGCCTGACCAGCATCGGCGCTTCGGCGCGGGCCTATGTGCTGCCCTTGATCGCGGGCCATGTCGGCGCCGATGCGGCGGCGGTGGCGCTGTCCGAGGCGCCGCAGGACAGCGATGATCTGGTGCTGGTCGTCGATGTCGGCACCAATGCCGAGATCCTGCTGGGCTCGCGCGCGACCGGCGTGCTGGCCTGTTCATCGCCCACCGGCCCGGCGTTCGAGGGCGCGCAGATTTCCAGCGGCCAGCGTGCCGCGCCGGGCGCCATCGAACGCATCCGCATCGACCCGGTGACCAAGGAACCCCGCTTCCGTGTCATCGGCAGCGAGTTGTGGTCGGATGATCCGGGCTTTGCCGAGGCGACGGCGAAAACCGGCGTCACCGGGATCTGCGGATCGGGCATCATCGAGGCGGTGGCCGAAATGCGGGCGGCGGGGCTGGTCGACGCTTCGGGTCTGATCGGATCGGCCGAACAGACCGGCACCGCGCGGTCTGAGCCGATGGGGCGCACCCATGCCTATCTGATCCATGACGGATCAGCGCAGGGCGGCCCGCGCATCACCGCGACGCAAGGCGATATCCGCGCCATCCAGCTTGCGAAATCGGCGCTTTACGCAGGGGCGCGGCTGCTGATGGACGAGATCGGGGCGGAGACCGTCGATCGCGTCGTGCTGGCCGGGGCCTTTGGCGCCCATATCAGCCCGCGCCATGCGCTGATCCTGGGCATGATCCCCGACGCGCCCGAGGATCGCGTGACAAGTGCGGGCAATGCCGCCGGAACCGGCGCGCGCATGGCTTTGTGTTCGGTCGCCGAACGCGCCGCGATCGAGGCGCAGGTCCGCCGCATCACCAAAATCGAAACCGCCATCGCGCCGAAGTTTCAGGATCATTTCGTCGCCGCGAACGCCATCCCCCATGCCACAGACCCGTTTCCGAAACTGACCGCCGTGGTGCCGCTACCCAATGTCAGCTTCAACACCGGCGGCGGCGATGAGGGCGGCGGCGGTGGCCGACGGCGGCGCAGCCGGGGTTGAGCCGCGCCCCGCGCCCGTCTAGCGTGGCCCGAAACAGAAAGGGGCCACCATGCGCTGCGTTTTCGTTCAATTCCGTTGCCACCCGGGCCAGACCTATGCCGTGGCCGAAGCCATCTATGACCGCGAGGTGGTCAGCGAGCTGTTCTCGACCTCGGGCGAGTATGACCTGATCGCCAAGGTCTATGTCGCCGAAGATCAGGACATCGGGCATTTCCTGAACGAAAAGCTGTTCGACATTCCCGGCATCTCGCGCACGTTGACCACCATCACGTTCCGGGCCTTCTGATGGCCGGGGTGATGGTCATCACCGGCGCCAGCGCCGGGATCGGGCGGGCGGTGGCGGAACGGGCGCTGGCCGATGGCTGGTCGGTTGCGATGCTGGCCCGGCGGGCCGATGTGCTGGCCGATCTGGCGGCGGGCCAGCCGCGCGCTTTGGCCTGCGCCTGTGACGTCACCGACAGCGCGCAGGTCGAGGCCGCCTTTGACGCGGCCACGGCGCGGTTCGGGCGCATCGACGTGGTGTTCAACAATGCCGGTGTGCTGCCGCGCGCGGGCACGATCGACACGATCAGCGATGCCGACTGGGCGCAGGGGCTGGCGGTCAACCTGACCGGCATGTTCAACGCCGCCCGTGCGGGCTTCGCGCGGATGCGCGCGCAAGACCCGCAGGGCGGGCGGATCATCAACAATGGATCGGTCAGCGCGCAGGCGCCGCGCCCCGGTTCGGTGATCTATACGACCACCAAGCATGCAATCACCGGGCTGACGCGGACGCTGGCGCTGGACGGGCGGGCCTTTGGCATCGCGGCCGGGCAGATCGACATCGGCAATGTGCGCACCGATCTGGCCGATCAGATTGCGCGCGGCGTGCCGCAGGCCGATGGCAGTATCCGCGCCGAACCGATGATGGACATGGGTGCGGTCTGCGATGCGGTGATGACCATGGCCGCGATGCCGCCGGGGGCGAATGTGCTGAACCTGACGGTGATGGCCAGTTCGATGCCGCTGGTCGGGCGCGGTTAACGGGCGCTGTCCGCAGCGACGCGCCGCCCGCCCAACCCCTTGCGCCGGGGCGGACGCGGCAGCATCAGGATCGCCACTACCATCAAACCGGCGGCCAGCAGATAGGGCGCGCCCGGCACCTGCATCGGCGCCTTTTCCGAGGTGAAGAACGAAAACGCCCAGGTCATCAACAGCGGTGACAGCGCGGTGGACAGCGCCGTCAGCGACCCCAGCACGCCCTGCAACTCACCCTGTTGGTCGGCGGGCACGGCGTTCGACATGATCTGTTGCAGGCCCGGCCCGCCAAAGGCCGCAAGTGCCGCAAACGGGGTAAAGAACAGCGCCGCCGTGCCGGATGTGACAAGGCCGTAAAAGACGCAGGCCATCACCTCCAGCACGAAGCTGAGAAAGACCGCGCGCGGCGCGCCAAGCCGTTTGATGACCGGCCCGACCAACATGGTGTTCACCACAGCCATCGACACGCCGAACAGGGCCAGCGACAGGCCGATCATCGCCGGTTCCCATCCGAAGCGGGCCTTGGCCCAAAAGCTCCAGATTGCGGGATAGACGAACATCGCCAGCTGGAAGATCGCAAAAACGATCAGATAGGGCCGCAGCCGCCGCATCTTGCCGATCGCCGCGAACGAGGCCAGCGGATTGGCCCGCGACCAGGTGAACGGGCGGCGGATGCGGTCGGTGACGGTTTCGGGCAGCACGAACCAGCCGAACACCAGGTTCGCCGCCGCCAGACCGCCCGCGATCCAGAACGGCGCGCGCAGGTCGATATGCGCCGCCGCTCCGCCCAGCACCGGGCCGAGCACGAAACCGATACCGAAGGCCGCGCCGATCAGGCCGAAGTTGCGCCCCTTTTGTTCGGGCGGCGAGATGTCGGCCATATAGGCGGTCGCGGTTGAATGGGTGGCGGCGCTGATGCCGCCGATGATGCGCGTGGCCAGCACCAGCCAGACGGTATGGGCCAGGGCCATCGCCACGAAATCGGCCGCCATCACCAGCAGCGCCAGCAGCATCACCGGCCGCCGCCCCCAGCTGTCGGACAGGTTGCCGATGATCGGCCCGAACAGGAACTGCATCGCCGCATAGGATGTCGACAGGATCCCGCCCCAGATCGCCGCCTGCGCCAGCGTGCCATGGGTCAGTTCCTCAAGCAGATCGGGCATGACCGGAAAGATGATCCCCATCCCGGTGGCATCAATCAGCACGGTCAACAGAATGAAAAGACGGGCGCGGCGATCTGGGGTTGTCATGGGATTCTCTCTGGCCGCCAGATGTGGCACGAAGCCCGGCGCAAGGGAAGCGGGCATAAGCTGGCGCGCGACGTCACAGCGCGGCCCCCGGTGCTGGACAAGCGCGCCCGGCGCGGGCAGTCTGCGGCCAAGCCCAAGGACAGACCGTGACCGACGAACGCCGCCCTTTCCCGACGCCCGACCCGCAGGACATCCTTGCGGGCAATCGCCGCGCCCTGGCCCGCGCGATCACCCTGATCGAAAGCCAGCGTCCCGATCACCGCGCCGCAGCCGAGCGGCTGCTGGCAACCCTCGCGGGGACAGGTCGTCAGGCGCTGCGCATCGGCCTGTCGGGCACGCCGGGGGTCGGCAAATCCACGCTGATCGACGCCTTCGGCAGCCATCTGACCGGGCAGGGGCTGCGGGTGGCGGTGCTGGCGGTCGATCCCTCCAGCGCGCGGTCGGGCGGCTCGATCCTGGGCGACAAGACCCGGATGGACCGGCTCGCGCGTGACGCGCAGGCCTTCATCCGCCCCTCGCCCAGCCAGGCGCATCTGGGCGGCGTCGCCCGCCGCACGCGCGAGGCCGTGGCTTTGTGCGAGGCGGCGGGCTTTGACGTGGTGTTGATCGAAACCGTCGGCGTGGGGCAGTCGGAAACCATGGTCGCGGACATGTCCGACCTGTTCGTGCTGTTGATGGCCCCGGCGGGGGGTGATGAGTTGCAGGGCGTCAAGCGCGGCATCATGGAAATGGCCGACATGATCCTGGTGAACAAGGCCGATGGCGATCTGGAACCTGCCGCGCGCCGCACCGTGGCCGATTACGCGGGCGCGCTGCGATTGCTGCGCAAACGCCCGCAAGACCCCGAGGGCTTTCCGCTGGCGATGCCGGTCAGCGCCGTGACCGAGGCGGGGCTGGCCGAGGCCTGGGCCGCGATGCAACGCCTTGCCGAGTGGCGGCGCGACAAGGGGTTTTTTCACCGCACCCGCGCCGCACAGGCCCGCCGCGCCTTTGAAACCGAACTGCGCGAGGGGCTGCTGGCCCGCCTGACCGCCGATCCGGCCCTGCGCGCCGCGATGGATCAGGCTGGCGCGGCGGTCGAACAGGGCCGCGCCGCCCCCTCGGCTGCTGCCGCCGACGTGCTGGCCCGCCTCGGCTGATCTTTCTTCTTGGCGAAAGTATCCCGCGGGTGAGCGCGTAGCGCGAGGGGGCAGGCCCCTCTGGCTCAGCCCGCTGCGTCCTGCGCCTTGGCCCAGGCCAGCGAGGGCCGCGCCAGCACCCGGCCGACCCAATCCCGGATCGCCGGACGGTCGTCGGGCAACATGTCGGGGAAATAGCCAAAGGGGCTGGCGATCAGCAGGTCGGCGGCGCTGAAGCGATCGCCCAGCAGATACGGCCCCTCGGCCAGTGCCTGATCCAGCCGGTCAAACATCGCGGGCATGTCGCGGAAGGTCGCCATCAGCGCCGGATGCGACAGGCCCAGATAGTCGAAGATCATGACCGGCTCGACGACGCCCTGGTAATAGGACAGCCAACTGACATAACGCCCGCGCCCCGGCTGGTCGGGCAGCGGGCCAAGCCCCGTCGCCGGAAAGCGGTCGGTCAGATACAGGCAGATCGCACCGCGTTCGCGCAGCCAGTCGTCGCCGTCGGTCAGATAGGGCACCTTGCCCTCGGGGTGCGGATTCGCCGCATCGCGCGCGCCGCTGCCATCCTGGCGGGGGATGTCGACACGCACAAGGTTCACCTGATCGACAGCATCCAGTTCGCGCAACAGCGCCAGTATCAGGGTCGAACGGCTGTTCGGGGCGTGGTAGAAGGTCAGCATGGCACAGTCTCCTTGCGGGGTTGATGCACCTGTCATAGCTTGGGCCTGCTGACAGAAACCGGCAGGATGACGATGGCCCGCCCTGACCGCCTGATGCGCCTGATGGATGCGCTGCGCCGCCTGCCCGCGCCGGTGACGGCTACCCGTCTGGCGGCCGAGACCGGCGTCAGCCCGCGCACGCTCTACCGCGACATCGCCACCCTTCGCGCGGGCGGCGCGCTGATCGACGGTGAGGCGGGCGTGGGCTACCGCCTGACCGAAGACCCCGCCTTGCCGCCGCAAACCTTCACCCGGCTTCAGATCGAGGCGCTGATCCTGGCGGTTGGCCGGCTGTCGGAAATGGGCGATGCCGATCTGACGGCGGCGGGCGATGCGGCACTGGCGCGGATCATCGCCACGCTGCCCGAACGACAGATGCGGCAGGCCGCGCATCGGGTGATCCGCTGTTTCCCGCAGGCCCCCGCGCCCGCGCCCGGCGTCGACATGAACCTGATCCGTCAGGCCTGCTGGGACGAGACCAGCCTGCAGCTGACCTATACCGACCTGATGGGCGCCACCACCACGCGCGAGATCTGGCCGCTGGCGCTTGGCTATTTCGACCGTAACCTGATGCTGGTCGCGCATTGCTGCTTGCGCGGCACCTTTCGCAGCTTCAACGTCGCGCGCATGGTGTCGGTCGTGCCCGGCGGCGGCAGCTTTGCCCCGCGCCGTGTGGCGTTGCTGAACGATTACATCGCCCTGCGCCAAGGCGGCGCGCCTTACCCCAGATCCAGCGACAGCGCGTGAATGCGCGCCACCAGATCGGCGCCGAGCGCCTGATGCACGGCGCGGTGGCGGGCCACGCGCGACAGCCCGGCCAGCCCCGGCGCGCGCAGGCGGATCTGGAAATGGGTCTGGCCACCCTCGCGCCAGCCGGCATGGCCACGGTGCTGTTCGCTGTCGTCACGCACCTCGATCTCGGTCGGCTGCAAGGCCGCCAGCCGGTCGCGCATCAGCGCCGCAATGCTGTCCTGCTTGTCCATCTTTTTCCGCCCTTTCCCGGTTCGGGGGTTTTGCCCGCCCGCCGCTTTGCCTAAACTGCCCGCCCCGAGTTGGAAAGCCGACTCGGGCAACAGGCAGCAGACCGGCAGAGACAGATGACCAAGAACGATCCCTTTGGCTTTGACCTATCCGCGGCAAGCGACAAGAAAAAGCGTGCCAAGGGTCGCCGCGGCATGTCGGGCGCGTTCGAGACCGCCGGGCGGCGCTGCGATCATCCGGGCTGCGATCTGCCTGGCACCTTCCGCGCGCCGCGTTCGCCCAAGGCGCTGGATGACTATCTGTGGTTCTGCAAGGATCACGTCCGCGAATACAACCTGAAGTGGAATTATTTTCAGGGGCAAAGCGACGAGGAGTTCCAGAAGTTCCTGGACAACGCGACCGTCTGGGAACGCCCGACCCGCCCCTTTGGCCGCGCCGCCGATGACGCGCGGCTGGGCCTTGGCGGGCTTAGCGATCCGCATGGCCTGACCGGCGAGGGCGCTGCCACCGCCCGCCCCACTGCCGCGCGCAAACTGCCCCCGACCGAACGCCGGGCGCTGGACATCCTGGATGCCCGCGACACCATGACCCGCGCCGAGATCCGCAAGCAATACAAATCCCTGGTCAAGGATCTGCACCCCGACATGAACGGCGGCAACCGCGACGACGAGGACCGCCTGCAAGAGGTCGTCTGGGCCTGGGATCAGATCAAGGACAGCCGCAACTTCAAGGATTAAGCCGCCTGCGCGGCAGGGGCAGATGATGAACGGCGCAGGTATCAAGGCCTGTATCATCGCGCAGCCCATGCCGGCGGCTTTCTCAACCTGACCGCGCTGACCGCGCGCTGGACAGGGCGCAGCCTGTGGCTGTTGGACGGCCCCGGTCAGGCGCTGCCCGCCTGGGGGTTCCGGCTGGTGTTTCTGGCGCTGATCCTTGTGCCGCCCTTGCGGATAGGCTGGTCGGCGGCCTGGATCTTCCCCATCCTGGTCTTACTCGGCGCCTGCGGCGCGCAGCTGGCGCAGGGCTGGATGGGGCTGTCGTGGCGGATCGGCGCGGACGCCGGCCAACTGGGGGCGCTGGTCAAGGACGGCCCGTTCGGCCGCGACCTGCCGCGCTAAGGGCGCGCGGCGCTTAATGCGCCGCAGCCTTGCCCGTCAGCTTGCCGATCAGCGGGTTGATGACATGCGTGGCGACCGGGATCAGCGCCAGCCCCAGGATCAGCCCGATCACCCCGTCCAACGCCGCCGTCACCAGCCAGTTCACAAAGCCCGCCGCCTGCGGCACCGCATGGGCGGCACCTTCGGCCAGGTGGTGAATGGTGTTGTAAGGCTCATGCACGCCAAGTTCATGCAGGCCATGCACGACGATATTGCCCCCCACCCAGATCATTGCCGCCGTGCCGATGATGGTCAGCGCCTTCATGAAGCCGGGCATGAAGCGCAGGATGCCGCGCCCCAGCGAGGCGGTGGCGCGGCGGCCGTTTTCGGCCATATGCAGGCCGATGTCGTCCATCTTCACGATCAGCGCGACACCGCCATAGACCAGAGCGGTGATCGCCACGGCGACCGCGAACAGCACGCCGCCCTGCATCCAGACCGTCTGCCCCTCGGGCAGGGTGGCAAGGGCGATGGTCATGATCTCGGCCGACAGGATGAAGTCGGTCTTGATCGCGCCCGCGACGCGCTCTTCCTCAAGCCGGACGGGATCGACGTCATTATCGACATGACCATCGGCATGGGGCGTGTGCGGGTTCAGCCAGTGCCAGACCTTCTCGGCGCCCTCGAAGCACAGATAGGCGCCGCCGATCATCAGCAGGGGCGCGATGGCCCAGGGCGCAAACGCCTTCAGCAGCAGCGCGATCGGCAGCAAGATCACCAGCTTGTTGAAGATCGACCCCTTGGCGATCTTCCAGATGATCGGCAATTCGCGGTCGGCGGAAAAGCCGGTGACATAGCGCGGCGTCACGGCCGCATCGTCGATCACCACGCCGCTGACCTTGGCCCCGGCCTTGACCGTCATGCTGGCCACATCGTCGACCGATGCCGCCGCGACCTTGGCGATCCCCGCCACATCGTCCAGAAGTGCCAGAAGTCCGCTCATCCGCGCCGTCCCCATATTGTTGAGCCCTGAATAGCACAGGGTTTGCGCGCTGCAACGGCCCAGCACGGGGGAAGGTTCCGGCCTTGCGCCCACCGGACGAATGTTTCATGTCTGCGGGGTGATCTGGAAAGGGCAGGCTATGGACGCGCAACTGGACCCCAAGGCGAAACCGACCGAGGATATCGACATCCGCGATGTGTTCGGCATCGACAGCGACATGAAGGTGCGCGCCTTTGCCGAGCGCAGCGACCGGGTGCCGGAACCGGACCCGACCTACAAGTTCGACCCCGATACCACCCTGGCGATCCTGGCGGGCTTTGCCTATAACCGGCGGGTGATGATCCAGGGCTATCACGGCACCGGCAAATCCACCCATATCGAACAGGTGGCGGCGCGGCTGAACTGGCCCTGCGTGCGGGTGAACCTTGACAGCCACATCAGCCGTATCGACCTGATCGGCAAGGACGCGATCAAGCTGCGCGACGGCAAGCAGGTGACCGAGTTCCACGAGGGCATCCTGCCATGGGCGCTGCGCAATCCCGTCGCCATCGTATTCGACGAATATGACGCAGGCCGCGCCGATGTGATGTTCGTGATCCAGCGCGTGCTGGAACATGATGGCAAGCTGACCCTGCTGGACCAGAACGAGATCATCACCCCGAACCCCAACTTCCGCCTGTTCGCCACCGCCAACACCGTGGGTCTGGGCGATACGACCGGGCTCTACCACGGCACCCAGCAGATCAACCAGGCACAGATGGACCGCTGGTCGCTTGTCGCGACCCTGAACTATCTGTCGCATGACGCGGAATCTGCGATCGTTCTGGCGAAATGCCCGCATTACAACACCGAAAAGGGCCGCAAGCAGATCAGCCAGATGGTGACGGTCGCGGACCTGACCCGCACCGCCTTCATGAATGGCGACTTGTCCACGGTGATGTCGCCGCGCACAGTCATCAACTGGGCGCAGAACGCCGAGATCTTCCGCAATATCGGCTATGCCTTCCGGCTGTCTTTCCTGAACAAATGCGATGAACTGGAACGTCAGACCGTGGCCGAGTTCTATCAGCGCCTGTTCGACGAGGAACTGCCCGAAAGCGCAGCGGCCAAGGCCGGTTGAGAGGTCGCAGCGGGGGCTGGCTGCCCCCGCACCCCGCGCGTATTTGGGCAAGAAAGACATCATCTTCCGCTTTGCCCAAATACTCCGGGGGGTGAGCGCGGTACGCGCGAGGGGGGCAGCGCCCCCCTTTTTGCTTAGCTGCGTGCGGCCTTGGTGGCTTTGGTCCACCAGGTCAGATCGTCCAGCAACCCATTCAGCGAGTTCTTCAGATTGCCCTCGATCGCCGACATGTCCTTGTCGGACCCCAGCGGCGAGACGGTAAAGAAATCCGCGCCGCCGATGTGAACGGACGAACGCACCGGCACCATCTGCAATTCGGTGGCGATATTGCGCAGATGTTGCAGCGCGAAGGCGCCGCCCATCGACCCATAAGCGACCGCGCCGATCGGCTTGCGGTTCCACTCCTTGTAGGCCTGATCGAAGGCGTTCTTCAGCGCGCCGGTGATCGACCGGTTGTATTCGGCCATCACCACCACGAAGCCATCATATTTAGCCAGCGTCTTTTGCCACTTCACCGCCTTGTCGTCCTCGGACGGCACCCAGGCGTTCGAGGCCTTTTCGTTGAAGAAAGGCAGGTCGAAATCCCGGAGGTCCAGCAGGTCGAAATCCAGTTCGGCGTGATCCTTGACCTGATCCATGAACCAGTTCGCAGGTTTGTCGGCAAAGCGGGTGTCGCGGGTCGAGCTGACGATCACGCCGATTTTGGGCTTGGACATTTGGGTCTCCGTTCGTATGTAAGTTTCAATTCGTAACTATGGATCAGCTAGAGACCGGATAGGCGACATGCAAGAAGGCACTTTGAAGAAACCTTGGACCACGCATGAAACCGGCACCTGCCAAAGGATGAGCGAGCTTCTGTCGCGGATCGGGGACAAATGGACGCTGCTGATCGTGCGCGCGCTTGGCCCCGGCCCGTTGCGGTTCAACGCGCTGAAGCGTGAATTGGGTTCCATTTCGCAGAAGATGCTGACCCAGACCCTGCGCCATCTGGAACGCGACGGCTTTGTGACGCGCACCGTCACGCCCACCACGCCGCCGCAGGTCGAATATGCGCTGACGACGATGGGCGCCGATCTGTTCCGTCCGATCGACGCCTTGGCCGAATGGGTCTGGCATCATGCCGATCACATTGACGCCGCGCGCTCGCAGTATGACGGGCGCGCCGCAGGGGTTTAGCAGGGTCGCGCGACGCGCCCCTTTGACATGGCCGGGGAATTGGATGAAACCGGTTTCATGAAAGCCACCGACAACCCCGCCGATCCGTTCAAGAAGGCCCTGGCCGAGGCCACGCGCACCTTGGCCGATGATGCCGACCTTAGCGTCACCTATAGTGTCGATCCGGCCGGGGTGGCGGGCGATGTCATGCGTCTGCCGCAGATCAGCCGCCGCATGACCCGCGATGAGGTTCTGGTGGCGCGGGGCACCGCCGATGCCCTGGCGATGAAGCGGCGCCATCACGACCCCGCCTTGGGCATGCGCTTCACCCCGCCCGGCGCGATGGCACGTGAGCTTTACGAGGCGATGGAAACCGCCCGGTGCGAGGCTTTGGGTGCCCGCGACATGCCCGGCACGTTGTCGAACATCGACGCCAAGATCGCCCATGACGCGGTGAAGCGCGGCTATACCAGCCTGCGCTCGCGCGAGGAAATCCCGCTGGCGGTCGCTGCCGGTTATCTGCTGCGCGAGGCCGCGACCGGGCGCGCGCTGCCCGCCGGGGCGGCGCAGGCCGCTGATCTGTGGCGGCCCTTTGTCGAACAGGCCGCCGCCGGATCGCTGGCCGATCTGACCGGCGCCCTGTCCGATCAGGCGGCCTTCGCGCGGCTGGCGCGCAAAGTCATTGCCGATCTGGGCTATGGCGACCAGTTGGGCGACGACCCCGACCAGCCCGACGAGGATGAGGGCGGCGACGAGCAGGGCGAGGAAGAGCAGCAGGACAATCAGGGCCGCGACGAGGATCAGCCCGACGAATCCGAGGCCAGTTCCGAACAGACCCAGGATGAGCAATCCGACCCGTCCGAGGCGCGCGTCAGCATGGATGAGCTGGCCGAGGACGAGATGTCGGACGAGGCCGACTTGCCCGAGGCCGACGCCCCGCTGGAACCGCCGCCGCCCCCACCGGTCAGTGAGGCCGATCCGCATTACAAGGTCTTTACCGAGGACCATGACGAGGAAATCCGCGCCGAGGATCTGGCCGAGCCGGTCGAGCTGGAGCGCCTGCGCGCCTATCTGGACCGCCAGCTTGAGCCGCTGAAAGGTGCCGTCAGCCGTCTGGCGAACAAGTTGCAGCGCCGCCTGCAAGCCCAGCAGAACCGCAGTTGGGAGTTCGACAAGGAAGAAGGCATCCTTGATGCTGGTCGTCTGGCGCGGGTGGTGGCGAACCCGACCACACCGCTGTCATTCAAATGGGAAAAGGATACCGAGTTCCGCGACACGGTGGTGACGATCCTGATCGACAATTCCGGGTCGATGCGGGGCCGGCCGATTTCCATCGCCGCGATCTGCGCCGACGTGCTGGCGCGCACGCTGGAACGCTGCCAGGTGCGGGTCGAGATCCTGGGCTTTACCACCCGCGCCTGGAAGGGCGGCCAATCGCGTGAGGCCTGGCTTGCCGCCGGTCGGCCCGCCCAGCCGGGCCGCCTGAACGACCTGCGCCATATCATCTACAAATCCGCCGATGCCCCCTGGCGGCGCGTTCGGCCCAACCTGGGCCTGATGATGAAGGAAGGCCTGCTGAAGGAAAACATCGACGGCGAGGCGCTGGAATGGGCGCACCGCCGGATGCTGGCCCGCCCCGAGGCGCGGCGCATCCTGATGGTGATTTCCGATGGTGCGCCGGTCGACGACAGCACCCTGTCGGTCAATGCCGCCAGCTATCTGGAAAAGCACTTGCGCGACGTGATCGCCATGGTCGAACGCCGTCGCGCGGTCGAGCTGATCGCGATCGGCATCGGCCATGACGTGACCCGCTATTATCAGCGCGCGGTCACCATCACCGATGTCGAGCAACTGGCGGGGGCGATGACCGAACAGCTTGCGGCTCTGTTCGACAATGACCCCCGCGCGCGGGCGCGGTTCATGGGGATTCGCCGGGCGTCGTGATCAGCGCCCGGCGTCGACCGCGTAATGCGGGCGGTGACGCATCGCGGGAAAGCGGTCGCGCAATTCGCGGGCCATCGGTTCGGGGATCTGGCGCAGCGTCGCCTCGGTCACCAGATGGCTTTCGCAGGGGATGCCTTCGGCATAAATCACCTCGTGCTGGTCGAACACCAGGGCGAACAGATCGACGATTCCTTCGGGCAATGGGCAGATCGTCTGGCTGTCGACCAGGTGGCGCGCCTCGATCAGGACGCCATGGCGCGCGCCTGTCAGCCCGGCCCATGCGGCGCCTTCCTCATGCGGGAAAACGAACATGCGCTGTGTGGGGGCGACGATCAGGTCATCCAGATTGCCCAGGCAGCCGGCGCGGAACACGATCGGTGCCAGCGGGCCGCCGCCAGCCAGCGATGACTGGCCGATCCAGCGCAGGGGCTGGCCGCCGTGATCGCGCGTCAGCACCAGATCGCCGGGCTGCAACCGCTCGATCGGGCGCGACGATCCATCGGCCAGGATGATCGCGGTGCCCGCCGAGAACGCCGCGATCACCGAGCCCAGCCCCTCTAGCGGGCCACTGTAAGGGGTCGCCTCGATCAGCGTGTAATCCTCGCCGATCAAGAGTGGGCTTTGCGGCAGGATCAGCAGCCCGTCATTGCGGTGCAGCACCACGACCATGACCGATTCACCGCGCGATGACATCAGGTGGTGGCGCGCGACCGGATTGGCGGCGGGCACGGCATTGGCCTGGCCGTCGACCGGAATCAGGATGCGCTGCGCCTGTGCGCCTGGCGTCAGGGCATAGACATCGCCGGGGTTCACCTGATCAGCCAGCCCCAGGCTGTCGCCGGTGCAGATGCCGCGGATGACGCTGAAATCGGACGCGGCGAACACCTCGACCTGGATGTCGCTGCCGGCGTGAAACGGGGTAGGGCTAGGGCACATCTTGGGAAACCAACCAGTTTGCCGCGCGACGATAGCGGGCTTCACGGGCGCGCGAAAGCACCCTTTGCCCCCTTTCACCCCCGGCCCGCCCCTGTTAGCGATAGGCAAAGGGCCAAACAGGGGGATCGCATGGATCTGGGTATCCGGGGGAAACGCGCGCTGGTTTGCGCCTCGTCCAAGGGCTTGGGGCGGGGCTGTGCCGAGGCCTTGGCCGAAGCCGGTTGCGATCTTGTGCTGAATGCGCGCGGTGCCGACGCGCTGGAGGCGACCGCGGCCACCATCCGCGATCGTTTCGGTGTGCAGGTGGCCACCGTTGCGGCCGATATCACCGACGAGGCCGGTCGCGCCGAGGTGCTCGCGCAAGCGGGCGATGTCGACATTCTTGTGACCAATGCCGGCGGGCCGCCCCCCGGCACCTGGACCAACTGGTCCGAGGCCGACTTCCTGGCCGCGATCCGCGCCAACATGCTGACGCCGATCGCGCTGATGCAGGCCATGGTGCCGGGGATGGCCGCGCGTGGCTGGGGACGGGTGGTCAACATCACCTCGCAATCGGTCAAGTCGCCGATCCCGGTGCTAGGCCTGTCGAACACCGCCCGCGCCGGGCTGACGGGCTTTGTCGCGGGCATGTCGCGGCAGGTCGCGGGGCAGGGGGTGGCGGTGAACAACCTCCTGCCGGGCCTGCATCAGACCGATCGGTCCGACAGCCTGGATCGCGGCGCCGCGCAGACGGCAGGCATCACGCTGGATCAGGCGCGGCGCGACCGGCAGGCGACCATTCCCGCCGGGCGCTACGGCACCCCGGCCGAGTTCGGCGCCGCCTGCGCCTTTCTGTGTTCGCAGCACGCCGGCTTCATCATCGGGCAGAACATCCTGCTGGATGGCGGCGGGTTCAACTCGGTCATGTAGCGTGGCTTGAAGCGGCGTGGGCGGGCTGGTAGGGAACGCGCATGTCCGACCAAAACGATCAGCCAGTCCCCTCGCATATCGCCCCGCCCCGGCTTGAAGTGCGCGATCTGGTGCGCCGCTTTGGCGGGCGCGCCGTGGTCGATGGCGTGTCCTTCGGCATTCAGGCGGGGCAGGTCGCCTGCCTGCTGGGTCCGTCGGGCTGCGGCAAGTCGACCACGCTGCGGATCATCGCGGGTGTCGACAAGCAGGACAGCGGGTCGATCCATGCCGATGGCCATCTGATCTGTGACACGGTGTTCCGCATCCCGCCCGAACGCCGCGCCATTGGCCTGATGTTTCAGGATTTTGCGCTGTTTCCGCATCTGACGGTAGCGCAGAACGTAGGCTTCGGGCTGAAGGGCGGGGTCGCCGCGCATCCGGCGCGGGTGCGCGCGCTGCTGGAGCGGGTGCATCTGGCCGCCCATGCCGACGATTACCCCCATGCCCTGTCAGGGGGCGAGCAGCAGCGCGTGGCCCTGGCCCGCGCCCTGGCCCCCAGCCCGCGCATCCTCTTGATGGATGAGCCGTTCTCGGGCCTGGACGAACGCCTGCGCGACGACATCCGCGACGAGACGCTGGCGCTGCTGAAAGAGGAAGGCACCGCCGTCCTGCTGGTCACCCATGACCCGGTCGAGGCGATGCGGATGGCCGACCAGATCCTGCTGATGCGCGATGGCCGCATCGTGCAGCGGGGTGCGCCCTATAACCTGTATAACGCGCCCGTCGACCTTCAGGCGGCGGCGTTTTTCAGCGACATCAACGTGTTGCATGGCACCAGCCGGGGCGCGCTGACGCAGACGCCGTTCGGTGATTTCCTGACGCCGGGGCTGGCGGATGGCACGCCGGTCGATATCGTGATCCGCCCCCAGCATCTGAAGATCGACTTTGACCGCGCCGGCAAGGGCCCCGCGCCGACCACACAGGACGGCACCGCCGCCCGCGCCTGCGTGCAACGCGCCCGCTTCATCGGTCGGGAATCGCTGGTCGAGTTCAGGATGGACGCCGATGGCTCGATCCTGCGCGCGACCGTGCCGAATGTGTTCCTGCCCAAACCCGGCACCTGCATGTGGCTGATGCTGCGCCGCGACCGGGTGTTCGTCTTTCCGGCGGCACGCGATCAAGGGCCGTAGGGCCGTGCGTATTTGGACAAGGAAGATGGGCTAGTCGCCCGCCGGGTTCTGGCGCCTGCGACCGCCACGGCGTTGGCGCAGGCGGGGCGCGCGGGCGGGCAGCTCGGCCAGGACGGCGCGGCGGGCATCGGCGTCCATGGCGGACCAGCCTGCGATCTCATCCAGGGTGCGCAGGCAGCCGATGCACAGGCCCTCGGCCTTGTGGATCACGCAGATCTTGACGCAGGGGCTTTGCGGCTCGTCGCGGGTCCAGACCTCATCCGTCATCACGCGGCCCCAGATGGCGCAGCCGGTCCAGCGCGCCTTGCAGGATATAGCCCGCCGCGACGTGATCGATGACTTCGGCCCGGCGCTTGCGGGATGTGTCGGCCTCAAGCAGGGCGCGTTCGGCGGCGACGGTGGACAGCCGTTCATCCCAGAAGGCGATGGGCAGGTCGGTCAGCCGTTCCAGATTGCGGGCAAAGGCGCGGGTCGATTGCACGCGCGGGCCTTCGCTGCCGTCCATGTTCAGCGGCAGGCCCAGCACGAAGCCCTGCAGGCCGCGCGCCTCGGCCAGTTGCAAAAGTGCTGCTGCGTCGGCGGTGAACTTGCTGCGCTTGATGGTGCTGAGCGGCGTGGCGACCTGCCGGAAGCTGTCGGACACCGCGACGCCGATGGTCTTGGTGCCCAGGTCAAGCCCCGCGATGGCGCCGATGCGGGGCAGTTCCTCGGCCATCACGCTCATGTCGGCGCAGATCATGGTGTGACGCCCGCGGCGGTAGCGGCGGCGCGCAGCCGGTCAAGCGTCGCGGCATCGCCCGCGAAGGCGGCCTGCGCCTTGTCCCAGGCGGCCTTGGCGCGGTCGGGGGCGTTGATTACGGTCAGCGTGTTGAACAGCCGTTCCCATTCGTCGGCGCTGCCGCCCTCGGTCATCAGCCGGGTTTCCAGCTGTTCGACCATCTGGGCGATCATCGCCTGACGATCCTCGGGGGACATCGCTTGGGCGTCCTCAATCTGTTGCTGGCTCGGCCCCGGCGCGGGGGATGCGCCCTCGACCAGCCCGGCCTGAGTGGCGCCTTGGGTGACGGTGGCCAGGGCCTCAGGCTGGTCGGCAAAACGGGTCTGCGCCTCGGTCCAGATGGCGCGGGCACGGTCGACCTCACCCAGCACGGCCAGGCTGCTGATCAGCCGCGACCATTCGTCGGGCGTGCCGCCTTGGGTCGCCAGGCGTTCGTTCAGCCCCTCGACCATCTGGCGGATCATCTGCTGGCGATCTTCCGGCGCCATGTCGCCAGCGGCCTGCATCTGCGCGGCATCCGGGCCGGGCATCATCGGCGCACCCGCCTGCGGCGCGACATAGGTGCGGTCGCCCGCGAACCAGGCCAGATCAGCGATCGAGGCGCGCACGAAGGGGATCCACGGATCGTCCTGCGGGCCTTGCTCCAGCAGGCTGCGCCAGACCGGGAAGGCCTTGTCGGGACGGCCGTTCTGGGCCAGCAGCAGGCCCGCATAGAACCGCGCGCGGCCGTTCAGCGGATCCATCTTCAGAGCCTGCATGACGGCGGTCTCGGCCTCGGGGGTGACGGTGCCGCCGGCGGCGCGGGTCATCAGCTCGCCCAGGATGGCGTGATCTTCGGCCGTCGCCTGATCGCCGATGACCGCGATCCGGTGCTGCTGGGCGCGCCAGGCGGCGGGGAAATTGCCCACGCGGGCCTCGCTGTCGGACAGGAATTGCAGGCCCTGCGGATCGTCGGGATTGTCGGCCACGGCCTTGCGCAGCTTGTCCAGGATGTCGGCAAAATCCTGCGGCACCTCGGGCTTGGGCTGGGTCGGGGCGGCCTCGGCTTTGGCTTGATCGGGGCGGGCGGCATAGCTGCGGTCGGCGGCGGCGATGCGGGCGGTGATCGGCTGATCGGATGCGGCGGGCTGGCCCAGATGGGCGTAAAGCGCAAAGCTGCCGGTGACGGCGGCGACCGCCGTGATGGCCCCGGCCAGACGCATGGCAGGCGGCAGGGCACGGGGCGCGGCGGCGGCCTGGCGGGCGCGGTCGGCCTCAAGCATCCGGCGCGAGATTTCGGTGCGGGCGCGCGCGGCCTCATCCGCCGACAGGGTGCCGCGCTCGGCATCGCGGTCGACCTCGGACAGTTGATCCCGATACAGGCGCAGGTCGTATTCCGCCGCCTCGACGCCGCGCGTATCGCCGCGCCCCGGCCGCATCAGCGGCCACAGCAGCGCCATTGCCGACACAAGCGCCACCGCCACGATCACAAGCCAAACCGCCATCATCCGTCCTTTCGATTTCCCCCCGTTTAGGCCGAAGCCGGGCCACACAAAAGCCCCAAGCGGCAGTCGGGGGCGCGGGGCAATGTCGCATTTGTCGCTCTTGTGCCGCTTTGCGTGGTGATCCATCAAGGCAATCGGGCCATTCATATGATGACCACCGGAGGGTTCAGATGCGCCGCTATTCCGTCTTTGCCATCGCGCGCGAGGCGCTGCGTTTCCATCAGGGCTGGGAAAAGGCCTGGCGCAGTCCGCAGCCGAAGGCCCGCTATGACGTGATCGTGGTGGGGGCAGGCGGGCATGGGCTGGCCACCGCCTATTACCTGGGAAAGAACCATGGCATCACCAATGTCGCGGTCATCGAAAAGGGTTGGCTGGGCGGCGGCAATACCGGGCGCAACACCACGATCATCCGGTCGAACTATTTGCAGGATCCCTCGGCTGCGATCTATGACAAGGCGTTGAAACTGTATGAGGATCTGAGCCAGGATCTGAATTACAACGTGATGTTCAGCCCGCGCGGCCTGCTGATGCTGGCGCAGACCGAACACGAGGTGCGCGGCTACAAGCGCACGGTTTACGCCAACAACCTGCAGGGCGTGTCGACCGAATGGATCGGCCCGGAACGGGTCAAGGAGCTGGCGCCGATCATCGAACTGGGCGGCCCCCGCTATCCGGTTCTGGGGGCGCTTTATCAGGCGCGCGGCGGCACCGGGCGGCATGATGCGGTGGCCTGGGGCTATGCCCGCGCGTGCAGTGCCATGGGCATGGACATCATCCAGAATTGCGCCGTCACCGGCATCGACCGTGGCCCGGATGGCGCGGTGACCGGGGTGCAGACCACGCAGGGCGCCATCGGCTGCGGCAAGCTGGCGCTGGTCGTCGCCGGTCATTCCAGCGTGTTGGCCGATATGGCGGGGTTCCGGCTGCCGATCGAAAGCATGGCGCTTCAGGCCCTGGTCAGCGAGCCGATCAAGCCCTGTCTGGATGTGGTCATCATGGCCAACACAGTGCATGGCTATATCAGCCAGTCCGACAAGGGCGAGATGGTGATCGGCGGCGGCACCGACGGCTTCAACAACTACAGTCAGCGCGGGTCGTGGCACCATGTCGAGGAAACCGTTCGGTCGCTGATCGAGACCTTCCCGATGCTGTCGCGGCTGAAGATGCTGCGGCAATGGGGCGGCATCGTCGACATGACCGGCGATCGCAGCCCGATCCTGTCGGCCACGCCGGTGCCGGGCATCTTCGTGAACTGCGGTTGGGGCACCGGCGGCTTCAAGGCAATCCCCGGTTCCGGCTGGGCCATGGCCGAACTGGTCGCCAAGGGCCAGCCCGGCCCGCTGGCCGAGGCATTCGGCCTGAACCGTTTCCGCGAGGGGCGGTTCATCGACGAATCGGTGGCCGCGGGGGTGGCGCATTGATGGGGCCTGATGCGGCGGAAAAACGCTTTCCCGCTTATGTAAAAAATCTATGTCACATGTGGAACCGCGCGGGCCTGCCCGCGTTGAATGCAGCAGCGTGCCGGGTGTTGCCGGTGCCATATGTCCCTGAGGAGCCCCAATCATGGTCAACCACAACCACAATCACAACCCGAACCCGAACCCGCAGTCGTCGAACTCGGGCCTGTATTTCATCGTTGGAGCGGTCGTCGTCGCGATCGCCGCGATCATGTGGTATCTGTCGGGCGGTGACACGGCTGTCACCACGTCCACCACCCCGGCTACCGACCCGGCGCCCGCCGCCACCGGCGACACCAATGTCAATGTCACCACGCCGCCCGCCACCACCACCCCCCCGGTCGTCGTCGAGACCGCCCCGGCTGGCGAAGCCCCGGCCGCGACCGAGCAGGCCCCGGCTGGCATGTCGGGCATGGACGGCATGTCGGGGATGTCGGGCACTACTGCCCCGTCGAACTGATCTGACGCCTTTCGCGGCAGCGGGCCTTGGCCTGCTGTCGCCGACTGCGGACGGGCGCGCCCTTTGGGGTCAGCGCCCGTTTTCGCATGTTTTCGCCTTGAAATCCGCCCTGACAGAAGAACGAGGTGCGCCATGCTGGTGCTGACCTGCCCTTATTGCGGCGTCAAAGCCTGTGAAACCGAACTGACCCCCGGGGGCGAGGCGCATCTGAAGCGTTTCGGCCCCGGATCGTCGGATGCCGATTTTGAAAGCTACATGTTCGACCGCGCCAACCCGCGTGGCCTGCATTTTGAACGCTGGCGACACAGCTATGGCTGCGGCAAATGGTTTCTGGCGGCGCGCGACACCGTGACCTTGCAGGTCTTCGGCACCTATCCGGCGCAGACATCGGCCCCGCCGGCCGAAATCGTCGCCAAAGCCGAAGGGGGGCGCGCATGAGCCATCGTTTGCAGACTGGCGGTCGGCTGATTGACCGCTCGCGCCCGCTGACGCTGACCTTCAATGGCGCGCCGGTGCCGGGCTATCAGGGTGACACGCTGGCCTCGGCGCTGCTGGCGGGCGATCATGTGATGGTCGGGCGGTCATTCAAATACCACCGCCCGCGCGGCATCGTCGCCTCGGGGGCCGAGGAACCGAATGCGCTGGTCGGCCTTGGGGCTGGCGCGCGGTTCGAGCCGAACCAGCGGCTGACCACGACCGAGGCCTTTGACGGGGCCGAGACCGCCAGCCAGAACCACTGGCCCAGCCTGCGGTTCGACATCGGCGTTGTGAACGACTGGTTCTATCGCTTTCTGCCTGCAGGGTTTTACTACAAGACCTTCATGGCGCCGCGCGCGGCATGGAAACACGTGTTTGAACCCATCGTCCGGCAATCGGCGGGCCTGGGCAAGGTGCCCAAGGGCCGCGATGCGGATCGCTATGAACAGGCCTATGACCATGCCGATGTGGTGGTCGCGGGCGGCGGCGTGGCGGGGCTGGCTGCCGCGCTGGACCATGGCCGCGCCGGTCGCCGGGTGCTGGTGCTGGAACAGACCGCGCATTGGGGTGGCCGCGCGCCCGTCGATCACGCGCTGGACGGGGCGAGCGTTCAGGGCCAGCCTGCCGCCGACTGGGTGGCGGCGGCGCTGGCCGAATTGCAGGGCATGGCCAATGTGACCCTGCGGCGGCGCTGCATGGTCTCGGGCCTGTATGACCATGGCTATGTTCTGGGCTATGAGCGGCTGGCCGATCACACGCCGGGCGATGGCCGCCCGCGCCACCGGCTGTGGCGCATCCGCGCCGGGCAGGTGGTAGTGGCGACCGGCGCGATCGAGCGGCCGATCTCATTCGCGGGCAATGACGTGCCGGGCGTGATGCTGGCCAGCGCGGTGCGCGACTATATCGTCAACTGGGCGGTCGCGCCGGGGCGGCGGATCGCGGTGGTGACGACCAATGACGATGGCTATCGCACGGCGCTGGCCGCGCTTGATGCCGGGCTGGATGTGCCGGTGGTGCTGGACGCGCGGCCCGTGGCCGATGGCGCCCTGCCACAGGCGGCACGGGCGCGCGGCATCCGGGTGCTGACCGACCGCGGCGTCGCCGCCGTTCATGGCCGGGGCCGCGTCACCGGCATCGACATCTGCGCCCAGTCCGGCGCAGGCGATGTGACCGAAAGCCTGTCCTGCGATTGTCTGGCGATGGCGGGCGGCTGGTCGCCGGTCGTGCATCTGTGGTCGCATTGCGACGGCAAACTGACCTGGGATGACGGCCAGGCCATGTTCCGCCCCGACCCGTCGCGCCCGCCGCGCGGCGATCAGGGGCAGCCGCTGGCCGAATGTGTCGGCGCGGCCTTTGGCGACCTGCGACTGACCGGCCTGATCGACACGCCGGATGAGGCCGCGCCGATGCCCGTCTGGGTGATGCCCGCGCAGGCACCGATCCAGAAGCGGTTCAAGATGTGGCTGGACTATCAGAACGACGTCAAGGTCAGCGATGTGCAGCTTGCCGCACGCGAGGGTTACGCCAGCGTCGAACACACCAAGCGCTACACCACGTTGGGCATGGCCACCGATCAGGGAAAATTGTCCAACATCAACGGCCTGGCCGTGCTGTCCGAGGCTTTGGGCCGCCCGATCCCGGCCACCGGCACCACCACTTTCCGCCCGCCCTATACCCCGATCAGCCTGGGCGCCATCGCCGGCGAGGCGCGCGGCGCGATCTTCCAACCCCTGCGCCGCACGCCGATGCATGGCTGGCACGAAACGCGCGGCGCGATCTGGGAACCCGTGGGCCTGTGGCGCCGCCCCTATACCTATCCCCGCGCGGGCGAGGACAAGCACGCCAGCGTGGCGCGCGAAATCAACGCGACACGCAACGGGGTGGGGATGCTCGATGCCTCGACCCTGGGGAAGATCCTGGTCAAGGGCCCGGATGCGGGCCGGTTCCTGGACATGCTCTATACCAATGTCATGTCCAGCCTGCCGGTCGGCAAATGCCGTTACGGGCTGATGTGCAACGACAACGGCTTTCTGATCGACGATGGCGTGGTGGTGCGCCTGGCCGATGACGAATGGCTGTGCCACACCACCACTGGGGGCGCCGACCGCATCCACGCCCATATGGAGGATTGGCTGCAATGCGAATGGTGGGATTGGCAGGTCTATACCGCCAACCTGACCGAACAATTCGCGCAAGTGGCGGTGGTCGGCCCCAAGGCGCGGCTGCTGCTGGAAAGGCTGGGGGGGATAGACCTGTCGGCGGCGGCGCTGCCCTTCATGGGCTGGGTCGCGGGCGATCTGGGCGGCATCCCGGCGCGCATCTATCGCATCAGTTTCTCGGGCGAATTGTCCTTTGAAATCGCCACGCCTGCCGCGCGCGGGCTGGAGCTGTGGGAACGCCTGATGGCGGCTGGCGCCGATCTGGGCGTCACCCCCTACGGGACCGAGGCCCTGCACGTCATGCGCGCCGAAAAGGGCTTCATCATGATCGGGGATGAGACCGACGGCACGGTGATCCCGCAGGATCTGGGCCTTTCCTGGGCGATCAGCAAGAAAAAGGCCGATTACATCGGCAAGCGCGCGCAGGAACGCAGCCATATGGCCGATCCGCGCCGCTGGCAATTGGTCGGGCTGGAAACGCTGGACGGCAGCGTGCTGCCCGATGGTGCGCTGGCGGTGGCCGATGGCGTGAACCCCAATGGACAGCGCAACACCCAGGGGCGGGTCACCTCGTCCTATCATTCGCCGACCTTGGGCAAGGGGATCGCCATGGGCCTCGTCCTGCACGGCCCCGACCGGATGGGCGAGGTGCTGGACTTCCCCACCGATGCGGGCAAGGTGGTGCAGGCGCGGATCTGCGACCCGGTGTTTTATGACAAAGAGGGGGCCAAGCAGAATGTCTGACCGGAACGAACCCCTGGCCCGGATCGACGGGCCGCTGGCCGATGCCCCGGCGATGATCGGTCTGCGCGGCGATCTGTCGGATCCGCGCATCGTGACGGGCATCACCGCCGCAACCGGCTGCGACATGCCCGCCCCGCGCGGGATCGTGGAGGCGGGCGCGCGCAGCCTGGGCTGGATGTCGCCTGATGAGCTGATCCTGATGCTGCCCGCCGCCGATCTCGCCGATGTGCTGGACGCGCTGGCTGATGCGCTGGCCGGGCTGCACCATCTGGTCGTCGATGTCAGCGACATGCGCGCCATGTTCCAGATCACCGGGCCGCGCGCCGATCAGGTGTTGATGAAACTGACGCCCGCCGATGTCGCGGGCGTGGCGGTGGGCGAATTGCGCCGGTCGCGCGTGGCCCAGGTCGCAGCCGCGTTCTGGCGGGTGGACGGCGGCTGGCGGCTGGTCTGCTTCCGCTCGGTCGCGGTCTATATGCGTGATTTGCTGGACACTGCGGCGCAGCCAGGTGGCGACCTGGATCCGCAGTAGGTGACGGCGCTCCTGCCGGGCGGGTCGGGTGGTCGCGCCGGGGGCGCTTCACTGGGCCGCTTGTGACGGTCGGCCCCTGTCGCGCGCCCCAAGGTCGATGGCCCGCCTGAACGGCGATTGACACTTGCCGGCGTGTCCCCGGCTTTATCGTCGGTTGGCGTCAGCCCGCAGGCGTCGCGCCTTGATTGGGCGTGACATCGCCCCCGGCTGCGCGCCACGAGGCCGGTGGCCCGCCCGAGCGGCGATTGACGTCCGCTGGCTCGGCCCCGGTCATTCGGGTCGGTTGCCGTAAACCCCCCGTTGATATGGCGTGTCGATTGGGCGTGACGTTGCCCCCGGCCGCGCCGGGCGCGTCGGCCAGCCGCGCGCCTGGTGGTGCGTGCTGGTCACGGGTGACCTGCGCAGCCGTCATTGGCCAAGTCGGGATGTGCAGCCTTCGCGGCCCTTGTGAAACCTCAACCGCACGGGCGCAGGGCGGCCAAGGCCACGGCACCCGGACTTGCCGATGATCGGCAGAGGCCCTTCCGGGCGTCGGACCACTGGTCGCGCTTGCAAACGGGGGCGGCCCATATCGCAGCGGCGGTGCTTACGCGATGGCCCCCGGCCTCCAAGCGTGCCAGCTGACGACACGCCCAAGGGGCGGCGCGTCGGCGCTGCGTGATCGCGCGCAGGCCAGCCCAAGCCGGGCGCGCTTCGCCTCGCCTGTGTCAACCGGCTTGGAACAGAAACGGGTCACGGGGCGTTGACCTTGGACAGCGCCCGTGATCGGGTGCGCGACAGTTTTGACCGTGACCCCGAAAGGATCGACCGATGGCGTTCACCCTTCCCGACCTTCCCTATGCCCATGACGCGCTGGCCGACGCCGGCATGTCTAAAGAGACGCTGGAATATCACCACGACATCCACCACAAGGCCTATGTCGACAACCTGAACAAGCTGATCGCCGGCACCGAATGGGAAGGCAAGACGCTGGAGGAGATCGTCAAAGGCACCTACAAGGATGGCGCCGTTGCCCAGTCGGGTATCTTCAACAACGCCAGCCAGCATTGGAATCACGCCCAGTTCTGGGAGATGATGAGCCCGAAGTCGGGCAAGATGCCGGGCGATCTGGAAAAGGCGGTCGTCGAATCCTTTGGGTCGGTCGACAAGTTCAAGGAAGAATTCGCCGCCGCGGGTGCTGGTCAGTTCGGTTCGGGCTGGGCCTGGCTGGTCAAGGACAAGGACGGCGCGCTGAAGGTGACCAAGACCGAAAACGGCGTCAACCCTCTGTGCTTTGGCCAGACCGCGCTGCTGGGCTGCGATGTGTGGGAACATTCCTATTACATCGACTTCCGCAACAAGCGCCCGGCCTATCTGAGCAACTTCCTGGATAAGCTGGTAAACTGGGAAAACGTCGCCTCGCGCATGTGATACCGCGTTGGTCCTAAGTATCGGCCACGCATGAGACCCTGCGACAGCGCCCCACCGGGCGCTGTCTGCATTTCGCGGAGGCCGCCTCCCTGCATTGGCGCGACAGGGCGAGGGGAGCGCCTGTTCCCACTGGAACGTTGGTCGGCGCTGGCCACGCCATCAAACAGGTTTCCCTTCAGCCGCGTCACGACCGCTTGCCCGGCGTGGCTTTGGGCAGCGGCTCAAAGCACGGTCGTCCACTTGCCCGCTGCACGATCACGGCGGCTTAGCCGATGGGCAACCCGCGCCGCCAGCAGACAGCACCCGCGTCTTGAACACCATGGAAATCCCCGCCGCCCGCGCCCTTGCGCAGGCTGCCGCCCGATCCTGCGGCGCGACGCCGTATTCGATGGCCAGGATCGGTTTTCCGGCTTCGGCATAGGCGGCCACCTGATCGCACCAGCCATCGGTCAGGCAGTTTTCGGTGACCACAAAGTCCATCGTGTCGACCAGATCCGGGGTCAACGCGCCGATGTTCTTTTGCCCGATCCGCAGGCCCATGCCATGCGCGATGCGGGCCAGGTCACGCAGCCACAGCAGCGTATCCTGGGCGGTGACATCCAGCCCGGTGTCGTTGTCATGCACATCCTGATTGTCGGGATCGACCGCCAGAAAGCCCAGTTCGGCACATCGTCGGAGCCGCGCGGTCATCAGCGGCAGCAAGACATCGCGCTGCCGAATGTCCAGAAACACCTCATCCGGCCATTCGGCGTAGCGTTTGCCCAGCACCTGCGGAGGAAAGGCGGCGCGGTCTGCGCGGTAATCCTCGACCGTGCCGACGCTGACATAGCAGATGGGCATCACGCCGCGCGCCTTCAGCGCGGCGATCTGATCGGCAGTCACCCCGTCGGGGTCGAGGTCGAGGATCTGCACCGGCACCGACAGATCCAGCGGGCCGCTGAACTGGATGTCCCAGCTTGGCGCCGCCCGCGCGGGCAGGGCGATCAGCACCAGCAGAATCAGCAGCACATGCAGCATCGGGCCATCCATTTTCACCTGATTCCGCATAGCAGCCAAACGCGAACGATCTGTTAACACGATCCCGCGATGCACCGGCTTGCCAGCGATCCGGCGGCATGGCTTAACGCTGGGGCTGGGGGTGCGCATGACGGATACGGGCAAGGGGCTGATCGCGGTGGCCGGATCGTCGGTGATCTGGGGGCTGTTCCCGCTTTATGTCGCCATGGCCAGTCGCGCCGGGATCCCTGCAACCGAGATCGTGGCCCATCGCATCCTGTGGACGCTGGTCCTGTTCGGCGCATTCCTCGCCCTGCGCGGCCGCCTGGCCGAGCTGCGCGCCGCGCTGCGCGGGCGCAACCTGATGCTGACCTGCGTGGCGGCGGTGCTGGTGTCGGCAAACTGGTGGATCTTCATCTGGGGCGTCGGGCATGGCTACGCGGTGCAGGCCAGTGTCGGCTATTATCTGCTGCCGCTGGTCATGGCCGGCCTTGCGCGGCTGATCCTGGGCGAGCGGCTGAGCGGGACGACCTGCATCGCGCTGGCACTGGCGGGGGTGGCTGTGGCAGTGCTGACCTTGGGGCTGGGCGTCACGCCGTGGCTGGCCTTGGCTGTGGCGATCAGCTTTGGGCTTTATTCCATCGTCAAGCGACGGATCGCCGCCGGGCCGGTCGTCTCGGTCACCGGCGAGGTGGTGGTGTTGGCACCTCTCGCCCTGCTCTGGCTGTTGGCGCAGGATCAGGGGCATTTCACCGCCTCTGCCAGCCATGCGGCCATGCTGATCGGCTTCGGCGTGCTGACCGGGGTGCCGCTGATACTGTTCAGCCGCGCGGCAAAGCTGGCGCCCTTGGGGCTGGTCGGGCTGGTGTCCTATCTGAACCCGACGCTGCAATTGATCGTCGCGGCCAGCCTGCTGGGCGGGCAGGTGACGCGCTGGCACCTGATCGCGCTGGCGCTGATCTGGGCGGGGCTGACACTGGTGACAGTGCAGGCCTTGCGCGCTCAGGCCGGGGTGCGTGCGGCGCGCAACGCGGCGGCAAGAGTCGGCACGTCATCCACGGCGGTGAAATAGTCGCGCAGATCCGCCCCGGCGAAGCCCTGGGCGATCGTGTGGTCAATCAGCGCGATCAGCGGGTTCCAATAGCCCGCGACATTCAGCAGGAACACCGGCTTGTCATGCAGGCGAAGCTGGCGCCAGGTCAGCACCTCGAACAATTCGTCCAGCGATCCGGCGCCGCCCGGCAGCACCACCACCGCATCGGCATTCTTGAACATGACCTTCTTGCGTTCGTGCATGGTCTCGGTCACGACAAGGGTGGTCAGGTCGCGCTTGCCGACCTCCCACGCCATCAGATGTTCGGGGATCACGCCAAAGGTCGTGCCGCCCGCGGCCATGGCGGCGCGCGCCACGCGGCCCATCAGCCCGACATCGCCCGCCCCGTAGACCAGCCGCCAGCCGTTGTCGGCCAGCATCCGGCCGGTCGCCTCGGCAGCTTCCGCATGGGCGGGGTTGGTGCCGTCGCGGGCACCGCAATAGATGCAGACGGAAAACATCGGACCCTTTCTACAGGCGGATGGCCGAGATCAGGCGGCCGTAATCGGGTTCGCCGCGATGCGTGGCGCGGCGGTAGGAATAGAATTGGTCGGCATCGCCATAGGTGCAATGCCGCGTCCATTCGGCCTGGCCCACGCCCGCCGCGCGCAGCCGGTCAAGGCCGAAACCGGCCAGGTCGAACCAGGGCCGGTCCGAGGGGCCGCCGGAAAAGAACCGCGCGAAATCAGGGTCTTCGGCCAGGAAACGATCCATGAAATCGTCGGCCACCTCATAGGCGCGTTGGCTGATGCAGGGGCCGACGACGGCGTGGATGCGGGGGCGGGCGGCGCCCAGGGCCTCCATCGCGGTCAGGGTGTTGTCCAGAACGCCATCCAGCGCGCCGCGCCAACCGGCATGTGCCGCGCCGATCACCCCGGCCTGCGGATCGGCAAACAGCACCGGCATGCAATCGGCGGTCAGCACAGACAGCGCGACACCGGGCAGCGCGGTCACCAGCGCATCGGCGCGCGGCTTGTCGGCGGGCGGATGGGTCAGATAATCCGCGTCGATGGTGACGACATCGGCGGAATGCACCTGATGCACGCCGATCAGCCGGTCGGGTGCGACACCCATCGCCTGCGCCACCCGGTCGCGGTTCATCGTCACGCTGTCGGTTTGATCGGATGATCCATGCCCGCAGTTCAGCCCCGCGAACACGCCCGAGGAATTGCCGCCCTTGCGGGTGAAAAACCCATGCGGGATGTCGCCCAGAAGGGCAGAGGTCAGCGCATCAAGCGGCACCTGAATCATCGGATGTCCCCTGCAAGGCCCGGCGGAATGATGCCGGGGCGGTGGATCGCCAGCACCTTGAACAACTGGCCCATTTCACCCGGATGGGTCAAGCGGCGATGGGCGGCGATGTGGCTGTCGCGGGCGGTGCCGGTCAGCCTTGTGGCAAGGGCCTGGGCGCGGGCGGTGACGCCCAGCCGTTCCAGCCACAGCCCCTGCGGGACGGGGCCGGTCGCGTCGGCCCCGGCGGCGCGGGCGGCGCGGGCCAGCGGTTCAAAGGCCACATGCGCGGTCAGATCGGCAAGGCCCGGTTCAGCCAGGGGATCGACCGACTGATGGCCGCGCAGCGCCTGAAACGTGTCGCCCAGCGATTGCGCATCGCCATAGTCGATCAGCAGCGCCAGCCCGCCCTGCGCGGCGATGCGGGCGGCGATGGTGGCGGCGGCGGCCTCGGCTGCCGGGCAGATCTCGACGATCTGGCCGGGGTGGGTGTCGTCCAGCCGGTGATCGAGCGCCGCGACCGGCTGCGGCGCGGCGCGGCCAAGGGTCAGGGCGGTGCCATCGGCGGTCAGTCCGACACGGGTTTCCGCCCAGCCCGCGCCTTGCCGGGTGAACTGGCGGATGGGCAGGGCGTCCAGAAACTCATTTCCGATCAGGAACAGGGGGCCAGCTTCGGGCAGCTCGTCCAGCGCCTCGGCCCAATCGACCGCGACACCGGACAGGGCTCGCGCCTGCACCCCGCGCAGATGCGGCGATGCCTCGATCAGCCACAGCCGGGCGGCGGCGTGAAAGCCCGGCACCGCACGGGTGGCGCGCCAGGCGTCGGCCATCAGCGTCCCACGCCCCGGCCCGATCTCGACCAGCAGGAACGGGTGGGGCGATCCGGCATCCAGCCAGGCCTGGGCAAGCGCCAGCCCCACCAATTCGCCGAACATCTGGCTGATTTCCGGCGCGGTGATGAAATCGCCCGCCCGGCCAAAGGGATCGCGTGTCGCGTAATAGCCGTGCTTGGGATGCAGCAGGCAATCGGCCATGTAATCGGCAAGGCTCAGCGGCCCCTCGGCCCGGATGCGGTCGGCCAGCAGGCGGGCGAGCGGCGTCATCCTGCGTCAGGCCGTCAGTGGCCGGCGGGGGGCGGTGCCGATGAACCACAGCCCCAGCACGATCATCGGCAGCGACAGCAATTGCCCCATGGACAGGCCGAAGCCCGCAACGTCCAGCACATGCCCCAACGGGTTGTCAGGGGTGATGAACTGCGCATCGGCCTGGCGCACGAACTCGACCACGAAGCGGGCAAGGCCGTAGCCGGTCAGGAAGGTGCCCAGGATCAGGCCGGGGCGCATCAGCGCGCCCGCCCGCACCAGGATCCAGATCACAAGGCCAAGCGCCAGCCCCTCAAGCCCGGCCTCATAGAGTTGGCTGGGGTGGCGGGCGCAGGGGCTGGGAAAGCCGGGGCAGAATTGCGCGGCCTCGCCGGGGAAGATCACGCCGAAGGGGCTGGTGGTGGGGCGTCCCCACAGTTCCGCGTTGATGAAATTGGCGATGCGGCCGAAGAACAGCCCCGCCGGGGTGGCGACGGCAAGTGCGTCGGCCAGCCGCAGCCGGTCGATGCCGTGCCGCCCGGCGAACCAGAACGCCGCCAGCACGACGCCCAGGAAACCGCCGTGAAAGGACATGCCGCCCTGCCACACCTTCACGATGTCCAGCGGGTTCGCCAGGTAATAATCGCGGTTGTAGAACAGCACGAAGCCCAGCCGCCCGCCGATCACCACGCCCAGCACCACGGCGGTCAGCAATTCCTCGACCTGCGCCGGGGTCATCGGCGCACGACCGCCCCACAGGGCCGGGCGGCGCATCAGCGTGGTGATGATCCACCAGCCCAGCAACAGCCCGGCGATATAGGCCAGGGCATACCACCGCAGCGAGAACTCGAACCCCGCGATGGGCAGGGTGAAGATCTCGGGGCGGATGTCGGGAAAGGCGATGCCGGCGGCGGTGACGGTGCTGGCTTGGGCAAGGGCGGCGATCATCGGACGGTCCTGTCAGGGCGGGATGTGCGCTTGCGGGATGGCGCGGGCCGGGGGCGAAGTCAACCTTGCAGGGGTGGGGCGGGGCGCCCATATAGGGCGAAAGTGATGGGTCAGTCTGGCCACAGGCGGGCGTGACCCGAACCATCAAGGAAGCCGCGATGCAGACCCCGAACAAGTTTTTCGACGACATGTCCAAGCTGATGACCAATGCCATGGGCGTGGCCCAGGGCGCCCGCGACGAGGCCGGTAACGCCGTCAAGGGCTGGTTCGACCGCTGGCTGGCCGAACGCAATCTTGTCACCCGTGACGAGTTCGACGCGGTGCGCGAAATGGCCGTGAAAGCGCGCGAGGAAAACGCCGCCTTGTTGGCGCGCATCGCCGTGCTTGAGGCAGGTGGAGCCACCGCCGCCGCCAAGCCCGCGCGCAAGAAGGCTGCGAAGGCCGACGACAAGGCCTGATCCGGGCCGTCGTTGGGGGCGGCTGGCTGCCCCCATTGCGCCTTGGCGCAGCCAAGCCGCGCGCCCGCGGATATTTGGGCCAAGAAGCAAGGGGGGCGGTGTTGACTCTGGTCCCCCGCTGGCTATAAGCGCGGCTTCCATTGGTGTTGGTGGACCCCGCAAGGGGAAGCCTGTCGCCCCATCCGGGGAAAGGACAACGCCCTTCACATCGTCAGAAGGAGATCAGCGATGACCAAACGCACCGCTGCCAAGTACAAAATCGACCGCCGCATGGGCGAAAACATCTGGGGTCGCGGCAAGTCGCCCGTCAACAAGCGTGAATACGGCCCCGGCCAGCACGGCCAGCGCCGCAAGAACAAGCTGTCGGACTTTGGCACCCAGCTGCGCGCCAAGCAGAAGCTGAAGGGCTATTACGGCGATCTGACCGAAAAGCAGTTCCGCCGCATCTATGCAGAGGCCGAGCGTCTGCGCGGCGATACCGGCGAGATGCTGGTTGGTCTGCTGGAGCGTCGTCTGGATGCCGTGGTCTATCGCGCCAAGTTCGTGCCGACCATCTTTGCCGCGCGCCAGTTCGTGAACCACGGCCATGTCACCGTGAACGGTCAGCGCGTGAACATCGCCTCCTACCGCGTCAAGGAAGGCGACGTGATCGCCGTTCGTGACAAGTCGCGCCAGCTGGCCATCGTGCTGGAAGCCGTCGCCCTGACCGAGCGTGACGTGCCGGATTACCTGGAAGTCGACCACAACAAGATGACCGCGACCTTCGTGCGCACCCCGGCCCTGGGCGACGTGCCCTATGCGGTGGTGATGGAACCGAACCTGGTCGTCGAATACTACGCGAAGAACTGATCTTCGCCGCATCGTTTCGGGAAAGGCCGCGCCGCAGGGTGCGGCCTTTTTCATTGCCGCGCCGGTGGCGACGGCGGGCCTTTCGCTTGGCGGGCCGACCCGCTAGAACGGCCCGGTCAGCGGAGTGACCGACATGAACGAAGCCAGCCGTCCCGAGATCGTCCCCCAGCCCGGTATCCTTGACATCGAGCTGTACCAGGGTGGCGCGGCGCATGTGGCGGGGCGCAGCGATGCAATCAAGCTGTCGTCGAACGAGAACCCCTTTGGCGCCAGCGATGCCGCGCGCGAAGCCTTTGGTCGCGCGGTTCACAGCCTGCATCGCTATCCCTCGACCGATCACGCGCGGCTGCGTCAGGCCATCGGCGAGGTGCATGGCCTTGATCCCGACCGCATCATCTGCGGCGTCGGCAGCGATGAGATCATCCACTTTCTGTGCCAGGCCTATGCCGGGCCGGGGGATGAGGTGCTGTTCACCGAACACGGCTTTCTGATGTATCGCGTCAGTGCCCATGCCGCCGGGGCGACCCCGGTGCAGGTGGCCGAACGCGACCGCACCACCGATGTCGATGCGCTGCTGGCGGCGGCGACGGATCGCACGCGGCTGGTGTTCATCGCCAATCCCAACAACCCGACCGGCACGATGATCTGCGCCGCCGAGATGGCGCGGCTGGCCGAGGGCCTGCCGCCGCAGGCCATTCTGGTGATCGACGGCGCCTATGCGGAATATGTCGAAGGCTATGATGGCGGTGCCGATCTGGCCACGCGGCTGCCGAACGTGGTGATGACGCGGACGTTTTCCAAGATCTATGGTCTGGGCGGATTGCGGGTCGGCTGGGGCTATGGCCCGCGCGCGATCATTGACGTGCTGAACCGCATTCGCGGCCCGTTCAACCTGTCCAATGCCGCGCTGGACACCGCCGAGGCCGCCGTCCGTGATCAGGATTACGTCGCCCGCTGCCGCGCCGACAATGCCCGGATGCGTGCCTGGCTGGCCGAGGCTTTGGCGGAAAAGGGCGTGCCCTCGGATACCTCATGCGCGAACTTCATCCTGGCGCGCTTTGCCGATGTGAAAGAGGCGGTGGCCTGCGACGAATACCTGAAATCCGAAGGGCTGATCGTGCGGCGGGTGGCGGGTTACAACCTGCCCAACTGCCTGCGCATCACCATCGGTGATGAGGCCAGTTGCCGCCGCGTCGCCCATGCCATCGGCCAGTTCAAGGCCGGTGCGCGATGACGGCGCCGATCTATGACCGGGTGGCGCTGATCGGGCTTGGCCTGATCGCTGGGTCGATGGCCCATGCGATGCGCGACCGGGGGCTTGCGCGCGCCATCACCGGCTATGCGCGCAGCCCCGAGACCCGCGCCACCGCGCGCGAGATCGACCTGTGCGATGTGCTCGACACCGCCGCCGAGGCTGTCGCCGGGGCCGATCTTGTGGTGCTGGCGGTGCCGGTCGGGGCGATGGGCGACGTCATGGCCGAGATCGCCCCGCATCTGAAACCGGGCGCGGTCATCACCGATGTCGGTTCGGTCAAGCAGGCGGTGATCGAGGCGGTCGGCCCGCATGTGCCGCAGGGCGTGCATTTCATCCCCGGTCACCCTTTGGCGGGGACCGAACATTCCGGGCCGCGCGCCGGGTTTGCCACGCTGTTCGTCAACCGCTGGTGGCTGCTGACCCCGACCCCCGAGGTGCCGCAACTCGAGGTCGACCGGCTGACCCGGCTGATTGCAGGCATGGGCGCGCATGTCGAAACGATGGAGGCCGACCATCACGATCTGGTGCTGTCGGTCACCAGCCATGTGCCGCACCTGATCGCCTATACGATGGTCGGCGTGGCCGACCATCTGCGCCGGGTCACCGAATCCGAGGTCATCAAGTTCTCGGCCGCCGGTTTCCGCGACTTCACCCGGATCGCCGCCAGCGACCCGGTGATGTGGCGCGACGTGTTCATGACCAACAAGGATGCGGTGCTGGACATCCTCGGCCGCTTTACCGAGGAGCTGTTCGTGCTTCAGCGGGCCATCCGCATGGGCGATGGTTCGCATCTTCACGATTATTTCACGCGCACCCGCGCCATCCGCCGTGGCATCATCGAAGCCGGGCAGGATACCGCCGCGCCAGATTTTGGCCGGTCGGGCAAGGCCGGGCAAACGGCGGAAAAGGACTGACATGCGCAAGATCTGGTTTCTGGCAGGGATGCTGGCGGCGATTGGGGCCTGCGGCTTTGGCGGGCGGCATGTCGGCACCGGCGCGCCGGCGATCGGCAATGGCATCTGCGGCACCCGCAGCGTGATCGGTGAACGCATCGCCCCGATCCAGCAGGGGGCCTGTGGGATCGCCAACCCGGTGCGCATCACCTCGGTCGCGGGGGTGCGCCTGTCGCAGCCCGCCACGCTGGATTGCCAGACCGTCCGCGCGCTGGAGCAATGGACCGTCGACACCGCCATCCCCGCCGTGGGCGGCAGCCGGGGCGGGCTGGCAGAGCTGACGGTCGCGGCCTCCTACGCCTGCCGGGGGCGCAACCGGCAGGCGGGGGCGCGGATGTCGGAACATGGGTTGGGCAAGGCCATCGATATTTCCGGCTTTGTCACCGGCGACGGCACCCGCGTCACGGTGGAAGGCGACTGGGGCTTTTTCGGGCGCGCGGCGCGGGTGTTGAAGCAGATGCGCGGCGGCGCCTGCGGCACCTTCGGCACGGTGCTGGGGCCAGGTTCGGATGCCTATCACCACGACCATCTGCATCTCGACGTCGCGCAATATCGCAGCGGGCCTTACTGCAAGTGATCCGCAACCCAGAACTGCGGGGCCGGTCCCAGCGGTAGCGGGCCGAGGCTGGCGCGGCCATTGGCCAGGATCAACGGCAGATCAAGGCGCGGCGGGCCGCCCTCGGGCGGCGTCGTCTCAAGCCGGGTCAGGGCGTTTTCGACGGTCGGCAAAAGCTGCGGGCGCACCGCGCCGCTGGCGCTGAGCAACGGCAGCAGCGCCCGCCAGCCGGTCAGGCGCAGCATCACCCGGCCCTCGGCCTGGCCCTGGGCGTCGGCGGCGATCCGCCCTTCGGCGCTGACGCTTAGCGGACCCCATTCCAGCCGCGCCGCCATCAGTTCGACGGCCATCAGCCGCAGCGGCGCGCCATTGCCCGCCTGCCGGTCAAGCGGCCGGTCCAGATGCAGCCGCGCCACGCCATCCAGCGAGGACACCGCCGCGGGCAGGCTGGCATCCGGCAGCAGCGCCGTCAACGCCGGGGGCAGGGTGACATCGCGCAGGGCCAGCGTCAGATCAGAGACGGGCTCGCCCCGGCCCTGGGTCAGGTCCGCGTCGATCTGGGCGGCCTGCGCCAGTGGCTGATCGGCCCCGCCCAGCCGGATCGCCTGCCCATGCAGCGCGACGCGGCGCAGCCGCAGGTCGGGGCGTGGGGCCAGGGTCAGATCGGCGCGCATCGCTTCGGCCCGCAGCGGGATCGCGGCGCCGCCGAGCATGATCACCTGATCGCGCGGCAGATTCAGCCGCGCCCGTGCGGGCAGGCTGACCGAGACGTCCGCCGTGGGCGCCGTCCAGACCCAGGTGCCATTCGGATCGGTCAGAACGGGGCGATCCAGCCGCAGGTGCAGCGGGCCGGGAAAGCCAGTGCCCTGCACGTCCGCCGCACTCAGCACGCTGTCCGGCGCGGTCAGGGCGGCCCGCAGACCGCGTTCGGCCAGCGTCGCCGCCGCCAGCCACAGCCCGGCGGCCAGCACCGCCAGCAGGCTGATCAGGATCGTCAATCGGCGCAACAGTCGCATGGGCGTTTCCAGCTTTTCCTTGGATGCCGCCCCTTTTACACAGGCCGGGGTAGGGCTGCCAGTGACAGTCCAAAGGTGACGAGGGGTGCGATCATGACGCTGCGACCGGATGGCGATCTGTGGATCTTCGGCTATGGCTCGCTGATCTGGGATCCGGGTTTTGACCCGGCAGAGCGGGTGCTGGCGCGGCTATCGGGCTGGCGGCGGTCGTTTTGCCTGTCGTCCTGGGTGCATCGCGGCAGGCCCGAAGCGCCGGGGCTGGTGCTGGCGCTGGATGCCGACCGGGCGGCGGTCTGCGACGGCGTGGCCTTTCGCGCCCCCAAGGATCAGGCCGATGGCATTCTGGAGGCGCTGAGGGCGCGCGAACTGGTGACCTCGGCCTATCTGGAACGCTGGCTGCCGGTCGATCTGGCCGATGGGCGACGGCTGACGGCGGTGACCTATGTCATTGATCCGGCACATGAACAATATCAGGGTGGGCTGCCCCTGGACGATCAGGCGCGGATCATTGCCCAGGCGGTCGGCGGGCGCGGGCCGAATGCGGATTATCTGTATAACACCGCCGCGCATTTGGGCGATCTGGGGCTGGCCGATCCGCAGATGGACGATCTTTGCGCCCGCGTCCGCGCTCTGCGGCCAGCCTGACCCGACCTTTGGCGCGGGTCACGCTACGGGCTTGGCAAGCGCCGGGCGGCCTGCCATGCTGCCCACGCTGCGGCGGCCCGACCCGCGCGGCGCATGAACAGCCGCGAAGGAACAGGCCGCGATGACCCGCGCTGACGACCCGAGTGTTTCAGACCCGCCCGCCAGCAACACCGCCAGCGACACTGTCAACCCGAACCGTCTGACGGCCGACCCGCGCCCACTGCCGGGGGCTGCCGATCTGCGCATGTCATTCTCGCAGCCGCTGCGGCAGGTCACGATGATGCTGGTCGTGCTGGGGCTGGTCGTCGCCGGCGGATGGGCGGCCTATGCCCGCATCTATCCGATCTTTCAGGCAAATCCCTGGTTGAACGGGGCGATCCTGGCGGTGTTCGTGCTGGGCGTGCTGGCCTGTTTCTGGCAGGTCGCGCAACTGATGACGTCGGTCCGCTGGATCGAAAGTTTCGCCCGCCAACGCCGCGGCGGGGCCAAGGCCGCGACCGGGCAGGCGCCGCCGATGCTGGCGCCGCTGGCCGCGCTTTTGGGCGAACGGCGGGCGATGGCGATTTCCTCCAGCGCGTCGGCCTCGATCCTGGACAGCGTGGCCACCCGCATCGACGAGGCCCGCGATATCACCCGCTATCTGTCCAACCTGCTGATCTTCCTGGGGCTTCTCGGCACGTTCTACGGGCTGGCGACGACCGTTCCGGCGGTCGTCGATACCATCCGCGCGCTTAAGCCGCAGGACGGCCAGTCGGGGATGGAGGTGTTCGACCAGTTGATGACCGGGCTTGAGGCGCAGTTGGGCGGCATGGGCACCGCGTTCTCATCCTCGCTGCTGGGTCTGGCGGGGTCGCTGGTGGTGGGGCTGCTGGAACTGTTCGTGACCCACGGCCAGAACCGCTTCTACCGCGAGCTTGAGGAATGGATGACCTCCTTCACCAAGCTGTCGGTTGCGGGCGAGGGCGGTGAGGCGCTGGACCATGCCACCATCGTCGGCGTGCTGGATCAGATGGCCCTGCAAATGGAGGCCTTGCAGGATTACTACGCCCATGCCGAGGTCGGCCGTTCCACGCTTGAATCGCGGCTGGGCGAGATGGCGCAGGGGCTGGACCGGCTGACGCATCGGCTGGATCAGGGCGCCGAACAGGGGGCCGCGGCGCCCGCGCTTCTGACCCGCATCGCCGAGGCGCAAGAGCGCCTGACCGATGTCATCGACCTGCAACAGCGCAGCCCGGCCGCCCTGCCCGAAGATGCCGAAAGCCGGATGCGGCTGCGGTCGATCGACGTGCAATTGTTGCGTCTGGTCGAGGAACTGGCAGCGGGCCGGCAAGAGACAAGCCAGGAAATGCGCAGCGAGATCAGGCAGTTGACGCTGGCGCTGCGGGCGCTTGGCCGGGCCGCAGGCGCGCCGATGCCCGGCGACCGGGAGGGCTAGATGGCACTGGGTCGGCGCGGCGCCGGGCGGCTGCACACGAATATCTGGCCGGGCTTTGTCGACGCCTTGGCCACGCTGCTGATGGTGCTGACCTTTGTGCTGACGATCTTCACCGTCGTGCAATCGGTTCTGCGTGACCGCATCACCGCGCAGGACAGCCAGCTTGACCGGCTGACGCGCGACATTGCCGGGCTGTCGGATGCGCTGTCGGTTGAAAAGGATCAGACGGCCAGCCTGACCTCGGAACTGACCGCCAGCCAGCAGGCCGCTGCCGACCGTGCCGCCGAGGCCGCCCGCCTGGCCGAGGCCCTGCGCGCGCAGGAGGCCGCCTTGACCGGGGCGCGCAGCGAAATCGACGCCGCCGCCGAGGCCGCGCGTCTGGCCGCCGCCCGGCGCGAGGCGCTGGAGGCGCTGGTGGCCGATTTGCAAGCCAAGGGTCAAGCAGGCGCGGCAGAACTGGCGCAGGTGCAGACCCGCCTGTCGGATGCCGAGGCCGCGCGCCTGGCCGATGCCGCCGCCGCCGAGGCGTTGCGGCAGAAGCTCGCCGGTGCGGAAACCGAACTGACCGCGATGACCCTATCGCTTGAGGAAAGCCGCAAGCGCGCCGAGGAGACGCTGACCCTGTTGGCTGCCGCAGAAGCGGCCAAAGCCAGGATCGAGGCCGACGCAGCCGCCAAAGCGGGCGAGGTGGATCAGAAAGCCGCGCTGCTGGCCGCTGCCGAGGCCGCGATCGCCCAGGAAAAGGCGCTGACCGCCGATGAGGCGCGCAAGGTGGCGCTGCTGAACGCCCAGATCGCCGATCTGCGCGGCAAACTGGCCACGGTGCAGTCGGCGCTGGATCTGAAAACCGAAGCCGAGGCCGCGCAGGCACTTGAAGTGCAGGATCTGGGGCAGCGGCTGAATGCGGCGCTGCTGGCCAAGACCCAGGCCGAAACCGCCCGCGCCGCGCTGGAGGAGGCGGCGCGCAAGAAGGCCGAGGCCGAAGCGCGCGATCTGGCCCGCTATCGGTCCGAGTTCTTTGGGCGGCTGTCGCAGATCCTGGCCGGGCGGCCGGGCGTCAAGGTGGTGGGTGACCGCTTCGTGTTCGATTCCAACGTGCTGTTCCAGCCGGGCGCCGCCGATCTGTCGCCCGCCGGGCGCGATCAGGTGGCGCAGGTCGCGCAGATGCTGACCGAGGTATCGGCCACCATCCCGCCCGAAATCGACTGGGTGATCCGCGTCGACGGCCACACCGATGACCAGCCCTTGTCCGGCCTGGGCCGTTATCGCGATAACTGGGAGCTGAGCCAGGCCCGCGCCTTGGCTGTCGTGCGCTATCTGACGCAGGATCTGGGCTTTCCGGCCGACCGGCTGGCGGCGACAGGCTTTGGCGACACGCGCCCCGCGCAGCCCAACTCCAGCCCCAAGGCGCGCGCCGCGAACCGCCGGATCGAGTTGAAGCTGACCGAGCGGTAAAGCCCGATTTCGTCAATCGTTGGGCCTAAATGATATGGCGAAATACCGATTGAGGCCCGGAATTGTCAAAGAAGGGCACGAAGTCCGGGCAGGTCAGCGGGCCGGTTCCGGCGGCATTGACCTGGGCTGCGACCTCGGCCAGGACGACCTCGGTGATGAACGGCAGGTTCAGGGCGCGGGCCTGATCCAGCGGCACCCAATGCAGATGCGAGAGTTCATCACAGGCGCGGCTGAAATCCTCGGGGTCGCCGTGCAGCGCAGCGGCATCGGCCAGAAAGAACCGCGCGTCAAAGCGGCGCGGACGGCCGGGCGGGGTGATGGCGCGGAACACAAAGCGCAGGGCGCTGGCGTCGGGGATCAGGCCGCGTTCGGCAAAATCGTGCCAGTCGTCGGGCGGCGTGGTGGGCCAGGTGCCGGGGCGACCCAGGGCCAGGCCGGTTTCCTCATGCAATTCGCGGATCGCGGCGGCGGCCAGGGTGGCGGGGCCGGGCGCCCCGGTCAGGCGCGCCGCGCAGGCGTCGGGCAGGGGCGCGGCCAGCGGCACATCGGCATCACCCGCATCGACCGCCCCGCCCGGAAACACGAATTTCGACGGCATGAAGGCCGCACCCGCGCCGCGCTGCCCCATCAGCACGGCGCCGCCCGCGACATCGCGGCGGACCAGCAGGATGGTGGCAGCGTCACGGATCGGGATATCGGTCATGCGGGGTCGCGCCCGGGGCTGGTGTCAAAGCCATGCATCCGTTTGGCCCATTGATAGCCGACCATCGCCCCCTTCAGCCGCGGCAGCAGATAGAGCGACAGCACAACGCAGCCCACGGTGAACACCCCCGCCAGCACCAGGGGTTGCGGCCGAAAGGTGACAAAGGCCCACAGGATCAGGGGCGCCATCAGATGCCCGACGATCAGGATCGTCAGATAGGCCGGCCCGTCATCGGCACGGTGGTGATGCAGCGCTGTGTCGCAATCGGGGCAGTGATCGCGCACCCCCAGATAGCCCTGCATCAGCGCGCCGGTCCCGCAGGCCGGGCAGCGGCGCGACCATCCACGGCGCAGCGCGGGGCCAAGCGGGCGATCGGTGGGTTCGGTTTGCGTCATTCGGCGTCTCCCTTTGTGGTGACTATCGCGGCAAATCCCTGCCGGGGAAAGGGGGATGCGGTCGCGCTTTCGTGAAAGGTCGTGACCGACAGCGCCGACGGAAGGCCCCGCCCGCGGCGTTTGTCAGGCATCACGGGCGGCATGGCTGCCCAGGGTCAAGAGTTGAAAGGGAATACGATGAAACTGACGATGAAACATGGTCTGATGGGTGCGGCGGTCGTGGCGGCACTGGGGCTTGCCTCGGTTCCGGCGCTGGCCAAGGGCGGCATGGACCGGATGATGCCCGATTTCGCCACGCTGGATGCCAATGGCGACGGCAAGATCACCGCGGATGAAATGGTCGCGGCCCATAACGCCCGGATCGCGGCGCTGGACACCGACAAGGACGGCTTCATCACTGTCGAGGAGCTGATGGCCAAATGGACCACCGCCGGGATTCCCGCCGACAAGGCCGCCCGCATGACCGATCGGATGACCGAGCGTCTGGCCAAGATGGACACCGACAAGGATGGCCGCGTCAGCGTTGCCGAGATGCAGGCCGCCCATGATCCGGCGCGTGCCGCCAAGATGATCAAGCGGATGGACTCCGATGGTGACGGTGCCGTCAGCCAGGCCGAGTTCGACGCCGCCAAGGCCAAGATGGCCGAGCGGGGTAAGCGCGGCAAAGGGGGGCATCACGGCAAGGGTGGCCACCATGGTCCGCGCGGTGGGCAGGCCCCGGCGGTTCCCTCGGATCTGGCGCCGCCGCCGGCAGTGATGCAGCCGCCGGCAGCGATGCAGTAAACGACCGCGCGCCCGGCCCTGACCTGGGGCCGGGCGCTTGCGGGGCGACCCCTTTCGCGGTAGCCCCGGATCAATGGGAACCCGCGCGGAAACTGTCTTTTGGATGCCACGCCGCTGAATAACGCCCCGGATGAGGCGCTGATGCTGCTGTTCGCGCGCGGTGATCGTGACGCGGCGCGGCATCTGACGGCGCGGCTGGCGCCGGTCGCGCTGCGGGTGGCGCAGCGCCTGTTGCGCGATCCCGCCGAGGCCGAGGATGTCGCGCAAGAGGCGATGCTGCGGTTGTGGCGGATCGCGCCGGAATGGCGCAATGGCGAGGCGCGCGTCAGCACCTGGCTTTATCGTGTGGTCAGCAATCTGGCGACCGATCGCCTGCGCAAGCGCCGCGCGCTGCCGCTGGAGGACGCGCCCGAGCCGGTCTCGACCGCACCGGGGCCGGGCGAAGCGATGGACCAGGCAGCCCGCGCCGCCGCCCTGCAAGCTGCGCTGGATCTGCTGCCCGTGCGGCAGCGTCAGGCGGTGGTGCTGCGCCATCTTGAGGGCCTGCCCAACCCCGAGATCGCCGAGATCATGGGGATCGGGGTCGAGGCGGTGGAAAGTCTTGTAGCGCGCGGCAAGCGCGGATTGGTGGCGGCTTTGGCTGGACGGCGGGCCGAGATCGGATATGGCGATGACGACTGACAGATTGCACCCCCAGGACGAAGCTGCGCTGGCGGCGCTGTTCGACGATCTGCGCGACCAGACCCCGGCCGCGCCAAAGGCTTACCTTCGCCGCGTGATGGCGGATGCCGATGCCATCCTTGCCCAGCCGGCGCCGGTGCCTGCACGCCGGGCGGCCGACGGTGGCGGCTGGCGCGCTTGGCTGCGCGCGCCCTTCGGGCAGGCGGCGGGCGGGCTGGTGACGGCGGCCGTCATCGGCTTCGGCATCGGTCTGTCGGGCGCGATCAGCGGCGCAAGCTGGCTGGGGCAGGCCGCGCCGCTGCTGTTTGAAACCGAATCCGACACCGCCTTGACGCTGCTGCCCGAGGCCGACAGCTTTGTCATTGCCCTGTCCGAGGACGCCGAGGTGACACCATGACCCAGACCCCGCCCCGGACCAGGGCCCGCGCGCCGCTGTGGATGCGGCTGGCGCTGATTGTGTCGCTGGCGGTGAACTTGCTGGTGGCGGGGATCGTCGTCGGCGGGCTGACTGGCCGCCTGCACCACCCGCCGCCGCCGCTGGGTGAGGTCAACCTGGGCGCCTTTACCCCGGCGCTGACCGATGACGATCGCAAGGCGATCCGCGAGCGTGCCGCGCATGAGGGGCTGAGCATGCGCGAGGTGATGCGGACGGCCCGCGCCGAGCAGGCGGCGCTGATTGCCGCGCTGCGTGCCGAACCCTGGGACCGCGAGGCGATCGTCGGGCTGCTTGGCCAAATCCGGTCCCGCGCCGCTGCGCGGCTGGATCTGGGCAGCCGCCTGGTGCTGGAGCGACTGGATTCCATGTCGCCGGGCGAGCGCAAGGCCCTTGCCGATCGCATGGAGGCCGCCGCCGAACGCCACAAGGATCGCAAGCGCCGTTAGTCTGCGGGCGGCGATGAACGCAGCGATGGAGGTCACCCTAGGCAGGCGCAAAACGGGCCGGATACCCGATGGGGCGCTTGTCGCGGCCTTCGGCCCTGACGTGCCATTCGTTGCGGGGCGCGCGAAGCACCAGCAGGCAAGGCGTGCTTGAGCATCGAAACAGACCGACCGCGCGGTGCCCGGTTTCGGGACATCGGGTCTGCGTGACAGCGCGCGCAGGGATGCCATGCGGGGGTGTTGGCAGTTTTGCCACCACATGACGATTGAAGCACCGGTCAAAGCTGGCGTCCCCTCAACGCGACCCGTCACCCGTGCGGCGAGCCTGCCACGGTCCATGTGGCGTCGCGATGTTCGGTGCATGGGGCCGGCTGGGGAATCCGACCACAGCGTGTCTGGCCTCACACGGTTGCGCGATCTGCGGGGGCGATCTGGCGCGGCCGATCATGGCAATCGCCAGGACGACCGATAGCCGCACCGGGTCGGCAAGGGGTCTTGCGCTGCGGCGGCCTCGCTACCCCTGGTGTCTGCATCATCTTGACGCGCGTGCACTGCGTCACATGACTTCGGCGCGCGGTCAGCGGCGTGATAAACGGTGCTTCGTCGCGGCAGACGCCGGGGAGCCGCATTCGCATCCATCTGCATGGTGCCAGGTCAGCCGCTGGGTCCGGCTGCCGTCGCCATGTCCAGGTCATCGCGCGACGCCAGCATCGCCCATGCCGCAAGATGCTGACCGACCCGGTGACGGCCTCGATCCAACGTTTTCCAGTTAACCAAAAGCGCGCACCCTGTCTTCATGCGCTGGAACGGCAGGCGGGCGGGGTGCCACAGGCTCGGGCGCGCGTAGCACCGCCAGGGTGACACGGTTCCGCCCGGCGGCCTTGGAGGCCAGCAGCGCGCGATCGGCCCGGTTCAGGACAGTGGTGCCATCCTCACCCGGTTGGCCGATGGCGACGCCGACCGAGGCCGTCAACTGCACCGTCGCGGGCAGGCCGGGCCCGGCACTGGATGGAATGCGCAGCGCTGCCGCCGCCAGATCGTCGCGCATCGCCTGGGCCAGGGCCACTGCATCGGCGCGGTCGCAGCGCGGCAGCAGGGCCACGAACTCCTCACCGCCAAGACGTGCCATCAGCGCGCCGCGCGGCACGAGGCGCGACAGGCAGTCGGCGCTGCCCGCCAGCACGGCGTCGCCCGCCGCATGGCCGAAGCTGTCATTGATCGTCTTGAAGCGGTCGAGGTCGATCACCAGCACCGCGTAGGGATGACCGATGGCCGCCGCCTCGGCCGCGATACGGGCCAGCTGCGCCTGCGCCACGCGGCGATTGGCAAGCCCGGTCAGCGGGTCGGTTACCGCGTCGCGCAACTGCGCCGCCAGCCGGTCGCGGCTGGCCTGATCGGCGGCACGGCGGCGCAGGCAGGCGCGCAGCCGCGCCTCGACCTCATCCAACGTGGCGGGGCTGGCGAGGTCGGGCCACAGCACCTCATCGGCGCCGCGATCCAGCGCATCCGCCGCGACCTGGGCCGATGCGGTGACAATGCAGATCGCCGCATCGCGCGTGCCGGGGCGGGCGCGCAGATCCGCCATCAGCCGCAGCCCGTCGCCCGGCTGGGCGAGGTCGGCGGCAATCAGATAGACATCGGCCACCGCATCCGAACCGGCCTCCAGCAGAGCCGTCTCGGCCGATGTGATGCGAGGCACCGCCGACATGCGCCCGGTCAGTGCGTGTTTCCAGCTGACCGCCTGCGCCCGGTCGCCCCAGATCAGCGTGACCTGCGCGGGGCGCGGCGGGGCCTCATACGGAGCGGCGCCTTCGGCCAGGCCAACCGGTTCCAGCGCCTGGCTGGGCGTGCCTTGCAGCCGTTCCCGCATCAGCTGCCGCAGCCGGGCGAGCAGGCGCCCCTCATCCACCGGGCGCGACAGGGCATCGATGGCCCCCGCCCGGATCGCCTGGGCACGCAGCGCCGCGGCCTCGGCCCCGGTCAGGGCGATCACCGGCAGACCCGCCGTTGCCGCATCCTGCGCCAGCCGCGCCAGTGCCCCCAGACCCGAGGCCGAGCCAAGCCCCAGCAGGATCACATCGGGCCGGATCATCCGCGCAGCCTCGATCCCGTCGGCAAGGCTGGCCACCGACATCACCTGATAACAGGCTTTGACCAGCCGGACCTTCAGCACGATGCGGTTGGTTGCAACGTCGTCGATAATCAGAATGGTTCCGCTCACCCTTGGCCCCCTTGTCGCGGCTTTACTTGGCGCGCCGCTTTGGCCATCCTGCGTGACGAATGGTTAAGAAGTGGTTTCCAAAACCACATGTGCGGCAGGAAAAGGTTTCGACATCGCGATGAAAAAGGACGAGGCCGAGGTTAGGGCCCTTGCCGTGCTGGGCTGGCTTGCGGGGGATGAGGCACTGATGTCGGCCTTTCTGGCGCAATCGGGTATGGCGCCGGGCGATCTGGCGCAGGTGGCGGGCGATGCGGGTTTCCTGGCCGCCGTGATGGATTTCGTGCTGGCCGAGGACGCCCGCGTGCTGGGTGCCGCCGAGGCGCTGGAAACGCGGCCTGACGGAATCGCCGCCATCGCCCGCGCCCTGTCCGGCGACCTGCCGCATTGGACCTGACATGCGCGGCCTGATCTTCGATAAGGACGGCACATTGTTCGACTTTGCCCGCAGTTGGGGGCAGTGGGCCGCGCGTGTGCTGACCGGCCTGGCCGATGGCGACCACAGCCGCGCGATCGCGCTTGGCGACCTGATCGGTTATGACCTGGTGGCGGGTCGGTTCGATCCGGCAAGCCCGGTGATCGCAGGCACGGCGGGCCAGATCGCCGCGCTGCTGCGTCCGGCTTTGCCGGGGTGGGATCAGGCCAGCCTGGTCGCGCGTCTGAACGCCGAGGCCGCACGCTGCGATATGGCGCCCGCAGTGTCGCTGGTTCCGCTGATGGCGCGGCTGCGTGCGCGTGGCCTGCGGATCGGCCTGATGACCAACGACAGTGAGGTGCCCGCCCGTGCGCATCTGGCGGCAGCGGGGATCGTGGCGGATTTCGACCCGATTCTGGGCGCCGATAGTGGCCATGGCGCCAAGCCTTCGGCTGCGCCTTTGCTGGAATGCGCTCGGCAATGGGGCCTTGAGCCGGCCCGGATCGCGATGGTGGGCGACAGTCTGCATGACCTGGCCGCCGGTCGCGCCGCGGGAATGGTGACAGTAGGGGTGTTGACCGGGATGGCGGGTGCGGATGAACTGGCGCCGATGGCCGATGTGGTGCTGGCCGATATTGGCGGGATCGAAGGCTGGCTGGACAGTCGGTCCTGAAAGATTTTGCCTGGCGGCAGCTTTTCTTTGGGGTTTGTTAAGGATTGGCCCCTAGCCTGCGATCAACTGAGGGCGGAATCGGAATGCACGGGCTGATCAACCGGTCGATCGAATTGTTCCTGACCGAAACCTATGGCGCGCCGCTGTGGGACCGGGTTGCGCAACGTTTCGGCATCCGTGGGTTTGAGCCGATGTTGCAGTATGACGACGCGCTGACGCTGGACCTGATCGACGGTGCCGCCGCGGCCCTGAACAAGCCGCGCGCCATGGTGCTTGAGGATCTGGGCGGATTTCTGGTCGGGCTTGAACCTTTGCGGCGGCTGTTGCGGTTCGGCGGCACCGATTTTGTCGACTTTCTGATGTCGCTGGATGATTTGCAGGGCCGCAGCCGGATGGCCCTGCCGGACCTTGGGCTGCCGCGCCTGACGGTGGAAGAGACGGCGCCGGGCACGTTTGCCGTGCTGGTCGACTCGGCGCAGGCGGGCTGGGGGGCTGTGCTCGCGGGGCTGCTGCGCGCGATGGCCGATGATTATGGGGCGCTGGTGCTTGTGGCCGACCCGGTGACGCTGAGCACAAGCGACGAGAGCATGTCCGAGACGGTGGAGGTCGTGATGGCTGACAGCCGTCACAGCCTGGGGCGGCGCTTTGATCTGTCACAAGCGCGGGCAGCACGGTCATGATGCGGGTATTTAGCGTGCAGGTGCCGCCGTCCGAGGACAAGGTCGAGGCCGACCACCACGGCGGCACCACGCTGGATCGACTGATGCCGCTGTTTTTGTGGGCGGATCATCAGGGCATCGTGCGCCATGCCGGGCCGACCATGCGGCGGCTCTGTGCTGACCAGCCGCTGATCGGCGCGCCGTTCTGGGACGTTTTCGAATCGCCCCGCCGCCCACAGCAAGAGGCGGCGGACTTGCCAGCCTTGCACGGGTTGACGCTGCACCTGCGCCTGCGCCGCCGGCCCGATACCGTGCTTCGCGCCCTGCTTCAGCCCGCCATGTGGTGCGACACTGGCATGGGGCCGACTCTGGCCGTGCCCGACCCGTCGCGGGATGCCGCCGCCCAGGGCAGTCTGGCCAATTTCTCGTTCGGGATTGACCTGGCGGATGCGGTCCTCCGCCATGGGCTGACCAGCGCCGATTTCGCACCAACCGATCTGGCGCTGGAATTGCTGTATCTGCATGAAGCCAAGACCGTCGTCATGCATGAGTTGCAGGCGCTCAATACCCGGCTTGAGGACGCCCGCCAGACGGCCGAGGCGCAGGCGCTGGCCGATCCGCTGACCGGCCTGACCAATCGGCGTGGCCTGGAACTGGCGCTGTCGGCGGCCATTTCGTCGATGGCGGCGGGCGGCCCCCCCTTTGCCTTGGCGCATATCGATCTGGATAGGTTCAAGCAGGTCAACGACACCGAGGGCCATGCCGCAGGCGATCGGGTGCTGATCCGTGTCGCGCAAATCCTGCGCGAGGGGGTGCGGCGCAGCGACCTGGCCGCCCGGGTTGGCGGAGATGAGTTCATCTTGCTCTTGCGCGATCTGACCGATGTCGCCACCCTGCGGGACTTCGGCGCGCGATTGATCGCCGGGATAGAACGACCGATCCGCCTGGATGAGGGGGGCGGGGAACCCAAATCAGTCACGATTTCCGCCAGCATCGGCATCGCCATCCCCTCGGCGCGGCACCCACCCGACCTTGATCGGCTGATGTCGATGGCCGATGGCGCGCTTTACGCATCGAAGCGCCGCGGCCGCGCGCGCTGCACCATTCGGCAGATGACGGCGGAGGGTTGAAGAGGCCTGTTCGCGCCAGGAACGGGGCGGTGCGGATCTGCCGAGCGGCCTGGGTGAAGGCGCGGCCAAATGCGTGGCGGCAGTCGGCGCGGGCCGCCGCGGATGGGGGAGTGGCGCGACCCGCAGGGCGCAGGAGGTGTGCTCGCGCCGTTTGGTGCGGCGCGCTGCCGGGCAACGCGGACGTCGGTCTGCCGCCGCTGCCGAAGGCAGAGGCGCGCCCTTGGCTGCGCCACAGCAGGATGGCGGCCCCACTTTCGCCCCTGCCAAAGGCCGCGCACAACGCGCCATACCGTCCCCGCGCCGCCGCCCCCGGCCACTCGCGCGCAGCCCCCCGCGCGCGGCCGCATCGTGAATATTGCGCGCCGTCGCCGCGAACCCTAGACAGGGCGCATGCGTGTCGGGTTTCCCCTCGCCCCGCCGGGGCTGCGTGTCGGGTTGCTGGGCGGGTCGTTCGATCCGCCCCATGCCGGACATGTCCAGATCACGCTTGAGGCGTTGCGCCGCTTTGGCATTGATCGGGTCTGGTGGTTGGTCTCGCCCGGAAATCCGCTGAAGGCGCGGAGCCCGGCGCCGCTGGCCGACCGCATCGCTGCCGCGCAGGCGATCATGCGCCACCCCCGCGTCACCATCACCGGGATCGAGGCCGACCTGCGCACCCGTTTCACCGCCGATACGATCGCAAAGCTGCGGGCGATATATCCCGGCGTACGCTTCACCTGGCTGATGGGCGCGGACAACCTGGTGGGCTTTCATCGCTGGGACGACTGGCAGGACATCCTGCGCATGGTGCCGGTCGGCGTGCTGGCGCGGCCCGGATCGACCCTGACCGCGCCGTTTTCACGCACGGCGCGGCGCTTTGCGCGCGCGCGCCTGCCTGAGCAGGCGGCGACGTTGCTGGGGCGCGCCGAACCGCCGGCATGGTGTCTGGTGCATATGCCGTTGAACAACCTGTCATCGACGGCCATCCGCGCCGGGCTGGTCCGGCCATGATCGCGCGCCGCGTCTTTCTGGCCGGGATCGGCGCGGTGCTGGCGGGACCGGCACTGGCGCAGCGCCGCCCGGCGGCCAATCCGCGCCGGGTCGCAGGGCCGGGCGATGCGGCGGCGCGGGCGATTGCGGCCTCGGGCCTTGGCGGAGAGGTGGCCTTCGTTCTGGCTGATGCAGCGACCGGCGCGGTGATTGCCGCGCGCGGGGCCGACCGCCCGCTGCCGCCTGCCAGCACGATGAAGGCGCTGACCGCGATCTATGCCATGGGGCGGCTGGGGGGTGAGGCGCGCCTGCGCACCCGGCTGATCGCCACCGGGCCGGTCGTCGCGGGCCGGATCGAGGGCGATCTGATCCTGGCCGGGGGCGGCGATCCGGTGTTGGACAGCGACGATCTGGCGGCGCTTGCAGCCGATCTGGCAGCGGCCGGGGTGCGCGGCGTGACCGGGCGTTTCCTGACCTGGGACGGTGCCTTGCCTGCGCGCGACCAGATCGCGCCAGGCCAGCCCGTCCATGCCAGCTATGACCCCGCGATTTCGGGGCTGATGCTGAACTTCAATCGCGTGCACCTGGAATGGCGGCGGGTGAATGGGGACTACAACCTGTCTCTGGACGCGCGGGCCGAGGCGCATGTGCCCGCCGCGCGCACGGTCACGGCGCGGGTCGCGCCCCGTGACCTGCCGCTGTTCACCTATGATGGGGCGGGCCCGGTCGAGGGCTGGACAGTGGCAAGATCGGCCCTGGGCCGGGGCGGGGCGCGGTGGCTGCCGGTGCGCCGACCAGCGGCCTATGCGGGGGATGTGTTCCGCAGCCTGGCGCAGGCGCAGGGGGTCACGCTGCCGGTTTCGGCGCCCGCGCCCGTCTTGCATGATGGGGCCGAGATCGCGGGCCATGACAGCCCGCCCCTGCACGAGATGCTGGCCGGGATGCTGCGGTATTCGACCAATCTGACGGCCGAGGCCCTGGGCCTGGCGGCCAGCGGCGCGTCGGACCAGTCGGCTTCGGCGGCGGCGATGCGGGCCTGGCTGTGGCATCACGCACCGCTTGGCCCGGCGGAACTGACCGATCATTCGGGCCTGGGGCCGCAGTCCTGGATCACCGCGGCGGGCATGGCGCAGGCGCTTGCCCTTGCGGGTCCGGGCGCGGGATTGCCGGGCCTGCTGCACGACCATCCTCTGCCACGGGCGGTGGGCGCGCGGGACCGGCTGCCCGGCGTCACGGTGCGGGCCAAGACCGGCACACTGAACTTTGTGTCGAACCTGGTCGGCTTTCTGACCCCGCAGGGCAGGGCGCCGATGGTGTTCGTTATCCTGACCGCCGACATGGACCGCCGCGCCGCGGTGATGGGATCGCCGCTGGACCTGCCCGCAGGGGTCGAGGCCTGGACGCGGAGGTCAAAGGCCTTGCAGGATGAGCTGCTGCGGATCTGGGCGGGCTAAAGCGTCATGTGGCGCACCCGCGCGCCGCGCTCGATCGCGGCGGCATGCAGGCGGTCGATGGTCAGTTCGTGCCGGATTTCCTGCAACATCCGCAATTCGCCATCCAGCGCCCGGCCATCCGCCGCCGAGACATCGCAGGCCAGGGCATAGGCGGTTTCAAACAACCGTTCGGGAAGCGAGTCGCGGATCAGCCCGAACAGGGCATCGAGGCCGTCCTCTTCCTCGAACAGCGACATTACGGTTTGCGCCACCGCCCGCAGCCGGTCGATGTCATAGCGCGCAAAGACCGGCGCATGGTTGATCGTGCGTTCGATCGCCACCAGCTCCGAGGTGCGCAGCGCCCCGTCCGAAGCCGAGACCGCGACCATCAGCGCAACCAGCGCATCCTGGGGCGACAGCGAGGGCAGTTCCATCGTCACGGGCATCACCTTTCGTGCATCTGCCCTGAAATTATTGACGATCCCCGCAGCAATCAATAGGCAGTCGGGCGGCGCATGGGGCGCCACGAGGACATGACGATGACCAGCATCCGCGACGCGGCGATGAAATCCAAGGCCTGGCCCTTTGAGGAGGCGCGGCGCGTGCTGAACCGCTATGCCAAGAAAGACCCGGCCAAGGGCTATGTGCTGTTCGAAACCGGCTATGGTCCCAGCGGTCTGCCCCATATCGGCACATTTGGTGAGGTGGCGCGGACCACGATGGTGCGCCGCGCCTTTGAGATGATTTCCGATATCCCCACGAAATTGCTGTGCTTTTCCGACGATATGGACGGGATGCGCAAGGTGCCGGATAACGTGCCGAACACCGAGATGCTGCGCGAGCATCTGCAACTGCCGCTGACCGCCGTGCCCGATCCCTTTGGCGAATACCCCAGCTTCGGCGATCACAACAACGCCATGCTGCGCCGGTTTCTGGACACCTTCGGCTTTGACTATGAGTTCGCAAGCGCGACCGATTATTACAAGTCTGGCAAGCTGGACGAGGTGCTGCGCCGGTCGGCCGAGAAATATGACGCGATCATGGCGATCATGCTGGCCAGCTTGCGCGAAGAACGCCAGCAGACCTATTCCTGCTTCCTGCCGATCCATCCCGAAACGGGTCGGGTTCTGTATGTGCCGATGAAGCATGTCGATGCCGCCAAGGGTGAGATCACCTTTGACGACGAGGACGGGCGCGAATGGACGCTGCCGGTTACCGGGGGGCATGTGAAGCTGCAATGGAAGCCCGATTTCGGCGCCCGCTGGGCGGCGCTGGATGTCGACTTCGAGATGTATGGCAAGGACCACAGCACCAATACGCCGATCTATGACGGCATCTGCGAGGTGCTGGGCGGGCGCGCGCCCGAGCATTTCACCTATGAGCTGTTCCTGGATCAGAACGGCGAAAAGATCAGCAAATCCAAGGGCAATGGCTTGTCGATCGACGAATGGCTGACCTATGCCGCGACCGAAAGCCTGAGCTATTTCATGTATCTGAAGCCCAAGACGGCCAAGCGGATGCATTTCGACGTGATCCCGAAAGCGGTGGATGAATACCACCAGCAATTGCGCGCCTTTGCCGATCAGGCCGACGATCAGAAGCTGGCGAACCCGGTCTGGCACATTCATGGCGGCCAGCCGCCGGCGTCGGACATGGTGGTGCCGTTCGCGATGCTGCTGAACCTGGCCAGCGTGTCGGGGGCCGACGACAAGGACCGGCTGTGGGGCTTCATCCGTCGTTATGCGCCCGATGCGAGCCCGGAAACGCATCCGCAAATGGATGCTGCGGCGGGCTATGCGGTCAAGTATTTCAAGGACTTCGTGGCACCGACCCGGCAGTTCCGCTTGCCGACCGATCTTGAGCGCGCGGCGCTTGAGGATCTGCGCGCGCGGCTGGTGGCCTGGGATGGCGGGCTGGATGCCGAGGCGCTGCAAACCATGGTCTTTGCCGTCGGCACCGCCCATGGCTTCGAGCCGCTGCGTAACTGGTTCACCGCGCTTTACGAGGTGCTGCTGGGCCAGTCGCAGGGGCCGCGCTTTGGCGGTTTCATCGCGCTTTACGGCGTCGATGAGACCATCGCGCTGATCGACAAGGGGCTGACCGGCGCGTTGGTCTGAGGCTTTGGCGTTTCACGTCCCGGGGCCGGGTGCGCGGGAGGGCGCACCCGGCCATTTGCTTGGGCAGCGCTGTTGCGCCCCGCTGCCATCCTCCGCGCGGCGGCTTCAACCTTTCTTTAACCTTGCCGCCTACATCTGCCGCTGACCAAAGCCACAGCGGGGATGACCGATGAACATTGCGATTACCGATGGCCTGCTGCTGATGCCGCCCGCCTTCGATCAGGGACTAACCGTCTGGTCGCGTGAGGATGGCACGCCCGGCAGCGCCACCTATGCCGGGGGCAGCGACGCGGCCATCGTTCAGGGGGATGCCGATTTCGGCACCTGCCTTGAGATCATCAAGACCCAGACCACACAAAAACTGCGCTTCATGGCCGAAACGCCGGTGCTGCCGGGCACATATCTGCGCATCACCGCGCGCGTCAAGGCGGTGTCGGGCAACCTGCCTTCGGTGCGGATCGGGGCCTGGGCGGGGCGTGCGAATGGCAGCCATCTGGCCGGCGTGGTCGAGGTCGGCCCGACCAATACCATCCCCGCCTATGGCCGCGTGGTAGAGGTCAGCGCGATTGTCGGCAGCGGCGCGCGCAGCGGCGTCGACATGGCCTGGGGCCGCGATGCCGTCTTTGGCCATTTCGGCCTGGACCTGATCGGCGCGACCGGCGGCGTGATCCGCATCGAGTCCATCCGTATCGAGGATGTGACCACCGCCTTTGCGCGCAGCCTGATGGATTGGGTCGATGTGCGCGATTTCGGCGCCAAGGGCGATGGCGTGACCGATGACCGCGCGGCCTTTCTGGCCGCCGATGCCGCCGCTGGCGGGCGCGAAATCCTGGTCTCGGCCGGGCGGTTCTATCTGGGTGGGCATATCTCGATCGCGGCGCCGGTGCGGTTTCAGGGCACGGTTGTCATGCCGACTGCCGCGCGCCTGACGCTGCTGTCGAATTACGATTTCCCGACCTATGCCGAGGCGTTCGGTGATGAACATCTTGGCCTGGCCAAGGCGCTGCAAGTTCTGTTCACGGCCTCGGATCACAACACGCTGGATCTGCGCGGTCGCCGGATCGACCTGCGCGAGCCGCTGGACATGGGTGCGCTGCTGCCCGATGTGGCCAGCTTCTCGAACCGGCGGGTCATCAGCAACGGCTTGCTGAATGTCGTCGATGGCCCGGCCTGGGACACGAGGGTCGTTACGTCGCAGGCGACCTATTCGACGGCGCAGTCGATCATCCTGACCGATGTGGCCAATATTGCCAACATCCCGGTCGGCGCGCGGATCACCGGCACCGGCGTCGGGCGCGAGGTCTATGTGAAGGCCGTCAACGTCGCTGCGCAAAGCCTGACCCTGAGCCAGCCGTTCTTCGGCGGTTCCGGCACCCGCGTGCTGACCTTTACCCGCTATCGCTATGCACTTGATTTCTCAGGCATGGCCAAGCTGGACCGGCTGGTGATCGACAATGTGGAGCTGCTGCTGAACGGCATCGCCAGCGGAGTGATGCTGGCGCCTGAAGGCGAGGTCTTCCAGATGCGCGACAGCTGGGTGAACCGGCCGCGCGACCGTGGCATCACATCGATCGGGCGGGCCTGTCAGGGGATGATGATCGACAATTGCCAGTTCCTGTCCAACGAGATGGGTACCCGCGCGCAGGAACGCACCAGCATCGCCATCAACGTGAACGCCAATGACACCAAGATCCGCGACAGCCGGTTCGTGCGCTTTGCGCATGTGCTGGTGGCCGATGGCTCGGGCCATCTGATCGTCGGCAACCACTGGTTCCAGGGCGATGGAGAGCCGAACGGCCTGCGTCTGGCCGGGGTCGTGTTCACCCAGCCGAACATCCAAAGCTCGATCACCGGCAATTACATCGACAACAACCATATCGAATGGACCAATGAACGGTCGCCCGAACCTGACTGGAACCAGCAATATTCCTTTGGCGGCCTGACGATCACCGGCAATACCTTTGTCTGCACCGGCGTGGCGCCCTGGTTCAAATGGCTGGCGATCAAACCCTATGGCCGGGGTCATTATGTGCATGGGCTGACGGTGCAATCGAACGTCTTCAAGGCGCTGAACTGCACCGTTGACCGGATCGAGGCGGTCGACACCACCTATGCCGATCTTGATTACGGGCGGATGCGCAACATCCTGATCGAGGGCAACATGTTCAACGCGATCAGCCAGCCGGTCGCCAATCCGCTGACCACCGAGGTCGTGCAGGCCACCGCAGGCAGTTCCTGGGTGGTGCGTCCGACCGCGCTGCCGTTCGAGGGGTGGCTGCGCAAGGTCGAGGGGCTGGCGGCCGAGGGCGCGATCACCAATGCCGCCGGGCAGCGGGTCACCGAGATGCCCTATGTGCAGGTGGAACAGGGCAGTGACCGGCGTGAGGCGCGGGTGAACTTTGCCCAGCCCGCCAAGGGCAAGCTGGTCATGCGGGTGCGGATGGATCAGCCGAACTGACCAGATCGGCGGCAGTCAGCCGGAACGCCCGGCCAAAGCCGCCATTCAGAAGGGCCGATGTCATCACCAGCCGGACGAAGCGAAAGTCGGGCAGGTCGATATACAGTTTGGCCTTGGGCTGGATCGCCAGCCAGCGGGCGCAGAGCAGATCATGCTCTGCGCCCTTTTCCATGAATTGCGCGCGCACGTTGATCGACAGGCGCGGATGGATCAGCGGGTCACCCTTGGCACCGGGTTCCCCAACCAGGAGGGCCGCGCGCGGATCGGCGGCAAGGGCGCGCGTATGCGCCGCAAGACCCGAGATCAGCGTGACCGGCTGGCCGCTGGCGTCAACTTGCAGCGCGATCCGGCTGATCGAGGGCGCGCCGGTGGCCGGGTCCAGCACCGCAAGGGCGGCATGGCGCGCGCCATGCAGTAGCCCCTGCGCCATGGCGCGGGCCTGATCGTCGGTCGGGCGGATCGGATCGGTCGCCATCGGGGCCTCGTTGACAAGCGGTGGGCAGGGGCGTTGACTGCCGCATTCCTGACCTGCCCAGTATCGGACCGTTCCATGACCGCCTCAACCCCCGAACGTGCCACCTGGACCCGCCGCGTTGGCGCGGTGATCCATCCCGAAAGCGTCCGCTCCTGGCGCGAGGGTTACGGCCTGGCCGCGCTGCGCGCTGATGCCTTGGCGGGGCTGACGGTGGCGATCGTGGCGCTGCCCTTGTCCATGGCGATCGCCATCGCCTCGGGTCTGGGGCCAGAGCGCGGGCTTTACACGGCTGTGGTCGGCGGCTTTCTGGTGTCTGCCTTTGGCGGGTCGCGCTTTCAGATCGGCGGCCCGGCGGGTGCCTTCATCGTGCTGGTCGCCGCCTGCGTGGCGCAGATCGGCGTCGCGGGGCTGATCACCGCCACCTTCCTGTCGGGGCTGATGCTGATGGCCTTGGCGGTCACCGGGCTGGGCAGCTACATCCGCTTTATCCCGTTCCCGGTCACGGTCGGCTTTACCGCAGGCATCGGCGTCATCATTTTCATCAGCCAGATCAAGGAATTGCTGGGCCTGACCCTGGCCGGGGCCGAGCCTGGCCCGGTGATCGACAAGGCCCGCGCGCTGTGGGATGTGCGCGACAGCCTGACGCCCGCCGCCATCATCGTGGCACTTGGCACCATTGCGGTGATCCTGGGGGTGCAGCGGCTGGCGCCGCGCCTGCCCTCGCTTCTGGTGGCGGTCACGGTGGCGGCGGTCGCGGTGGCGGTGACGGGCCTTGGCGTCGACACCATCGGCAGCCGCTTTGGCGCGCTGCCGAACCGGCTGCCCATGCCCGCGCTGCCCGACCTGGCGCTGATCGGCGCGGCGCTGCCCTTTGCGGTCAGCTTTACCCTGCTGGGGGCCATCGAAAGCCTGCTGTCGGCCATGGTCGCCGACGGGATGAGCGGCACCACCCACCGATCCGACACCGAGCTGATGGGCCAAGGCATCGCCAATATCGGCAGCGCGCTGTTTGGCGGTTTTTGCGTGACCGGCACCATCGCCCGCACTGCGACCAATGTGCGCGCCGGGTCGCGCGGCCCGGTCTCGGGGATGCTGCACGCGGCTTTCGTGCTGGCCTTCATGATGATCGCCGCGCCGCTGGCGGCCTTCATCCCGCTGCCGGCCTTGGCGGGCGTGCTGGCGCTTGTCGCCTGGAACATGATCGAAAAGCGCGAGATCGCGGCGCTGCTGGCCTCATCGCGCGGTGATGCGTTGGTGCTGGCGGTGACCTTTCTGCTGGTCGTGTTCCGCGACCTGACCGAGGGCATCGTCGTCGGTTTTGCCCTGGGGGGGCTGTTGTTCATCGCCCGCATGTCCGACCTGGCCCAAGCCGAAACGGGCCGCGCCCCCGCGCCTGACACCGGCGACCGGCCCGTGCCGGATGATGTCGTGGTCTATCGGCTGCGCGGCGCGGTGTTCTTTGGCGCGGCGGCCAAGCTGGGGGCGGCGCTGGATCAGATCGCCGCCAGCCCGCGCGCCTTTGTCGTCGATCTGTCGCAGGTGCCTTTCATCGACAGCACCGGGGCGCAGATGCTGGGCAGTCTGTCGCGGCGGCTGTCGCGCCATGGCGGGCAGTTGATCGTGGCTGGCGCCAGCCCGCGCGTGCGGCGAATGCTGCTGGCCCAGCACCTGCGCAAGCCCGCCGTGATCTATCGCCGCGATCTGGACACGGCCTTGGCGGCGCTGTCCGAATCACGCGTGACCTGATCGGTGTGGCCCCGATCCTGGTTGACGCAGCGGCAAGCGCGACCTGCGACCCTGCGTCGACGCCCCAGCCGCATAATCAACAGTCAAGTTCTTGTGAGCTTTCGGAAAAATCCGCCCCATCGCCAGACGATTGACATAATTTTCCATTATTCCGTCAAAAAATTAACTAAAAAATCACGGCCCGAAAATGGGGTTACAGCCCTGTCCTAATGTGCTTAACAATTGGATCAGGGCGGAGGATCGCCCCGGTGCCAGCAGGGGAGGGCTGGCGCCGGGTGTGATGCCAGTCAGCCCGGTTCCATGATTTTCGGGGAGGATGCCGATGACCGACCAGCAACAGGCCGATATCGTCCGTGAGGTGCCGCCGGGCTTTGAAAACGCCCATGCCGATATGGCGAAATACCGCGCCATGTATGACGAATCCGTCGAAGATCCCGAAGCCTTCTGGGGCCGCGAGGGCAAAAGGCTGGACTGGATCACGCCCTATACCAAGGTCAAGAACACCGATTTCACCTTCGGCAAGGTCAAGATCAAGTGGTTCGAGGATGGCGTGCTGAACGCCTGCGTGAACTGCGTCGACCGCCATCTGAAGGATCGCGCCCTGCAAACCGCGATCATCTTTGAACCCGATGATCCGAACACCCCGGCCCAGCACATCACCTATAAGGAACTGTCCGTAAAGGTGAACCGCATGGCCAACGTCCTGCTGTCGCAGGGCGTGATGCGCGGCGACCGTGTGGTGATCTATCTGCCGATGATCCCCGAGGCCGCCTATGCGATGCTGGCCTGCGCGCGGATCGGCGCGATCCATTCGATCGTCTTTGCGGGCTTCAGCCCCGACGCCCTGGCCAACCGCATCAACGATTGCGGCGCGAAACTGGTCATCACCGCCGACACCGCCCCGCGTGGGGGCCGCCGCACGCCGCTGAAGGCCAATACCGATGCCGCGCTTTTGCATTGCAGCGACAAGGTGCGCTGCCTGGTGGTCAAGCATACCGGCGATCAGACAAGCTGGGTGCAGGGGCGCGATGTCGACGTGCTGATGCTGATGGATATGGTCAGCCCGGAATGCCCGGCGCGCCCGATGAATGCCGAAGACCCGTTGTTCATCCTGTATACCTCAGGCTCGACCGGCAAGCCCAAGGGGGTGGTGCATACCACCGGCGGCTATCTGGTCTATGCCTCGATGACGCATCAATATACGTTCGATTATCAGGACGGCGACGTGTTCTGGTGCACGGCGGATGTGGGTTGGGTGACCGGCCACAGCTATATCGTCTATGGCCCGCTGGCCAACGGCGCGACCACCGTCATGTTCGAGGGCGTGCCCACCTATCCCGATGCCGGCCGCTTCTGGGAGGTCTGCGAAAAGCACGGCGTGACCCAGTTCTATACCGCGCCGACCGCGATCCGGTCGCTGATGGGGCAAGGCCCGGAATGGGTCGAGAAATACGACCTGTCCAAGCTGCGCGTTCTTGGCTCGGTCGGGGAACCGATCAACCCCGAGGCTTGGATCTGGTATGACAAGCATGTCGGCAAGGGCAAATGCCCGATCGTCGACACCTTCTGGCAGACCGAAACCGGCGGCCATATGGTGACCGCGCTGCCCGGTGCCACGCCGACCAAGCCGGGGTCCGCGACCAACCCGTTCTTCGGCGTCAAGCCGGTGGTGCTGGACGCCGCGACCGGGCGCAAGCTGCAGGAAACCGAGGCCGAGGGCGTGCTGTGCTTCAGCGATAGCTGGCCGGGGCAGATGCGCACCCTGTGGGGCGATCACGACCGCTTTCAGGAGGCGTATTTCCAGCAATACAAGGGCTATTACTTCACCGGCGACGGCTGCCGGCGCGATGCGGATGGCTATTACTGGATCACCGGGCGCGTCGATGACGTGATCAACGTCAGCGGTCACCGGATGGGCACCGCCGAGGTGGAAAGCGCGCTGGTCGCCCATCCCCAGGTGGCCGAGGCCGCCGTGGTCGGCTATCCGCACCCGCTGAAGGGGCAGGGCATCTATGCCTATGTCACGCTGATGAACGGCGTCGCGCCGTCCGAGGATCTGCGCAAGGATCTGGTGAAATGGGTCCGCACCGAGATCGGCCCGATCGCCAGCCCCGACCTGATCCAATGGTCGCCCGGCCTGCCCAAGACCCGTTCGGGCAAGATCATGCGCCGCATCCTGCGCAAGATCGCGGAAAACGACTATGACGGGCTTGGCGATACCTCGACCCTGGCCGATCCTTCGGTCGTGGATGAGCTGATCGAAAACCGGATGAACCGCGCATGAGCAGCCAATCCGATATGCCCGCCTCCGCGCGCGGCTCAGACATGCGCGCCTCCGCGCGCGGGCCGGTCTACATCCTGCTCGGCCCGCCCGGCGCGGGCAAGGGCACACAGGCGCGCCTGCTGGAAGAACGCTTCGGTCTGGTGCAACTGTCCACCGGCGATCTGTTGCGCGCCGCCGTCGCGCAAGGCACCGAGGCCGGACGCGCCGCCGAAGCGGTGATGAAGGCGGGCGGGCTGGTCAGCGACGACATCGTTCTGGCCATTCTGCGCGACCGGCTGGCCGAACCCGACACCGCCAACGGCATCATCCTGGACGGCTTTCCGCGCACCGCGGGGCAGGCCGCCGCGCTGGACGGACTGCTGGCGGCGGGCGGGCAAAAGGTCACCGCCGCGATCTCGATGGAGGTCGACGACGAGGCCATGGTGACCCGCGTCGCCGGACGGTCGACCTGCGCCACCTGCGGCGAAGGCTATCACGACAGCTTCAAGCAGCCCGCCACCCCCGGCGTCTGCGACAAATGCGGCGGCACCAGCTTCAAGCGGCGCGCCGATGACAATGCCGAAACGGCGCGTGAACGGCTGAAGGCCTATCACGACCAGACGGCGCCGCTGATCGCGCATTACGACGCGCTTGGCGTTCTGAAACGCACCGATGCGATGGCTGACATCGCCGAGGTGGCCAGGGAGATGGCGGTCATCGTGTCACCATAGCGCCTTGGCAAGACAGCGGGGGTCGGTACGCCAGCGACCCCCGCCACATAGGGGAGAGAGACATGGCGGATATGAACCGTACGGCCAGTGAATACTGGGCCGCGAATAAAAGGATGATTGGGGTCAGCCTTGTAAGCTGGTTTCTGTGTTCCTTCGGTTTCGGGATCTTGCTGCGCCCGATGCTGTCGGGGGTGCCGTTCTTCGGCACCGATCTGGGCTTCTGGTTTGCCCAGCAAGGCTCGATCCTGATCTTCATCGTGCTGATCTTCTGGTATGCGGCACGCATGAACAAGATCGACCGCGACTTCGGCGTGGATGAGTGAGGTCGCACAATGGATCAATTTACCCTTAACCTTCTTGTCATCGGCCTGACCTTTGCCCTGTATATCGGCATCGCGATCTGGGCCCGCGCAGGCTCTACGGCCGAGTTCTACGCGGCCGGTCGCGGCGTGCATCCGGTGCTGAACGGCATGGCCACCGGTGCCGACTGGATGTCGGCGGCGTCGTTCATCTCGATGGCCGGTCTGATTGCCTTCACCGGCTATGACAATTCGTCCTATCTGATGGGCTGGACGGGTGGCTATGTGCTGCTGGCGCTGCTGCTGGCGCCCTATCTGCGCAAGTTCGGCAAGTTCACCGTGCCGGATTTCATCGGCGACCGCTTCTATTCGCGCACCGCGCGGCTGGTCGGGGTGCTGTGCCTGATCATCATCTCGACCACCTATGTGATCGGGCAGATGACGGGCGTGGGCGTGACCTTTTCGCGCTATCTTGAGGTGTCGAACGCGACCGGTCTGTGGATCGGTGCGGCGCTGGTCTTTGCCTATGCGGTGCTGGGCGGGATGAAGGGCATCACCTATACGCAGGTCGCCCAGTATGTCGTGCTGATCACCGCCTATACGATCCCGGCGATCTTCATCTCGATGCAGTTGACGGGCAATTTCCTGCCGCAGATGGGGCTGTTTGGCACCCATGACGCATCGGGGATGCTGTTTCTGGACAAGCTGGATCAGGTGGTGACCGATCTGGGGTTCAAATCCTATACCGAACATCACACCGGCACGCTGAACATGTTCCTGTTCACCATGTCGCTGATGATCGGCACCGCCGGCCTGCCGCATGTCATCATCCGCTTTTTCACCGTGCCCAAGGTGTCGGACGCGCGGTCCTCGGCGGGTTGGGCGCTGGTCTTCATCGCGCTGCTTTACACGGTCGCCCCGGCGGTCGGGTCGATGGCGCGTCTGAACCTGTCCACGACGATGTGGCCGGGGGCTGCGGCCAGCGACACTTATAGCCAGCCGGCGATCGCCCTGGCCGATATCGAGACCCGGCCCGATCTGCAATGGATGCGGACCTGGGAACGCACCGGCCTGCTGGCATGGGAGGACAAGAACGGCGACGGCCTGATCCAGTATTACAACGATGCCGACGGCGCGACCGACGCCGCCGGTGTGGCGTTGTCGGAACGGGCTGCGGCGAATGGCTGGCAGGGCAATGAGCTGACCACCGTGAACAACGACATCATGGTGCTGGCCAACCCCGAAATCGCCAACCTGCCGTCCTGGGTCATCGCCATCGTGGCGGCGGGCGCGCTTGCGGCGGCGCTGTCGACGGCGGCGGGGCTTCTGCTGGCGATCTCGTCGGCGGTCAGCCACGACCTGATCAAGGGCACGCTGAATCCGGCGATTTCGGAAAAGGCGGAACTGATGTGGGCGCGGGTGTCGATGGGCGTGGCCATCCTGGTGGCGACGCTTCTGGGCCTGAACCCGCCCGGCTTTGCCGCGCAGACCGTGGCCCTGGCCTTTGGCCTGGCGGCGGCGACGATCTTCCCGGCGCTGATGATGGGCATCTTCAGCAAGCGCATCAACTCGCACGGGGCGATTGCGGGGATGCTGGTCGGCCTGATCACCACGGCCGTCTACATCTTCATCTACAAGGGGTGGTTCTTCATCCCCGGCACCAACCAGCTGGCCGATACGCCGGACAACTGGTTCTTCGGCATCGGCCCGCAATCCTTCGGGACGATCGGCGCGCTGCTGAACTTTGGCGTCGCCTGGCTGGTGTCGAACGCCACCCGCGAGCCGCCGCAAGAGGTGCAGGATCTGGTTGAATCGATCCGCGTGCCGCGTGGCGCGGGGGCGGCGACCGGCCACTGACATGACAACGCGCGCCCCGGCAGCCACGCCGGGGCGCGCATCCCCACCCGAAAGGCCCGACGATGACCTCCGATGCGACCCCGATGCCCGACCTTGCCGATCTGACCGGCTTTCTGGGATCGGTCCATCCCTATGACAACCTGCCGCAGGACGAACTGGCGCGTGTCGCCAGCTCTTTCAGCCGCAGGGATCTGCCCGCGGGCGAGGTGATCTATCAGCATGGCGAGCCGCTGGCCGGCCTGTTCCTGATCCGCACCGGCGGGGTCGAGATCACCGACCGCAACGGCGCCACTGTCTCGCTTCTGGGGCCGCGCAACAGCTTTGGCGAACGCGGTTTGATGAAGGACGGCATCGCCGTGACCACCGCCCGCACCGCCGAGGCGACGACGCTCTTGATGCTGCCGGGTGCCGAGTTCCGCCGCCTGATGCAGGACCAGCCGCCGTTCCGCCGCTTTTTCACCCGTGGCCGCACCGCGATCGACACCCGCCCGGCGCAGATCGACACGATGCGCGTGGCCGACCTGCTGGCGCGCAACCCGCTGGCCTGCCCGCCCGACACCCCGGCGGCCGAGGCGGCGCGGATGATGCGCGATGCGCATGTCTCATCGCTGGGTGTCACCGATGCGGGTGGCGCGCTGTTGGGGATCGTCACCGTTCGCGACATGTCGAACCGGGTGCTGGCGGCAGGGCTGGACCCGCTGATCGCCGTCGCCCAGGTGATGACCGCCGACCCGCTGACGCTGGCCCCGACCGATCTGGGCACCGATGTGCTGCAAGCGATGATGGAACGCCGCGTCGGGCATCTGCCCGTAGTCGAGGGCGGGCGCTTTGTCGGCATGATCACCCAGACCGACCTGACCCGGCTGCAAGCGACCAGCTCGGCGGTGCTGCTGCGTGATGTGATGCGCGCCGAAACCGTGGCGCAACTGGCCGCCGCGACGGCGACCATCCCGCAGCTTCTGGTGCAACTGGTCGCCAGCCACCACAGCCATGATGTCGTCACCCGGATGATCACCGACATCACCGACGCCGTGACCCGCCGCCTTCTGGTTCTGGCCGAGGCCCGGCTTGGCCCGCCGCCGGTGCCCTATCTGTGGCTGGCCTGCGGATCGCAGGGCCGCCAGGAACAGACCGGCGTCAGCGATCAGGACAATGTGCTGATCCTGGACGACGCCTTCACCGAGGACATGCGACCCTGGTTCGCCGACCTCGCGCGGTCGGTCAGCGACGGGCTGAACGCCTGTGGCTATGTCTATTGCCCCGGCGACATGATGGCGACGAACCCCCGCTGGTGCCAGCCCGTCGCCACCTGGCGGCGCTATTTCCACGACTGGACGAACACCCATCAGCCTGAAAGTCAGATGCTGGCCAGCGTCATGTTCGACCTGCGCCCGATCGGCGGGACGGCGCGGCTGTTTCAGGACTTGCAGGCGCAGACGCTGGAGATGGCGGCCAGCAACTCGATCTTTGTCGCCCATCTGATCGCCAACAGCCTGAAGCACACGCCGCCGTTGGGCCTGCTGCGGGGCCTGGCCACCATCCGCTCGGGTGAGCATCGCAACCATATCGACATGAAGATGAACGGCGTCGTGCCGGTGATCGACCTGGCGCGCGTCCATGCCCTGCGGGGCCGTGTCGCGGCGGTGAACACCCGCGCCCGGCTGATCGCAGCCGAGGATGCGGGCGTCATCTCGACCAGCGGGGCGCGCGATCTGATCGACGCCTATGATCTGATCGCCGGGATGCGGCTGCAAAATCAGGCCGACCTGATCCGCGCGGGCCGCAAGCCCGACAACTATCTGGCGCCCTCCGATCTGTCGGATCTGGAACGCAGCCACCTGCGCGATGCCTTCGTGGTGATCCGCACCATGCAGACGGCCATCGGCCATGGCAAAGGGGCGCTGATGTAATGGCGACTGATCTGTTGACCATCCTGGTGCTGACGCTGGCGGCGATGATGATGATCTTCGCGCTGCGCCATGCGCTGTCGCGGCTGGCGGGTGTGAACCTGCCGCGCTGGATCACCCCGGCGGTGATCGCAGCGACCATCATCGGGGCCTCGGTCTGGACGGAATATTCATGGTTCGGTCGCGTCACCGGCCAGTTGCCCGACAGCGTGGCGGTGCTGGACCAGGGCCAGCAGACCACCGCGCTGCGCCCCTGGACCTATCTGATGCCGATCACCGCGCGCTTTGTCGCGCTGGACCGCGCCGCGCTGATCCGCTCTGCCGCGCGGCCCGGCCTGGTGCGCGGCGACCTGATCCTGATCGAACGCTGGCGGCCCACGCAGCGCGTGACCGCCGTCTGGGATTGTCCGGCTCGTCGTCGTGCCGATCTGTTCGGCACTGCCCAGGTCAGCCCAGATGGCACGCTGACCGGCACCGACTGGCTGGATCTGCCAGCCGACGACCCAAGCCTGATTGCCGCCTGCACAGGGCCGGCCTGACACCACCAATGGGGGGAGGAACGCATGACAGCCCAAGGCCAGACCGTTCTGATCGTCGAGGATGAGGACAACATCGCCCTTGCCCTTGACTACCTTCTGACCCGCGAGGGCTACGCCCACAGCCGGTTGGCGACCGGCGCGGGGGCCGTCGACCAGATCCGCGCCACCCGCCCTGATCTGGTGCTGCTGGATGTCATGCTGCCCGAGGTCTCGGGCTATGAAATCTGTCAGGACGTGCGCATGGATCCCGGGCTTGCCGATGTGAAGATCCTGATGATGACGGCGCGCGGCTCGACGATGGAACGCCGCAAGGGGCTGGCGCTTGGCGCCGACGGCTTCATCGCCAAACCCTTTGAACTGGGCGAATTGCGGGCTGAAGTGCGGCGGTTGCTGGATGAAGGGGCGGCATCGTGATACGGGTCGAAAGCCTCAGCCTGCGGCTGCGGGTGTTCCTGTTCTTCGCGGCGCTTGCGCTTGGCAATCTGGCGGCGATCGGCGCGGGGCTGTGGTTCGGCTCGTCGCGTCTGGATGATCCGCAGGCCCTCTCGGCGCTGCTGACCGGCGCCATCGTCGCGGCCTTTGTCGTGACCGGCCTGATCGCCGGGGTCTGGTTCCTGTTCGATCAGAACGTGGCGCGACCCATCGAGCGGTTGGCCGGCAATATCCGCGCCCGCACCATGGCGCAGATCGACGGCGATCTGGATCATTCGACGGCGCGCTATCTGGGCGATCTGGGCGGGGCGGCGGCGGCGGTGACGGCGCATCTGGCCGAGACCCGCAGCGCCCTTGCCGAATCCGTCGCGCGCGAAACCACCCGGCTGGCCGCCGAAAAGGACCGTCTGGAACATCTTCTGGGCGATGTGCCGGTGGGGGTGCTGCTGTGTTCGCCCGACCACCAGCTTGTGTTCTACAACGGCCATGCCGTCGATCTTCTGGGCGGGGCCGATGCCGCCGCGCTGCCCGGCCTTGATCGCGGCCTGTTCGACTATCTGCACGATGCACCCGTGCGCGAGGCCTATGCCCGTCTGCTGGCAACCGAGGATCACGACGCGGCCTCGGACCTTTTGTGCACCACGGTCGCGGGCGGTCGCATTCTGGCGGCGCGGATGCGGCTGATCGCGGACAAAGGCGCGCATCCGGGCTATGTGCTGACGCTGCGTGACGTGACCGGCGATCTGGCCACCCATGCCGCGCAAGAGGCGCTGATCGAGGAGTTCTTTGAACGGGTCCGCCGCCCCGCCGCCAATCTGCAAGGGGTAATCGGTGCGGCGCTGGATGATGCGGCGCTGCCCGCGCCGGTGGCCACCGCGCTGCGTCAGGAAACCGCGCGGCTGTCGGGCGCGGTCACCGATCTGGCCGCCCGCCATGATGCGGGGCGCGCCGAATGGTGGCCTCTGTCCCCGATCCGCGCTCGCGATCTGGCCGCCGCGACCCGTGCCCGCGCCGGTCAGGGCGGCGGTGTGACGCTTGTCACGCAGACTGATGATCTGCTGCTGCGCTGCGACGGGTTCCAGATCGGCGCGCTGATGGCCGCGCTCGCGCGGCATCTGGCCCAAAGCGGCCTGACGCGGCAGGATTTCGCCATCCGCGCCGATGGGGCGGGGGCGCTGCTCACCCTCGATTGGCCCGGCCCCGCGCTGCCCCTCGCCCGGCTGGAGGGGTGGCTGGACCTGCCCATCGACCCTGCGCTGCCCGATGTCACCGGCCGCAGCGTCCTGCGCGCCCATGCGACCGAGATCTGGCCCGAGCCGACCGCCGAAGGCGGCCGCATCTGCCTGCCCCTGCGTGAGGCCCGCCGCGCCACCGCCCGCCCGGCGCCGGTGTCGCGCAAGGTGGTCTATGATTTCGACCTGCTGGCCCGCATCCGCCACCCGGAAATCGAAAACGCCCGGCTGGCCGATCTGGTCTATGTGGTGTTCGACAGCGAGACCACAGGCCTGTTCCCGGAAACCGATGAGATCTGCCAGTTGGCCGCCGTGCGCATCGTCAACGGTCGCCGGATCGAGACCGAGGTGTTCGACATGCTCGTCAACCCCGGCCGCCCGATCCCGCCCGGATCGACCGCCGTGCATGGCATCACCGACGCCATGGTGGCCGATGCGCCCGACGTCAACAGCGCCGTCCGCCGGTTCCACAAATTCGCCCAGAACGCCGTGCTGGTCGCCCATAACGCGCCCTTTGACATGACTTTCCTGAAACGGCGCGAGGCGGCGATCGGCGCGGCTTTCGACCATCCGATCCTGGATACGGTGCTGCTGTCTGCGGTGCTGTTCGGCCAGTCCGAGGTGCATAGCCTTGACGCGCTGACCCATCGGCTTGGCATCACCATCCCCGAGGAAGCCCGCCACACCGCCATCGGCGACACGATCGCCACCGCCGACGCCTTCCTGAAGCTCTTGCCCGCGCTGCGGTCGCGCGGGATCGAGACCTTCGGTCAGCTTCTGGCCGAGGTCCGCCAGCACGGGCGGCTGCTGAAGGATCTGAACGGCTAGGTCACAGCCAACGGTCGCGGTCGGTGCCGACCGCATCCGCGACCGATGCAAAGCCATCGCGCGCCAGCAGGGTCTCCAGTCCGCGCGCGATGTCGCCCACCAGCGACAGGCCGTGATAGACCAGCGCCGAATAGACCTGCACGGCGGATGCCCCGGCGCGGATCTTGGCATAGGCGTCGTCGGCACTGGCGATGCCACCGACCCCGATGATCGGCAGCGCCCCCTCCAGCGCGACAGACAGTTGGGCCAGCACGCGGGTCGATTTCTCGAACAGCGGCGCGCCCGACAGCCCGCCCGCCTGATCACGGTCGGGGCTGGTCAGCCCGTCGCGCGACAGCGTGGTGTTGGTGGCGATGATCGCATCCACCCCGGCCTGACGCGCCACATCGGCGATTTCGGTGATCTCGGCCCCGGTCAGGTCGGGGGCGATCTTCAGGAAAATTGGCACTGGCTGTGCCAATTCCTGCCGCGCCGCCATGACCCCCGCCAGGAGCGCCGCCAAGGCCTCGGCCCCTTGCAGGTCGCGCAGCTTTTCGGTGTTGGGCGAACTGACGTTCACCGTGGCGAAATCGACATGTGGCCCGGCGATGCGCAGCACCGTGGCGAAATCCGCCGCCCGGTCGGTCGCGGTCTTGTTGGCCCCCAGATTCAGCCCGACTGGCACACCTTTGGGCCGCGCCGCCAGCCGCGCGGCAATCGCCTGCGCGCCCTGATTGTTGAAGCCGAAGCGGTTGATGACGGCGCGGTCCTGGGTCAGCCGGAACAGCCGTGGCTTGGAGTTGCCGGGCTGCGGCAGGGGGGTGGCCGCGCCGACCTCGACAAAGCCGAAACCGGCGCGCATCAGGGGCGCGACGGCCTCGGCGTTCTTGTCGTAACCGGCGGCCAGCCCGACCGGGTTCGGCAGGTCCAGCCCGGCAATCCGCGTGGCCAGCCGCGCCCCGGTCACCACGCCGGGCAGCGGCACCGCGCCCGACCGCAGTGCCCGGATCGACAGGCCATGGGCGACCTCGGGGTCCAGCCGGTGCAACGCGGCCAGACCGATGCGTTCAATCAGCGTCGTCATCCAGATCCCCGAAAACATGGCCATCCGGCCCCAAGGGCAGCGGCCGGGCAAAGGCCACGTCATCCAGCGTCAGGCGGCGATACAGATGCGGAAACTCGGCCCCGCCGCGCGACACCTCCCATTTCAGCGACCGGCCCAGATCTTCGCTGTCGACCGCGATCAGCCACAGCCCGTCCTGACCCGCGAAATGCTTCGCCGCCGTTTCGGCCACCTGCGCGGCGGTCGAGAAATGGATATAGCCATCGGCCAGATCGACCGGGGCACCGGCGGTTTCGCCCTCGGCCTCCAGCGCCTGCCATTCGGTGTCGCGGAAAATCTTGTAGATCAGCATGGGCGTTTCCTTGGCGCGGGGCTTGCGTGCTGTCAACTGTCGGGCGACTGTCACAATCGGCTGTTAGCCCCTTTCCGACCCCGTGAACAGGAGCCGAAGATGAACCGCATCCTTTTGACATCCGCCGCAGCCCTTGGCCTGATGGCCGGTGCCGCGCAGGCCGACTATACGCTGCACATCTTGCATATCAACGACCTGCATTCGCGCATCGAGCAGATCAACAAGTATGACAGCACCTGCGACGCCGAGACCGAGGCGAAGGGCGAGTGTTTCGGCGGCATCGCCCGCGTCGCCACCAAGGTGAACGAGATCCGCGATGCGATCCGGGCCGAGGGCGGCAATGTCATCGTGCTGGATGCGGGCGACCAGTTCCAGGGCAGCCTGTTCTATACCACCTACAAGGGCGCCGAGGTGGCCGAGTTCATGAACGCCATCGGCTTTGACGCCATGGCCGTCGGCAACCATGAGTTCGACGACGGCCCCGAGGGGCTGGCCGGGCTGATCGGCGCGGTCGATTTCCCGGTGGTGTCGGGCAATATCGACGTCAGCCAATCGAATGTGCTGAAGGGCAAGGTCAGCGACCATGCGGTGATCGAGGTCGGCGGCGAAAAGATCGGCATCGTCTCGGCGCTTGCCACCGACACGCCCGAAACCTCATCCCCCGGCAAGGCGGTGATCTTTCAGGACGACATCGACAGCCTGAAGGGCGATGTGGCGGCGCTGCAAGCCGATGGCGTGACCAAGATCATCGCGGTCAACCATGTCGGCTATCTGCGCGATCAAGAGATCGCGGCGCAGGTGCCGGGTCTGGCAGCGGTGGTCGGCGGGCACAGCCACACGCTGCTGTCGAACGACGACGACAAGGCCGCCGGGCCTTATCCGACGATGGTGGGCGATGTGCCGGTGGTGCAGGCCTATGCCTATTCCAAATATCTGGGCCATCTGACGCTGACCTTTGACGATCAGGGCAAGGTCACCAAGGCCGAGGGCGCGCCGATCCTGTTGGATGCCAGCGTGACGCCCGACCCCAAGCTGGCCGCCCGCATCACCGAAATGGCCAAGCCGATCGAGGAATTGCGCAACAAGGTTGTGGCCGAAACCGCCGCGCCGATCGGGGCCGACCGCGACACCTGCCGCGCCCGCGAATGCGAGATGGGCAATCTGGTGGCCGAGGCGATGCTGGATCGCGTTCGCCCGCAAGGCATCCAGATCGCCATCCAGAACGGCGGCGGCCTGCGTGCCGCGATCGACCAAGGCCCGGTCACGATGGGTGAGATCTACAGCGTGCTGCCGTTCCAGAACACGCTGGCGACGTTCCAGTTGACCGGCGCCGAGGTGATCACGGCGTTGGAAAACGGCGTCAGCCAGGTGGAGGAAGGCGCAGGCAGGTTCCCGCAGGTTGCCGGGCTGACATTCGCCTTTGACGCCAAGGCCCCGGCGGGGGCGCGGATCAGCGATGTGAAGGTGCGCGATGGCGACGGCTTCGCGCCGATCGACCCCGCGGCGACCTATGGCGTGGTCAGCAACAATTACATGCGCGGCGGCGGCGACGGCTATGACATCTTCGAGACGGCGGGCAAGAATGCCTATGACTTCGGTCCCGATCTGGCCGAGGTGCTGGCCGATTATCTGGCCGCGCAAGGGGCGGGCTTCAAGCCGGTCACTGACGGCCGCATCACCGTGAAGTAAACGGATGGGGCCGCGCCGGTGGGCGCGGCCCCTTTGTCCTCAGGCCCCGCTCAGGCTGGCGCGGGCCTTGTCGGCATCCTTGCCGTGCAACTCCTGCAAATGGTCGAAATCGGATGTGAAACTGCCGACGCCAAGCGTCTGGCTGCGAATGTCGACGATCATTCCCGCCATGTCGGATTCCGGCATCATCGCCTCGATCCGGTCCCAGCCGGGCCAGCCGGGCTTGGCGTCATAGCCCAGCAATTGCCCGCGCCGCCCGGTGACGATGCGCTGGACGCGGGCGGTGAACTCGGCCGGGGTGTCGATGCGCACGCGCCGGACGGGTTCCAGCAGCACCGGGCCGCAGCCGGGCATCGCCTCGGACATGGCCTTGGCGGCGGCCTTCTGGAAGGCCATGTCGGAACTGTCGACATTGTGATAGCTGCCATCGGTCAGCGTCACCGCGACATCGACGATTGGGCAGCCCATCGGCCCCTTGGCCAGCCACGCCTCGACACCGCGATGCACGGCGGGGATATAGGCCTTGGGCACCACGCCGCCGGTGATACGGTCGTCAAAGGCGAAACCGGCACCGCGCGGCTGCGGGCGGATCTCCAGCGTGACATCGGCAAACTCGCCATGGCCGCCCGATTGCTTCTTGTGGCGCGCGGCGATGGTGGCGGGTTTGGTGATCGTCTCGCGGTAGGGGATCGCGGGCGGGCTGGCGGTGACGGCCAGGCCGGCGTCGGATTTCAGCCGCGCAAGCGCGATCTGCAATTGCACCTCGCCTTGGCCCGATAGCACCAGTTGGCCGGTCTCGGCATGATGGGCAAAGCGCAGCGAGGGATCTTCCTCGGCCAGCCGGGTCAGCGCGGCGGCCAGCCGCACATCGTCCGAGGGCTGGCTGGCGGCAATCGCCAAGGCGTGCAGGGCAGGGGGCGGGGCGGGCCAGTCGGCCTCGGCCACGCCGGTTTCGGTCAGCAGGTCGCCGGTCGCGGCATGGGCCATTCGGCCCAGCACTGCCACCTCACCCGCCGTGGCACTGGCCTTGGGGGTCAACTTGCGACCCATCGGGGCCGACAACCCGCCGACCCGATCCTGGCCCAGGGTCATGCCGTCGCGGACCTCGCCCGACCAGACGCGCACCAGCGACAGCTTGCCGGACTGGCCGGCGTAAAGCGTCTTGAACACCTGCGCCTGGGTGCCCTTATCGCCCAACCCCAGCCGGTCGCGGGTGGCGGCGACGCCCGGCGCCTCATGCCGAAGGGCCTTCAGCAGGCGGTTGATGCCGTTCTGGTTTTCAGCCGAACCGAAGAACACCGGCACGATCAGATCGGCGGCCAGATCGCGGGTCAGGTTCTCATAGATCTCATCGGTCGAGGGAACCGTATCCTCCAGCAACTCGCCCATCAGCGCGTCATCGAAATCGGCCAGCGATTCCAGCATCGTGCTGCGCGCCGCACCCTCATCCGCGGCCAACCGGTCGGGCAGAGCGATCAGGTCGGACGGCTTGCCGGGGTTCCAGCGCCATGCGCGTTCGCTGACCAGATCGACCATGCCGGTGATCTGCCCGGCCTCGTCGCGCATCGGGATTTCGCGCAGCACCAAGGGGCGCGAACTGACGGCCTGCAAGCCCTCGAACGTGGCGCGAACCGAGGCCTCGGCCTGGTCCATCTTGTTGATATAGACCAGATGCGGGATCGACCGGTCATCCAGAAACCGCAGGATCGGGGACAGGGTGATGGCGCGGTCGGGGCTGGGTTCGGCCACCACGATGACCAGATCGGCCACCATCATGGCGCCCTCGGCCTCATGCGTCAGTTCGACCGATCCGGGGCAGTCGATCAGCGCCCAGGCATCGTCGAGATAGCTGAAGCTGGCGACGTTCAGTTCGGTCGACATGCCGCGTTCACGCGACTGCGGGCTGGTGTCGCCCACGGTATTGCCATCCTTGACGCTGCCCCGGCGCGGAATCGCACCGGCGGCGAACAGCATGTCTTCAAACAGGGTGGTCTTGCCGCTGGTATAGCTGCCGACAATGGCCGCGACGCGCGGGCCGACGGTTTCTTTGGTCATGGACGCATCCCTTGCACCGCCATGTCATGCGGCCCCTTGGGCTGCGGTGCCGGGCCAGGGGCCGATCGATGGGCCGATAACACAACCGATCCTGCACCCGCGCCTTGACGTCGATCAAGCCCTAACGGCGGATCAGGCGAAAGGCGGCACTGGCCGCCCATCCGGCCAGCACCGCGATGGCCAGCGACATCAGCCCGTAGATCAGCGGCTGGTGCCGCGAAAGCTGGTAAAGCCAGCGTTCCAGCCCGACCTTGTGAACCTCGATCGCGGCGGAATGGGCATCGATCACCATGCCGTCGCGCAGCAGGAAGATGCGGGTCTTGTACATCCCCTCGATCAGGTTCGAGGGCAGCTTGATATCGGCGCGAAACAGCGTCTGATCGACGATGGTGACGCCGGCCTGATCCAGCACATACATGCCTTCGCGGTCGCGGATGCGCAGTAGCGCCTCGGTAAAGGGGCGGGTGTCGTCGACCTTCAGCGGGCCGCCAAAGGCGCGGATGGCGCGGGCGATGGTGATGCGATGGGTCGCATCCTCTTGCGGCGACAGGATATGATCCAGCGGCGCCGAACTGGCCACCGCGTAAAAGGCGGGGGCGGCGCCGACCGGCACGGCGTCGCGGTTCATCCAGATACCGAAACTGCGTTCCTTGCGCCGGATGGTGACCCCGCGCGAGGGCGCCTCGAGCGTGACGATCACGTCCAGCGGCGGGCCGGGCGGCACCGGTGTTTCGCGCTTGACCGCGCCATAGATCAGGATTTCCGATCCTGTGAAATCGGCGGTGATCGCCACCGCATCGCGCGACAGGCCCGCGACAACGGTTTCAGCGGGCGCGGGCCGCGGCGCGGCGGGCGGGCCGATGATCGCGCCCAGGGTCTGCGCCGAGGCACCCCCCAGCGTCAGGGCCAGCAGGGCGGCGATGATGAGGCCCCCCCTCACCGCAAGACCCCCGGTGTCAGGCTGAACAGATCGGCGGGCGTCAGCACCAGATCCAGCGCGATCTTGAAACAGACCGACAGCACCAGCACCGCCATCAGGATGCGCAACTGTTCGGCCTTCAGCCGCTGGCCCAGGATCGTGCCCAGTTGCGCGCCGACCACGCCGCCCAGGATCAGCAGCACCGCCAGCATGATGTCGACCGTGTTATAGCTGACCGCGTGCATGACGGTGGTAAAGGCCGACAGCGCGGTGACCTGAAACAGCGAGGTGCCGACCACCACCTTGGTCGGCATCCCCAGCAGATAGATCATCGCCGGCACCATGATGATGCCGCCGCCGACCCCCATGATCGCGGCCATCAGCCCGACCACCAGCCCGACCCCCAGGGGCAGCAGCGCACTGATGTAAAGGCCCGAGGCGCGGAACTTCATCTTCAGCGGCAGGCCATGCACCCAGTTGTGATGGTGCCGCTTGGTCGGCGGCAGCGCATGGCGCGACCGGCGCAGGGCGCGGATGCCCTCGTTCAGCATCATCAGGCCGATGACGCCCAGAAAGAGCACATAGGCCAGTTGCACGACCAGCTCGACCTGACCCAACTGCCGCAGGATGTTGAAGATATAGATGCCGGTCACAGACCCGACCATGCCGCCGATCAGCAGCACCCAGCCCATCCGCATGTCGACCGACCGGCGCTTGAGATGCGCCAGCAGACCCGAGAATGACGAGGCCACAACCTGATTGGCCCCGGTCGCCACCGCGATGGCGGGCGGAATGCCGATGAAGAACAGAAGCGGCGTGATCAGAAAGCCGCCGCCCACGCCGAACAGGCCCGACATCAGCCCGACGATGCCGCCCAGGCCGAACAGCACAAAGGCGTTCACGGATACCTCGGCAATCGGCAGGAAAATCTGCATCGGACATCCCGTCTGGGGTAAGGCCGCGGGCTGGCCGCCGCGGTCGGGAAATCTTGGCCCCGCCGCGGGGCGAAGTCAAACCGGCTGCACCATCGCGCCGCGCGCTGTGACGAAAAGACCGCGCCCTAGCGGGGGGCGCACAGCTCGGCCAGCACCAGGGCCATGACGGTGGCGCTGTCGATCATGTCGGTGATGCCCACCCATTCGTCGGGCTGATGCGCCAGTTCCAGCAGGCCCGGCCCATAGGCGATGCAGTTTTTCAGCCGCCCGATGCGGTCGATGTGTTTCTGGTCATAGGTGCCGGGGCTGACGACGTAATCGGCGGCGCGGCCCAGCACGGTCTCGATCGCGGCGGCGGTGGATCGCACCACCGGGGCGGCGCGGTCGGTCATCACCGGCTGCACCTGGAACAGATCGCGGATGCCCCAGCCCATCGACGGGCGGCGCGCGGCCACGCGGGCCATCACCCGGTCAATCTCGGCCTTCACCTCATCCAGGTCTTCCTCGATCAGGAAACGGCGGTCGATCACCATGCGGGCGCGATCGGGCACGCAGGGCGCGGGCAGGCCGGTGTCGCCGGGCGGCTGTTCCGCCGCCCCGCCATGGACCGAGTTCAGGTTCATGGTCGAGGCCCGCGCCCCTTCGGGGACCACCGGCATCGCGGTGCGACGTGCGGCCAGGGCGGGGAACAGGCTGGTCTCCATTTCCGCGATCACCGCGCCCATGTGGCGCACCGCGCAATCGCCCAGAAACGGCATCGAGCCATGGGCGATGCGCCCGCGCGTTTCGATTTCGGCCCACCAGACGCCGCGATGGCCCAGGCAGATGCGATCCTTGTGCAGCGGTTCGGGGATGATGACATGCTGCACGCGGGTCGGGTCGAACAGGCCCTGCTGCGCCAGATAGGCCACGCCGCCATAGCCGCCCGATTCCTCGTCCGCCGTTGCCGAAATCTCGACCGCGCCGCTGAAATCGGGGCAGGTGGCGATGAAGGCTTCGGCGGCGATGATGCTGGCGGCCAGGCCGCCCTTCATGTCGCAGGCGCCCCGGCCATAGATGCGGTCGCCCTCGACCTGGCCGCCAAAGGGGTCGCGGGTCCAGCCGTGGCCGACCTCGACCACATCGTGATGGCTGTTGAAATGCACGCAGTCGCCGGGGCTGGCACCGCTGCGCCGGGCGATCAGGTTCCAGCGCGGAAAGGCGTCGCAATCGCCGGGCGTGCCGGTGGCGCGGATCAGCGCGACCTCGAACCCCTGCGGGCCAAGGCGGGCGGCGATCAGGTCGCAGATCGCGCGATAGTCGCGGCCCGGCGGGTTCAGCGTCGGCACGCCGATCAACGCCTGGGTCAGCGCGATCAGGTCGTCGCGGCGGGTGGCGACGGCGGTGGCAAGGCGGTCATGCAGATCGGGCCGGGTCATGGGGTGACTGTGCCGCGCCGCCGGAGGTCTGTCCAGCCGCCGTAATCCGTGGCAGGCTGGGGCATGGACTGGATTGACCTGACCCGACCGCTGACCCCCGGCCTGCCGCCCTTTCGCCACGGCGATTACGCCGACCCGCCGCTGCGCATCACCCCCTGGTGCGGGATCGCGGATCAGGGCTTTGCCGTCGATCACCTGTCGCTGGGCGGGCAGACCGGCACCCATATCGACGCGCCCGCGCATTTCGCGCCGGGCGGTACGACGCTCGAAGCGCTGCCTGCCGCCACGCTGATCGGGCGATATGCCTATGTCAGCGCGGCGATGCTGGCGGCGGGGCAGGCGCCGCTGGGGGCGGGCCGCATCCTGTATCTGGATGCACTGGACGGCCCCGACCTGCCCGAGGCGGGCCTTGCCGCGCTGCTGGCGCGCGGCGATCCGGTCTGGGTGATGGCGGGGGCCGCGCGGGTGGCGGGGCGCGACGGCTGGCACCTGCACCGCGTCCTGGCGCAGGCCGGCCGCTTTCTGGTCGAGGATCTGGACCCCGCCGCCGCCCGCGCCATCACCGGTCCCGGCCAGATCGCGGCGCTGCCCTTGCGGCTGATCGGCACCACCGGCGCGCCCGCGCGGGTCATGGCCCTGCCCGATCGCCGCTGACGCAGCCACTGGTCCCGGTGACGCGCAGCCGCTATCAAGGGCCTTGTCCACCACGAAAGGCGCCCCATGGCACTGATCCGGCTGTTCGTCTTTGGTTTTCTGGTGCTATCGGTCATCTATGTCCTGACCTTTTTCTGGCTGCGCAGCCTGCGGCGCGAGCGGCTGGAAAACGACTGGGATCAGGGCCGCGCGCTGCCCTTGGATGGCGAGGGGCGCGAGGGGTATATCGCGCGCGGCATGGCAGGCCTTGGCCGGTCGCTGGCGGTGCGGCTGTTGTGGCTGATCTATGTCTTGCCGCTGATCGCAATGGGCGCGATCATCTATCTGGTCAATTACGCCTGAGGGGGCACCTGATGCTGCGCTATCTTTCCTGGGGTCTGCGGGGGGTGTTTGCCCTGATCCTGATCGGCTTTCTGGATTACGTCCTGCCGCAATACGACACGGTTCGCATCACCGAGACTTACAACCGGCTGACCGACCTGGGGGCCAACGCGATCTTCTATGCCTCATCCGACAGCGGCACGGTGGAAAACGCCCAAGGCATGCGCGACATCCGCTTCATCAGCGGCGTGCGCCCGAATGGCCGGGTGATCGTCTACCGCAACGAGGACACCGGCTGGATCTGGCCGCCCTATTTCAAATACGACAGCTCGAACCTTCAGGCCGAGGCGGCGAATGCCCGGTCAACCGCGCAGGCGCCGGAATGGGTGCGGGTCACGCATTACGGCTGGCGGGTGGCGTGGCTGTCGATCTATCCCAATGCGATCAAGATCCGCCCGGTGGCGGGGCCGGATGCGCAGGGTGTGAACTGGCCGCGGCTGGTCATCCTGGGGCTGATCCTGATCGGCGTGCTGACGATCTGGCGGATGTGGCAGCAGTTCCGCCAACGCGCCATCGACCCCGCCTTGGCCGATGTGTCGCAAAGCTGGGATCGGCTGGATCAGCGCGCCGATGCCGCGCGCGGGCGCATGTCGGGCTGGTGGGACCGGCTGCGCGGCGGCAAGGGCAATAGTGGCAACAACGGTGGGGGGCAGGCATGAACCCGGGGACCGGCTTTGCGCCTGACCAGATCGCGCAGGCCCATATCAACGCGCCCGCGACGGACCGCGCGGCGGCCAGCATCACCGGGCGGCGGTCGCTGAAGAAGGAATGGCAGGCGGCTTGGCTGGTCAATGCGATCCGCTGCATGGACCTGACCACTTTGGCCGGGGATGACACGCCCGAACGGGTCGCGCGGCTGTGCGCCAAGGCGCTGCGCCCGCTGGACGATCAGATCATGGCGGGCCTTGGGCTGGACCGGCTGACCACCGGCGCGGTCTGCGTTTACCCGACGATGGTGGCGGCGGCGGTGCGCGCGCTTGGCAATTCCGGCGTGCCCGTCGCCAGCGTCGCCACCGGCTTTCCCGCCGGGCTGATGCCGCTGGACCTGCGTCTGGCCGAGATCCGCTATGCCGTCGATCAGGGCGCGGCGGAAATCGACATCGTGATCACCCGCCAGCACGTTCTGAACGGCGACTGGGCCGCGCTTTACGATGAAATCGCCGCCATGAAAGAGGCCTGCGGCACCGCCCATCTGAAGGCGATCCTGGCGACCGGCGATCTGAAAACCTACGGCAATGTCTGGAAGGCCAGCATGATCGCCATGCAGGCGGGGGCCGATTTCATCAAGACTTCGACCGGGAAAGAGGCGGTGAATGCCACGCTGCCGGTCAGTCTGGTGATGCTGCGGGCGCTGCGCGATTACACGGCGCGCAGCGGCCACCGGGTCGGCTTCAAGCCCGCAGGCGGGATGCGCAGCGCCAAGGATGCGCTGAACTGGCAGGTCTTGATGCGCGAGGAGCTGGGCCGCGACTGGCTGGATCCGGGGCTGTTCCGGCTGGGCGCCAGCTCGATGCTGGGCGATATCGAACGCCAGCTTCATCATCATGTGACGGGGCGGTATGCCGATGCCTCGCGTTTTGCGCTGGCTTGAGGGGGAAAGATGCCGACCGTGACCGAGATTCTGGAAACCCTGGACTATGGCCCTTCGCGCGAAAGCGATGCGGCGGCGCGCGACTGGATCGCCGCGCATCAGCCCTTTGGCCATTTCATCGGCGGCAAATGGGTGGCGGGGCAGGGACACTTCCCGACGCTGAACCCGGCAACTGGCGAGACGCTGGCCAAGGTCGCGCAGGGCAGCGCGGATGACATCGCGGCGGCCATCCGCGCCGCGCGGCGTGCGCAGTCGGGCTGGGCCAAGCTGCCCGGCGCCGCGCGGGCGCGATACCTGTATGCCATCGCCCGGCACCTGCAAAAGCACGAACGCCTGCTGTCGGTGCTGGAGGTGCTGGACACCGGCAAGCCGATCCGCGAAGCGCGCGAGGCCGACATTCCGCTGGCCGTGCGGCATTTCTATCATCACGCGGGTTGGGCCGATCTGGTCGATCAGGATTTTCCCGACCACCGCCCGCATGGCGTCTGCGGCCAGATCATTCCGTGGAACTTTCCGCTGCTGATGCTGGCCTGGAAGATCGCCCCGGCCTTGGCGGCCGGCAATACCGTGGTGCTGAAACCGGCCGAGCAGACGCCGCTGACCGCGCTGCGCTTTGCCCAGATCTGCGCCGAGGTCGGCCTGCCGCCGGGGGTGGTCAACATCGTCACCGGCGATGGCGCGACGGGGGCGGCACTGGTTGCCGCGCCGGTCGACAAGATCGCCTTTACCGGCTCGACCGAGGTGGGGCGCAAGATCCACGAACAGGTCGCGGGCCGGGTGCCGGTGACGCTGGAACTGGGCGGCAAGTCGCCCTTCATCGTGCTGGAGGACGCCGATCTGGATGCCGCGGTCGAGGGCGTGGTCGATGGCATCTGGTTCAATCAGGGTCAGGTCTGCTGCGCGGGCTCGCGGCTGGTCGTCGCGGCCTCGGTCGCGCGGGATTTCACCGACCGGCTGGTGCGGCGGATGAACGGGCTGCGGGTCGGCGATCCCCTGGACAAATCGACCGACATCGGCGCCATCATCAGCGCCGAACAGGCCGACCGCATCCGGTCGCTGGTGGCGGCGGGGCAGGCGGCGGGGGCTGATCTGCTGACGCCCGCCACGGCGCTTCCCGCGAAAGGCAATTGGGTCGCGCCCGGCATTCTGGCCGGGGCCGAACCCGCAAACCCCGCCAGCATCACGGAAATCTTCGGCCCGATCGCCACGCTGACCACCTTTCGCACGCCCGATGAGGCGATCGAGATCGGCAACGCCACGCGCTATGGACTGGCGGCAAGCGTCTGGTCGGAAAACATCACCCAGGCGACGGCGGTCGCGGCCGGGCTGAATGCGGGGGTGATCTGGATCAACGCCACCAACCTGTTCGATGCCGGTGCGCCCTTTGGTGGCTGGCGCGAGTCGGGCTTTGGCCGCGAGGGCGGGGCCGAGGGGATGGCGGCCTATCTGCGCCTGCCCGACCCGCCCGCGCCGCGTCGCGCGGGGGCGGTGAAACCCGCGGCGCAGACCATCGACCGGACCGCGAAACTGTATATCGGCGGCGCGCAGAAGCGCCCCGATGGCGGGCTGTCGCGCGCCACCGATGATGGCCTGATCGGCATCGGCGGGCGCAAGGACATCCGCAACGCGGTCGAGGCCGCCGCCAAGGCCGCCGGCTGGTCGCGCCTGTCGGGGCATCAGCGCGCACAGGTCATCTATTTCATCGCCGAAAACCTGTCGCAGCGCGCCGATGCCCTGGCCGCGCAACTGGGCCGGGATGAGGTGGCGGCCAGTCTGGACCGGCTGTTTCAATGGGCCGGGCGTGCCGACAAGGATGACGGTCGCAGCCATGACACCCAGGCCGGGCATCTGACCCTGACCCTGCCCGCGCCCTATGGCATCATCGGCATGGTCGCCCCCGATGCCGCGCCGCTGCTGGGGCTGGTCTCGCTGATCGCCCCGGCGATTGCGGCGGGCAACCGGGTGGTGGCCGTGCCCTCGCGCAGCCATCCGATGATCGCCGCCGATCTGGCGCAGGTGCTGGACACGTCCGACCTGCCCGGCGGGGTCGTCAACCTGATCCCCGGCGATGAGGCCGAACTGGCCGCGACCCTGGCCGCGCATGATGCGGTCGCGGCGTTGTGGCTGGCGGGCGATCTGGATCACGCCCCGCAGGCGGCGGGCAATCTGAAGCCGGTCTGGCGCATTGCCCCGCGCGACTGGTCCAGCCCGCGCGGCCAAGGCCCCGAGTTCCGCGAGGCCGCGCGCCAGTGGAAGACGATCTGGCTGCCCTACGGGCTGTAGCGCATGAAAAAGGCCGCCCCCTGGGGGCGGCCTTTGCCGATCATGGCGGCTATTTCAGGCGTTCGCTTCGCGGATGCGGTCGGCGGCGGCCTTGTCATAGGCGATGCCCTTGGCGTCGAACAGCTGGTCCAGCTCGCCCGACAGGGTCATTTCGGTGACGATATCGCAGCCGCCGACGAATTCGCCCTTGACGTAAAGCTGCGGGATCGTCGGCCAGTCCGAGAAATCCTTGATGCCCTGGCGGACATTTTCATCGGCCAGCACGTCGACGTCCTTGTAGTCGACGCCCATGAAGTTCAGCACGCCGGCGACGCGGCTGGAAAAGCCACAGCGCGGCATTTCCTTGCTGCCCTTCATATACAGCACCACGTCATTGGCGGTGATCGTGTCGCGGATCTGGTCGGAGGCGGTCATGGTGATGTCCTTTCGGTGCCGCAAGGGGCGGTCGATGGTGTGGCGTCAATCGGGGGCCTTGGTGGTCAGCGCAAGCGCGTGCAATTCGCCGCGCGGGCCGTCCATCTTGCCCTTCAGCGCGGCATAGACGGCGCGCTGTTGCTGAACCCGGTTCTGGCCGCGGAAGGATTCGTCGATCACCTCGGCGGCCCAGTGATTGCCGTCGCCGGCCAGATCGGTGATGGTGATCTGCGCATCCGGGAAAGCCGCGCGGATCAGGGCTTCGATGTCATGGGCTTCCATGGCCATGGGTGGCTTCCTTTCGCTGGCGTTTGATCTGATCTAGACGCGGGGGGGCGTCGCTGCAAGGGGCGGCGGCGCGGGTTCGGGGCCGGGGCAGGGGGCTTTGCCCCCTCTGGCGGCGGGGCCGCCATTCACCCCCAGCGTATTTGGGCAAGAAAGAAATCAGCGTCCGTCGCCAAAGCCGTGGGTCTGGGTGACGTAATCGATGTCCTTGTCGCCGCGCCCGGACAGATTGATCAGGATCGCCTTGCCCGGGTGGTTCTTTGCCTCGCGCAGGGCGAAGGCGACGGCATGGGCGCTTTCCAGGGCGGGGATGATGCCCTCGTGGCGCGACAGCCGGTAAAAGGCGTCCAGCGCCTCATGGTCATTGGCGGCGGTATAGGTCACGCGGCCGCTGCGGTGCAGGTGCGCGTGTTCGGGGCCGACGCCGGGATAGTCAAGGCCCGAGGCGATGGTGTGGACGGGGGCGGGGTTGCCCTCGGCATCTTTCAGCACGATGGTGCGGAAGCCGTGGATGTCGCCATCTTCGCCATAGGTGATGGTGGCGGCGTGATCGCCCAGTTTCGACGAGGTGCCCATCGGCTCGACGCCGTAAAGCGCGACATCGGCATCGTCGATGAAGCCCGCGAAGATGCCCATGGCGTTCGACCCGCCACCGACGCAGGCGGCCACCATGTCGGGCAGGTTTCCTGTCATTTCAAGGAATTGCTCGCGCGCCTCAAGGCCGACGACATGCTGGAAGTCGCGGACCATGCGCGGGAAGGGGTGCGGGCCGACGACCGAGCCGATGGCAAACAGCGCGCGGTCGGCCTGTTGCAGATAGGATTGGAAGCAGCTGTCCACCGCCTCTTTCAGCGACCGGCCGCCGAAGCTGACCGGCACCACCTGCGCGCCCAGAAGCCGCATCCGGGTGACGTTCGGCGCCTCTTTGGCGATGTCGATCTCACCCATGTGGATTTCGCATTCGAGGCCGAAATAGGCCGCCGCCGTGGCCAGTGCGACGCCGTGCTGGCCGGCGCCGGTCTCGGCCATGACCTTGGTCTTGCCCATGTGGCGCGCAAGCAGCGCCTCGGCCATGCAGTGATTGAGCTTGTGGGCGCCGGTGTGGTTCAGATCCTCGCGCTTGGCGTAAAGGCGGGCGCCGCCGCAGATGTCCGAGAGGTTGCCCAGATACGAGATCGGCGTGGGCCGGCCCTGGAAATGCTTGCGGATGGCGCGCAGTTCGCGGATGAAATCGGCGCTTTTGGCGATGCGGTCATAGGCCTGTTCGATGGCCTTGAAATGCGGCACCAGCGGCGGCGGCAGGTCAGCCCCGCCATATTGTCCGAAAAACCCCTGCGCGTCGGGGAACTGTTTAAGATAGGATGTCATCGTCAAGACCTGCTGTCTGGCATGTGGTGGCCCGCAGCTAAGCGCATCGCGGGCCTGCCTGTCCAGCGTGATGAGGGCGTGCCGGGCGCGACGTTTCGGCCTGTGCTAGCTGATCGTGCCACGGTGCTGCACAGCGGCCAGTGCCGGTTGCGGCGCGAGTGCCGGGCCGGGCGTCGGGGGCACCTCATGTGCCGCGCCATCGTAAAGGCCATGGGCGGTCTTGTCCCAATAGAAGGGCTTGGTCAGCACCTCATGGATGGCTTTCCAGCCGGCGAGTGCGCCCAGCGGAAAGTAAAGGTTCATGGTCAGCGTCCAGCCCCAGAGGCCGCGATGATCGGCACCGCGCGTGGCCCAGAGGTTGACCAGCAGGTTCAGCGCCTCGGTCGCCAGGAACAGCGTGAACAGCGCCGTGACCGCGCTCGGCCCGACGAGGTCCGCGAGGGGCGTGGCCACCGGGTGCCAAAGCCCGAACGAGGCCAGCCAGAAGGTCCACAGTACCGGGGCCAGCAGATATTGCGACAGCGTGCCAAGGAACTGGATCTGGAACGACAGGAAACGGCGCGGCCCCAGATCGCGCCACAGCCGCAGCGGGTCGCGCATATGCACCGCCCAGGTCATCGCGTAACCTTTCAGCCAGCGAGAGCGTTGCTTGACCCAGGGCAGGGTCCGGCAGTTCGCCTCTTCGTGGGTGGTGGTGTCGGCCAGTTCGGTGCGCCAGCCGTGCCGCGCCAGGCGCACGCCCAGATCGGCATCTTCGGTGACGTTATGGGCGTCCCAGCCGCCCAGTTCCTCAAGCGCTGTGCGGCGGAAGAACAGCGTGGTGCCGCCTAGCGGGATCACCAGCCCCAGTCGCGCGACACCGGGCAGCATGGCGCGGAACCAGGCCGCATATTCGATGGTAAAGCAGCGCGACAGCCAGTTGACGCGGGGGTTGTAGTAATCCAGCCGCCCTTGCAGACAGGCGACGTCATCACCGGCGCGGGCGAAATGCGCGGCGATCTGGCGAAGCTGGCTTGGCTCGGGGCGATCCTCGGCATCCCAGACGCCGATCACGCTGCCCTTGGCAAAGTTCAGCGCGTAATTCAGAGCGCGTGGCTTGGTGCGGACCGGGCCGTCGGGCACGGTGACGACGCGCATCCAATGCGGCAGGCCGGCGATGGACAGGGCGTCGCGGGTGGTGGTGTCCACCTCCTCGACCACCAGCATGACATCCAGCAATTCGCGCGGATAATCGACAGCCGACAGCCGCGCGACCAGGCGCGGGGCGATGTCGGGTTCGTTGAACATCGGCACCATGACCGAGATCACCGGCAGCGGGATCAGGCCGGGGGCGGCGGGTGGCGAACGCAGGCTGTCGCGGGCCTGGCCGCGCACCTCGGCGGCGAAGGCCAAGGCCTTCAGCCCGGTGGTGGCGATCAGTGTCAGCGTGGCCCAGGCGGCGATCAGGCCGAACACCGCCAGCGGCGCGAAGGTCAGCCCGGCGGTCAGCGCGACCAGCATCAGCAGCACCAGCGCCGACAGCCGCTGGCCGTCAAGGCTGCGGGCGCTGTCGGCGGCATCGACGCGGGTTTCGGCCTGGCGGATCAGCCCCTCTTGCCGGTGTGCCAGCAGGGCGGCGTGGATCGCGTTTTCGCTGGCGATCACCATGTCGACACGACCGGGCAGGCGCGGCAGGCGGGCTTTCAGCGCACCGAAATCCTCGGGCCGGGCGGTGGCGAGGATCAGGTCATCGCCGTGCCGCCGCCAGGGGATCACCGCATGAGTCAGGCAGAAATCGGCGCCCAGCAGATCGGTCAGCCAATCCTGCGGCGGGTCGCGGGTCAGATCGACCGTGCCGCAGCCCCATTGCGTTGCCAGGGCGCGCATCAACGCATCCTCATGCACCCAGCCGCGCGCCAGAAGGATGTCGCCCAGCCGCACCGTCTGGCGACGGCGCAACGCCAGGGCCTGCACCAGATCGGCGGGCCGCACCGCGCCCTGTTCGATCAGGATTTGCCCAAGCTGCCGCCGAGTGGGCCGCACCACCGACAGCCGCGGGCGCGCCGCCTGATCTGCCGCGACATCCTGTTTCCGCTCGAATGCGATGACCGCCATGCTGGCCCCCGGACGATTCCCGAAGCCGGTGTTAGCAGACGATCCCTTAAGAAACGCTTAACGCCGATCGGCCATCGCCCGCGCGAATCGTTCAAAAAGATAGAAACTGTCCTGCGGGCCGGGGCTGGCCTCGGGATGGTGCTGGACCGAGAACACGGGCTTGCCATCCACCCGAATGCCGCAGTTCGACCCGTCGAACAGCGACACATGGGTTTCGATCACACCCGCGGGCAGGGTCTGGCTGTCAACCGCAAAGCCATGATTCATCGAGGTAATCTCGACCTTGCCGGTGTCCTTGTCCTTGACTGGATGGTTGGCGCCGTGATGGCCGTGGTTCATCTTCACGGTGCGCGCACCAAGCGCCAGAGCAAGCATCTGATGGCCAAGGCAAATGCCGAACACCGGGATGTCGGCTTCCAGCACGCCCTGGATCATCGGCACCGCATAGTCGCCGGTCGCCGCCGGGTCGCCGGGACCGTTCGACAAAAACACGCCCTCGGGGTTCAGGGCCAGCACCTCATCCGCGGTGGCGGTGGCGGGCAGAACGGTGACCGAACAGCCAGCCGAAGACAGGCAGCGCAGGATGTTGCGTTTCGCGCCATAATCGATGGCGACGACGCGGAAGCCATCGGTCGGGCCGGGGCCGAAACCTTCGGGCCAGGACCAGCGGCCTTCGTTCCAGGCGTAAGGCTCGGTGCAGGAAACGTCGCGGGCCAGGTCAAGGCCGACCAGCCCATTCCAGCCGCGCGCGCGGCTGACCAGTTGTTCCAGGTCGAACCGGCCTTCGGGGTCATGGGCGATGACGGCATGGGGCGCGCCCTGCTGGCGGATCGCGCGGGTCAGGCGGCGGGTATCGACACCGGCCAGCCCGATGCGACCGTGGCGTTCCAGCCAGGCGCCAAGAGTTTCGGCGGCGCGCCAGTTCGACGGCTGGGTGATGTCCCATTTCACCACCATGCCCTCGGCCACCGGGGTGGCGGCTTCCTCATCCTCGGGGTTGGTGCCGACATTGCCGATATGGGGGAAGGTGAAGGTCAGGATCTGGCCCGCATAGGACGGGTCGGTCATGATTTCCTGATAGCCGGTCATCGCGGTGTTGAACACCAGTTCGGCAACACGGGCGCCGGTCGCCCCGAAGCCCTGACCGTAGAACACCGATCCATCGGCCAGAACAAGGCATCCCGTGGGTTTGGCGGGGGCGAAGGCATCGGTCATGGCGGAACTCTCGGGCTCGGGCGGCGCGGGCGCGGAATCGGCGCGCGCAAATTGCCGGGAACCTAAGGATGGCGGGCCGCCGGGTCAAGCCTTCGGCGCGCCGGGGGTTTCGTCGGGGCCTTTCGTTGGGCGCGTCCTGCGCCTATCTTGGGGCAAACGAAGGAGAGAGTGATGGACCTGCGCGCCCGTATCATGGCCGATCTGAAAGACGCGATGAAAGCCCGCGAGGCGGACCGGCTGTCGACGCTGCGGCTGATCAATGCCGCCTTCAAGGACCGCGAGATCGCGGCGCGTGGCAGCGCCGGTGAGGGGGGCGATCTGACCGAGGCCGATCTGCTGGCGATCCTGGGCAAGATGGTCAAGCAGCGCCAGGACAGCGCCCGCGCCTATGAGGAAGGCGGGCGGCTGGAACTGGCCGAGAAGGAGCTGGCCGAGATCAAGGTGATCGAGACCTATCTGCCGCGACCGCTGTCGGGTGACGAGATCGCGGCAGCCGTGGATGCGGCGATTGCGGCGGTCGGTGCCAGCGGCATCCGCGACATGGGCCGGGTCATGGCCGAACTGAAGGCGCGCCACACCGGGCAGATGGATTTCGGCGCGGTCGGGCCGATGGTCAAGGATCGGCTGGCGGGCTAAGGCAGGAGGGGCGCTGCCCCTCTGGCCCTGCGGGCCATTCACCCCGGCGTATTTTCGCAAGAAAGAAGGGGCGGTGTTGCGTCCGGGGGCGCGGGTGTCGCTGCGGGCTGCCGCCAGAGGCCAGAGGCGTAGCGCGCGGCGTTGTGGTGTGCGGGCGGGCTTGGCCCCGGTCGTGCCGGGGCCGGCCGGGTTACTGGCTGTTCACCGCATCGCTGCCCGCCTTGGACAGCAGGGTCGCCCCCAGAAGCCCGATGCCCAGCAGGGCGACGATCCCGATGCCCGCGCCCTCGGCCAGGGTCGGTGTGCGCGGCTGGGAATAGTCGGTCTGGCCCTGGCTGTTGGTTGCGCAGGCGCCCGGCAGGGCGCAGCACAGGGTGGCGGCAATCACGTTTTTCATCAGTTTCTCCTGTCGTGCAATCGTGCACGCCAAGGGGATTAGCCGGGCTTCGTCGCGCGGCAAGCGGGGCGCGATCACGGCTGGTTGCAATGTCGAAAGACATATCTGGCGCGCATGAAAAAACCCCGGCATTTGCTGCCGGGGTCGTTCACGATGGTCGCGCAACCGTGAAGCAGCGCGAGTGATGCGCGATCAGGCCTTGGCCAGGTTGCGCAGCACATAATGCAGCACGCCGCCGTTTTCGAGATATTCGATCTCGACCTCGGTATCGACGCGGGCCTTTAGCTGGATGGTCTTTTCGCTGCCGTCCGCATAACGGATCGTCGCCGGAACCATCGACAGCGGCTTGAAATCGCCCGCCAGGCCGGTGATCGAGATCACCTCATCGCCTTTCAGGTTCAGCGTCTTGCGGTTGTCGCCGCCGGTGAACTCGAACGGGATGACGCCCATGCCGACCAGGTTCGAGCGGTGGATGCGTTCAAAGGATTCCGCGATGACCGCCTTGACGCCCAACAGGTTGGTTCCCTTGGCCGCCCAGTCGCGCGACGAACCGGCGCCGTATTCGATGCCGCCCACGACGACCAGCGGCACACCGGCCGCCTGATAGGCCATCGCCGCATCATAGATGCTGGTCTGTTCGCCGTCCGGGCCTTTGGTATAGCCGCCTTCCACGCCGTCCAGCATCTCGTTCTTGATGCGGATATTGGCGAAGGTGCCGCGCATCATGACTTCATGGTTGCCGCGGCGCGAACCGTAGCTGTTGAAGTCCTTCGGCGCGACCTGGCGTTCGGTCAGGTATTTGCCCGCCGGGGTGGTGGGCTTGAACGAACCGGCCGGGCTGATGTGGTCGGTGGTGATCATGTCGCCCAGCACGGCCAGCACCCGCGCATCCGCCAGATCCGAGATCACACCCGGTTCGCGCGACATGCCGCGGAAATAGGGCGGGTTCTGGATATAGGTCGAGGCGGCGGGCCAGTCATAGGTCTCGCTGTCGGTGGTCTCGACCGCCTGCCAGCGTTCATCACCCTTGAACACATCGGCGTATTTTTCGATGAACATCTCGCGCGTCACGATGGTGTCGACCAGATCGGCGACTTCCTTGCTGGTCGGCCAGATATCCTTGAGGAACACCGGCTTGCCGTTCGCGCCATAGCCCAGCGGCTCACGCGTGAGGTCGATGTTCATGTCGCCAGCCAGGGCATAGGCGACGACCAGGGGCGGGCTGGCCAGATAGTTGGCGCGGACGTCGGGGCTGATGCGGCCCTCGAAGTTGCGGTTGCCCGACAGCACCGAAACGGCGACCAGATCGTTGTCGTTGATCGACTTGGAAATCGCCGGGTCCAGCGGACCCGAGTTGCCGATGCAGGTGGTGCAGCCGAAACCGACCAGGTTGAAGCCGATGGCGTCCAGATCTTCTTGCAGGCCGGCGGCTTGCAGATATTCCGCCACGACCTGCGATCCGGGCGCCAGCGAGGTTTTCACCCAGGGCTTGCGGTTCAGGCCCAGGGCGCGCGCCTTACGCGCCACCAGACCGGCGGCCATCAGCACATAGGGGTTCGAGGTGTTGGTGCAGGAGGTGATCGAGGCGATCACCACGCTGCCGTCATGCAGCTTGTAACCCTGCCCCTCGACCGCGCCCGATTGATAGCCGTCCAGATGGCCCGGCAGCCAGTCCGGGGCCGGGGCGCCGCCTTCGTCGTTCCATTCCTTGATCTCGGCGCGGGCAGGTTCGGGGAACTGGCGCGTGCCCGAGATGAACTTGGAAAACTGATAGGCGGCATCGGTCAGCGCGACGTGATCCTGCGGGCGCTTGGGGCCGGAAATCGCGGGGACGACCGTGCCCATGTCCAGTTCCAGCGTGCTGGTATAGATCGGCGCGTAATCCGCCCCGCGCCAGAAACCGTTTTCCTTGGCATAGGCCTCGACCAGGGCAATGCGGTCCTCATCGCGGCCGGTCTGGCGCAGATAGCGCAGGGTTTCGGCGTCGATCGGGAAGAAGCCGCAGGTGGCGCCGTATTCGGGGGCCATGTTCGCGATGGTCGCGCGGTCGGCCAGCGGCATGTTGTCAAGGCCTTCGCCGTAGAACTCGACGAACTTGCCGACAACGCCGTGCTTGCGCAGCATCTGCACGACCTTCAGCACCAGGTCGGTGGCCGTCACGCCTTCGGTCAGCGCGCCGGTGATCTTGAAGCCGACGACTTCGGGGATCAGCATCGACACCGGCTGACCCAGCATCGCGGCCTCGGCCTCGATCCCGCCGACGCCCCAGCCCAGAACGGCCAGGCCGTTGACCATGGTGGTGTGGCTGTCGGTGCCAACCAGCGTGTCGGGATAGGCGACGGTTTCGCCGTTCTGATCGGTGTCGGTCCAGACCGTCTGCGCCAGATATTCCAGGTTCACCTGGTGGCAGATGCCGGTGCCGGGCGGCACCACGCGGAAGTTCTGGAACGCCTTCTGGCCCCATTTCAGGAACTGGTAACGCTCCATGTTGCGTTCGTATTCCAGTTCCACGTTGCGCTGAAAGGCGCGGGGGGTGCCGAACTCGTCGATCATCACGCTGTGGTCGATGACCAGATCGACCGGGTTCAGCGGGTTGATCTTTTGCGCATCGCCGCCAAGCGCCTTGATGCCGTCACGCATCGCGGCCAGGTCGACGACCGCCGGAACGCCGGTGAAGTCCTGCATCAGCACGCGGGCCGGGCGATAGGCGATTTCGCGCGGGTTCTGGCCGCCGTTCTGCGCCCATTCGGCAAAGGCCTTGATGTCGTCGACGCTGACAGTGAAGCCGTCATCCTCGAACCGCAGCATGTTTTCCAGCACGACCTTGAGGCTGGCGGGCAGGCGCGAGAAATCGCCGAGGCCGGCCTCTTCGGCGGCGGGGATCGAGTAATAGGCGATGGTCTTGCCGCCTGCGGTCAGGCTGCGGCGGGTCTTGGCGGTGTCCTTGCCGGTGACGATGGGCATCGGGGCCTCCGTGGTTAGCGTCGTGGCTGAAAATATCTGGCTGCGCGGCTGTCTTGCCGCAATCCCCGCAGGCGTTCAAGGGGGGATGGGCGGGATTGTATGCCATTGTATGCAATTTGTCACGCGCTGAATCGGGCCTTGGCCGGGGACGGTTCCGGGCGGGCCTGACCCTGCGTCGCGCGGCGTGATTTCGGCGCTGTCTCGCGATTGGTTGATTGGCAGGGGCGGGCCTTGGGTTGTATCAGCGGTTCCATGACCCGTCCTGCCGCCGCCGCCCAACCGCCTGTCCCGCGCCGCCCTGGCGGGGCGGTCGGCGCACGGCTGGCCACGGCGCTGCTGGTGGCCGCCATGGCCTGGGGTGGCGTCGGCATCGCGGCCGCGCCGGTCCGGGCCGAGGGCCTGGCGATGAACGGCGATCTGTCGAACCACCCGGGCACCGACCGGGGGCGGCACGGCGGCGCGGATTGGGGCGACGACAGCCATGGCGCGGTCGAGGACGGCCCCGTCACGGTCGAGGATGACCTTGGCCTGGATGACGACTTTGCCGATCCCGATGCTGATCTGGTCGGACCGCGCGACGGTGGCGCGCTGACCGGGCCGGACGGAGCCGAGGATGAGGGCGCCCCCTCCACCGCCCCGGCTGCCCCCGCGCCGCGCGATGGTCGGGGCGGGCAGGCGCGCCGGTCGATGATCCCCGCCCCCACACCGGCGGCAGACGCCGCCGCCGCCCCGGCCGCACCCGACACCGGGCAGGCGCGGGCGTCGCGGGTGCTGGTTGAGCTGTTCACTTCGGAAGGGTGCAGCGCCTGTCCCCCGGCCGAGGCGCTGCTGGGCGATCTGGCGCGGCGCGATGACGTTCTGGCCGTGTCATTCCATGTCGATTACTGGGATTATCTGGGCTGGCCCGATCCTTTCGCCAAGCCCGCCTTTACCAGCCGCCAGCGGGCCTATGCGCGCCGCGACGGCACGCGCACGGTCTTTACCCCGCAGATCGTGGTGGGCGGGGTGGCCGGCGCCACGGCCCCGCGCCCCGCCCAGGTCAGCCGCGAGATCGCCCGGCTGTCGGATGATCTGTCCGTTGCCGGCCATGTCGTGACGGCTGCCGGTCGCCACCGGGTGACGCTGTTGTCCGATCACGCGCTGCGGGTGCCCGCCGATGTGATCGTGGCACGTCTGGATCGTCAGGTCGAGACCGAGATCCGGTCGGGCGAAAACATCGGCCGCAGCCTGCGCCATGTGAATGTCGCGCGCGATTGGGATCTGGTCGCGCAATGGTCGGGCGAAAAGCCGCTGCTGCTGGACATCGCCACCGAAGCCTCGGCCCGGCGTGGCGAGATCGTCGCGGTGATCGTGCAAGAGCGGCTGAAGGGGCCGGGCGGGCGCAATCTTCCGGGCGCGGTGCTGGGCGCCATCCAGGTGACGGATTAGGCCGCGCTACTTCCAGCGCCGATGCACCCAGAACCACTGGCCCATATGGGCGCGCACCAGTTGCTCAAGATCGTCGTTCAGCGCCTGCATCATCCGTTCCGGTGTCGAGGGCGGGATCGGTGCGCCCACCTGCACCGCAAAGCTGATACCGTCAGGCTGGCGGATGCCATGGATCGGCACCAGCAGCGCGTCATAGCGCAGCGCGAGTTCGGCGGGCGTCAGCACGGTGCGCGTCGGCAGGTCGAAGAACGACAGCAGCGCGCCATCGCCCGCATATTGGTCAAAGCCAAGCGCCAGCATCCCGCCGCCCTTCAGGAACCGCAGCATCCCGGCGAAACCCGCCTTGCCGCGCGGGAACATCGGCTGGGCAATGGCCTGCATGGCGGGGATGTAATGCGCGTTGAAGGCGGCATTGTTCATCGGCCGATACAGCGCCCCGACCGGCCAGCCGCGCGCCGACAGCGCCGCGCGCATCGCGTCGTAATTGCCGAAATGCGCGCAGGCCAGGATCACGGGGCGGTGATCCGCGGCGGCCTGTTCCAGCGCCGCCAGACCCGGCCCGCACAGGGGGTCGCGCGCCGCGATCCGGTCGGTAAAGTCGCGCCCGGCGTAGATCTCGGCCAGGGATCGCCCGGCATTGTCGGCCACGGCATCGGCAATGGCGCGGGCCTGATGCGGGGGCAGGTCGGGCCGGGCCAGTGCCAGATTGTCCAGCGCCCGGCGGCGATAGCCCGCGACCGGGGCCAGCAGATGCGCGAAGACCCAGCCCATCGCCGGGATGCGGCGGTGATAGGGCAGCAGCCCCGCCATCCGCATCGCCCCCAGAAACAGCGCACTGGCCAGCCGGTCGGTCAGCGGAACCGGGGGCGGAGCGGGGATGTCGGGGGGCGTGTTGGTCGTCATGCGCGGCCCCTTGCGGCTTTCGCGGCGCGGGCGGTGTCGCGGGCCTCGCGGCTCCAGACATACAAGCCGGCGGCGACGATCACGGCGGCGCCTGCCAGCGACCAGCCATCGGGCACCGCGCCCCAGAACAGCCAACCCCACAGCCCCGCCCAGATCAGCCCGGTATAGCCGAAGGGGGCGACGGCGGCGGCCTCGGCCAGCGAAAACGCCTTGATCAGCAGCGCCTGCGCGACGGTGCCGAACAGGCCGATCAGAGCAAAGGCCCAGGCATCGGCGGCGGCGATCGGCTGCCAGACAAACGGCATCGCCAGGCTGGCCAGCAGGGTCGCCGTCGTCGTCGACCACAGGATCGAGGTGGCCGTGCTGTCGCTGCGCACCATCCGCGTCAGCACCGCACCCCCGGCATAGGCGAAGGCGCCGATCAGCGGCAAAACCGCCGCCGGGTGCAGCACGCCCGCGCCCGGACGGATGATCATCATCGCCCCCAGCAGCGCCACGGCGATGCCGATGATCCGGCGCGGGCCGATGCGTTCGCCCAGGAACAGCGCCGCGAACAGGGTGATCAGCACCGGGTTGATGTCGATGATCGCCGTCGCCTCGGCCAGGCCGATATAGCCCAGCGAGGTGAAGAACAGCGTCACCGTGGCCACCTGAAAAAACCCGCGCGCGATCTGCGCGCCGGGCTGGTTCGACCGCAGATGGCGCGGCAGGCGCGGCCCCAGCACGATCAGCACAAGGGCCAGATTGATGACCAGCCGCACGAACACGATCTGCAACGGCGGATAGCGCCCGGTCAGGTGCTTGGCCGTCGCATCCATCAGCGTGAACAGCAGGATCGAGGCCAGCAGCAGCAGAATGCCGCTGGCCTGATCGGTCAGGCCCTTGCGGGCCAGGCTCACAGCAGCGCCTTGACCTTGGCGGCGACGTCCTCGGCAGTGATGCCGAACTCGGCATAAAGCCGCTCTGCCGGGGCACTTGCGCCAAAGCCGGTCATGCCGACAAAGCCCGCCTTCTTTTCGGACCCGCGTTCGCCCAGCAGGAAGCGATCCCAGGGCATGCGAACGGCGGCCTCGACCGCGACGCGGACCGGACCGGCGGGCAGGACGCGCTTGCGATAGGCCTCGGGCTGGGCGGCGAAAAGCTCCATGCAGGGCATGGACACCACGCGGGTGCCGATGCCTTCGGCCTCCAGCAGGTCGCGGGCGGCCATGGCGATCTCGACCTCGGAGCCGGTGGCCATCAGGATCGCGCGGCGCTTGGCCCCGGCCTCGGCCAGGATATAGCCGCCCTGCGCGGTCAGGTTGGTGGCGGTGTGTTTCTTGCGCACCGTCGGCAGGTTCTGGCGCGACAGGGCCAGCACCGAGGGCGTGCCGGTCGAGGTCAGCGCCAGCTCCCACGCCTCGGCGGTTTCGACCACATCGGCGGGGCGGAACACCCAGGTGTTCGGCGTGGCGCGGCTGATCGCCAGATGCTCGACCGGCTGGTGGGTCGGGCCGTCCTCGCCCAGTCCGATGCTGTCATGGGTCATGACATAGACGGTCGGAATGCCCATCAGCGCCGACAGCCGCATCGCGCCGCGCGCGTAATCGGTGAAGGCCATGAAGGTGCCGCCATAGGGGCGCAGGCCGCCATGCAGAACCATGCCGTTCATCGCCGCTGCCATGCCGTGTTCGCGGATGCCGTAATAGATGTAGCGGCCCTTGCGGTTATCCACGTCGAACATGCCCAGATCGCCGGTCTTGGTGTTGTTCGATCCGGTCAGGTCGGCCGATCCGCCGATGGTTTCGGGCATCACCGGGTTGATCACCTCCAGCGCCATTTCGCTGGCCTTGCGGGTGGCGACCTTCGGGGCCTCGTCGCTGGCCTGCTTTTTCAGCGCCTTGATGCGGGCCGACAGTTTCGCGGGGGCTTGGCCTGCGATGCGGCGGGTAATCTCGGCCTGTTTGGCGGCGGGCAGGGCGGCCAGCCGGTCTTCCCAGTCCTTGCGGGCCTCGGCGCCCTGCTTGCCGATCATCTCCCACACTTTCTTGATGTCGGCGGGGATGTCGAAGGGGCCATGCGTCCAGCCATAGACCTGCCGCGTGGCGGCGATTTCCGCGTCACCCAGCGGGCTGCCATGGGCACCCGAACTGTCGGCCTTTTTCGGGCTGCCGAAGCCGATGATCGTCTTGCAATCGACCAGCACCGGGCGGTCGGACTTTTTCGCGGCGCTCAGCGCGCGGTCGATGTCGGCGGGGTTGTGGCCGTCGCAGGCGATAACCTCCCACCCGGAGGCCGCAAAGCGGGCGCGTTGGTCGGTCTTGTCCGACAGGCTGACGCGGCCGTCGATGGTGATGTCGTTGTTGTCCCACAGCACGGTCAGCCGCGACAGGCGCTGACGACCGGCCAGGGCGATCGCCTCCTGGCTGATGCCCTCCATCAGGCAGCCGTCGCCGGCGATCACCCAGGTGCGGTGGTCGCAGACCTTAGGCCCCCAGGTCGCGCGCAGATGTTCCTCGGCCATGGCGAAGCCGACGGCGGTGGCGATGCCCTGACCCAGCGGGCCGGTGGTCGTCTCGACCCCTTTGACATGGCCGTATTCCGGGTGCCCGGCGGTGATCGCGCCCCATTGGCGGAAGTTCTTGATCTGATCCAGCGTCATGTCGCGGTAGCCGGTCAGGTGCAGCAGCGCATAGATCAGCATCGAGCCATGGCCCGCCGACAGGATGAAGCGGTCGCGGTCGAACCAGTCGGGATGGGCGGCGTCGAATTTCAGGTGCTTCTGGAACAGGACGGTGGCGACATCGGCCATGCCCATCGGCATACCCGGATGGCCGGAATTGGCCGCCTGCACGGCATCCATCGCAAGCGCGCGGATGGCCGTGGCCAGGTTCCAGTGGTCGGGGTGATCGGCGCGCAGCTTGGCGATGTCCACGTCGGGGGTTCCTTCGGCTGAAACGGTTGCTTCCCCGTGTAAGCCCGGCCGCTGATCCCCGCAACCCTTGGCCCGCAACCCTTGGCCAACCGGGCAAACCGCGCTAGACCATGGACGCGGGTCGCCCATCGGCCCGGTGAAGGACAATGGATCAGACGACAGCAGCGCATCAGACACGGCTGGACGCCGCCCTTGCCCGGCTGGAGGCCAAGGCCGAGGCCGACCGCGCGCGCCGTGAACGGGCCGCCGATCCGGCCGCGCAAGCCGCGCTGGATCAGGCGCTGGCCGATGAACGCGCGGCAGGCGCACGGCTGGCCGAGCGGCTGGGCGCGCTGCACCGCCGCCAGCAGGGCGTGATCGACCGGCTGGCCGCGCGGCTGACGCTGGCCCAGCAGGGGCTGGCGCGCGCGGGCGCGGCGATCGACCGGCTGACCGCCGCCAATGCCGAACTGACGGCGGCCAATCGCGCGCTGAGTGGCAAGGCCCGGCTGGGGCAGGGCGCTGACCCCCTGCTGGCGGCCTGCCAGGCCGAGATCGCCGCGCTGCAAGCCGCGCGCCTGGCCGAGGTCACGCTGATCGAAGACACACTGGCGGCGATGGACGACCTGATCGCCGCCGCGCCGAACCCCACCCCCATCCCTGACGCCACCAAGGAGGATAGCCATGCCTGAGGTCACATTCACCATCGGCGGGCGCGCCTTTACCGTCGCCTGTCAGGACGGCGAGGAGCCGCTTTTGACCCAGGCTGCGGGCCTCTTGGATGCCGAGGCCGCCACGCTGCTGTCGCAGATCGGCCGGTTGCCGGAATCGCGGATGCTGCTGATGGCCGGGCTGATGCTGGCCGACCGCACCGCCGAATTGCAGGACCGCGCCGACCGGGCCGAGGCCGAGCTGACCCGGCTGAAAGCCAACCCGCCGCGCGTCGAGGTGCCGGTGGTGCCGCGCGCGCTGACCGAATCCCTGGCCGAGATGGCCGCGCGGGCCGAGGCCCTGGCGGATCGGCTGGAGGCTGACCCGGCCTGATCCGACGCGCCTGACCGGGGCCTGCGAGCATGGCCGGCTGCGGATGCGTATTTGGGCAAGAAAGAAGGGCCAGTCGTGCCCGATGGCGGCGGCGGATTATTCCGCCGCCGGTTTCATCTGGAAGCCGCGTTCCAACTGATCGAAGGGCGCGACCGGGTATTCGCCCGAGAAGCAGGCATCGCAGAATTGCGGGCATGTCGCATCGCGGCCCGCGACCTCGCCCGCGGCGCGATACAGGCCGTCAAGGCTGACAAAGCGCAGGCTGTCGACGCCGATCCAGTCGCGCATCTCGTCCTCGGACATTTTCGCGGCCAGAAGCTTGTCGCGGTCGGGCGTGTCGACGCCGTAGAAGCAGGGCCAGGCGGTCGGCGGGCTGGCGATGCGGAAATGCACCTCTTTCGCGCCGGCATCCAGGATCATGTCCTTGATCTTTCGGCTGGTCGTGCCACGCACCACGCTGTCATCGACCAGCACCACCCGCTTGCCCGCGATCAGGGCGCGGTTCACGTTCAGCTTCAGCCGGACGCCCATGTTGCGGATCTGTTCGGTCGGTTCGATGAAGGTGCGGCCCATGTATTGATTGCGGATGATCCCCATGCCGTAGGGAATGCCGCTTTCATGGGCGAAGCCGATGGCTGCCGGGGTGCCGCTGTCGGGGACGGGGCAGACCAGATCGGCATCCACCGGGGCCTCGCGCGCCAATTCGACACCGATCTGGCGGCGGGTCTCATAGACGCTGCGGCCGCCGATGATGCTGTCGGGGCGCGAGAAATAGACCTGTTCAAAGATGCAGAACCGCGACGGCATCGGCGCGAAAGGGCGCGAGCTTTCGATCTGGCCTTTCGAGATGACGACCATTTCGCCCGGCTCGACCTCGCGCAGGAACTCGGCGCCGATGATGTCCAGCGCACAGGTTTCCGATGACAGCGCATAGGCGCCATCGGCCAGGCGGCCGATCACCAGGGGCCGCACGCCCAAGGGGTCGCGCACGCCGATCAGCTTGCTGCGGGTCATGGCGATGACGGAAAACGCGCCCTCGACCCGGCGCAGCGCATCCTTCAGCCGCTCGGGCAGGTTGCGCTGGATCGACCGCGCCATCAGGTGAATGATGCATTCGCTGTCGCTGCCCGACTGAAAGATCGCGCCGCGTTCGATCAGTTCGCGGCGCAGGGCGGCCGCATTGGTCAGGTTGCCGTTATGGGCGATGGCGCAGCCGCCCATGGCGAATTCGCCGAAAAACGGCTGGATGTCGCGCACCACAGCGCCCTTCGATCCGGCGGTGGAATAGCGCACATGGCCGATCGCCAGCGGGCCGGGCAGCGTCTCCATCAGCGATTGCTTGGTGAAATTGTCGCGGACATAGCCGAAGCGGTGGGCGCTGTTGAAGCCGCGTTCGGCGTCATGGCTGACGATGCCGCCGGCCTCTTGCCCGCGATGTTGCAGGGCGTGCAGGCCAAGGGCGACGAAATTGGCCGCGTCGCTGACGCCGATCACGCCGAAGACGCCGCATTCCTCGCGCAGCTTGTCGTCGTCGAACGGATCGGCACGGAACGGGGCAGCATCGGTCACCGGGCGATTCCCTTGATGATGGCGGTTGGCCTTCATTTAGGTCAGACGTTGCCGTCTGTCACCCCCGGCGGGACGCGACGGTCACGAAACCGTCGCGTTCAGTTTGTCAGTTGCCGGCGGGTGCGGCTTCCGCGCCCGGTGCCGGGGCGGTTTCGGCCGCAGGTGCGGTTTCCGCCGCAGGCGCTGTGGCCGGCACGGCGCAGCCCGAGACCAGTTCTTCATAGCGGCTGACGATCCAGCCCGGCGCGTCATCGGGGATCTGGTCATCGACGCTGCCGGTCAGGCCCGAAAACACCTGGGCCGAGCGCGAGTTGTCGACCACCGGGATCGACTTTTCGCCGATCACCCGGTCGTAGACGACAAAGGCCACCAGCACCAGGATCACCCCGCGCGCCACCCCGAACAGGAAGCCAAGCCCCTGATCGACGCTGCCGAGCGCCGAGTTCGACACGACCGAGGCAAACAGTGGCGTGATGATCGAGAACACCACCAGGGCCAGGGCGAACACCGCCGCAAAGCCGCCGATGGTCGACAATTCACAGCTATCGGCCAGGAACTTGTCCAGTCCGGGGATCTGCGCGATCAGCGGGCGCGCCGCGCCCGCGAACAGATAGGCCAGGATCGCGGCGCCGATCCAGCCCGCGATCGACAGCGCCTCGCGCACAAAACCACGTGCATAGGCGAGGATCGCCGACAGCAGGATGACAACCGCCACGATGGCGTCGATGATGGTAAAGCCTTCCATTCGTCCTTTTCCTGTCGCTATCCGGCGCCGAACATCTCGCCCACAAGGGAAACAAGCTCGGCCGCGCGATCCAGTTTCATGCCATCCATGCCCTCGATCTTGGTCGCATCGGGCACAATCGCGCGAGAGAAACCAAGTTTTTGGGCTTCTTTCAACCTGTTTTCGGTCTGTCCCACCGGCCGCAGCGCGCCCGACAGGCTGATTTCGCCGAAAATCACCGATTCCGGTGGGAGGGAAATATCTTCGCGCGCACTCAGAAGCGCGCAGGCGATGGCCAGATCGGCGGCGGGTTCGGTCACTTTCATGCCGCCCGCGACGTTCAGGAAGACATCAAGGCCCGCGAACGGGATGGCGCAGCGCGATTCCAGCACCGCCAGGATGGTCGAGACGCGCCCCGCATCCAGCCCCACGACAGTGCGGCGCGGGCTGCCCAGGGGGGAGGGGGCGACGAGGGCCTGAACCTCGGTCAGCACCGGGCGCGTGCCTTCGATGCCCGCAAAGACCGCCGATCCGGGCGCGGCGCCGCGTTCCGACAGAAACAGCGCCGAAGGGTTGGGGACTTCGGCCAGCCCGCTGCCCGTCATCTCGAACACGCCGATTTCGGCAGCGGGGCCGAAGCGGTTCTTGACGGCGCGCAGGATGCGGAACTGGTGGCCACGCTCGCCCTCGAAATACAGGACGGTATCGACCATGTGTTCGACGACGCGGGGTCCGGCGATCTGGCCGTCCTTGGTGACATGGCCGACAAGGATGATCGCGGTGCCCGAGCGTTTGGCAAAGCTGACCAGCTCATGCACGGCGGCGCGGACCTGGCCGACGCTGCCGGGCGCTGCCTCGACATGATCGGCCCAGAGCGTCTGGATCGAGTCGATCACCGCCAGTTGCGGCGCCTCGGCCTCGAGCGTGGTCAGGATGTCGCGCAGGTTGGTCTCGGCCCCCAGCAGCACCGGGGCCTCGGCCAGGCCAAGACGGGCGGCGCGCATCCTGACCTGGGCACTGGCTTCCTCGCCCGAGAGATACAGGCATTTCAGCCCGGCCTGCGCGAAACGCGCGGTGGCCTGCAACAGGATCGTCGATTTGCCGATGCCCGGATCGCCGCCCAGAAGGATCGCGGATCCGGCAACCAGCCCGCCACCCAGAACGCGGTCGAACTCGCCCATGCCAGAGAGGGTGCGCGGGGGTGGGGCTTCGTCCGTGTCAAGGCCGGTCAGCGTGATGCGCTTGCCGCGCGCGGCGCCCAGGGTGCGGCTGGCAGGGCCGGATTGCGACAGCGGCGCTTCCTCGATGATCGTGTTCCAGCCGCCGCAGGCATCGCAGCGCCCCGACCATTTCGGATGGGCCGCGCCGCATTCGGCGCAGGTAAAGGCAAGGGGTTTCACAGGTGACTTGGCCATGGCCCTTGTTGGCCGAAGTCATGCGGCGGGTAAAGGGGGCCTGACGGCCCCCTTTGGTTCACGACAGCGCGCGCTTCAGCGCCGGGATGCGGCTGAGGATGGCCACGTCCAGCACCAGCACGGTCAGCAGCGTCAGGCCCAGCACCGGAAAGGCCATCGACAGGGCAAGCGCGATCAGCACCACACCCTTGGCCAGCGGCACATCGACTGGCACCGGCGGCGCGGCCAGACGCCCCGCGCCGGTCGGGCGGCGCTTCCACCACATCACCGCGCCGCTGACGGCAACGGCGATCAGCAGGGCGCAGATCAGGATGTTCGCCACCGCGTTCAGCGTGCCCATCAGCCCCATGTGCAGCGGAATGCCCACGGCCATGGTCTTGCCCGCCAGCCCGTAATCGGCAAAGCGGATATCGGCCAGAATGCGCCCGCTGAAGCGGTCGACATGCACGGTGCGGTCGCTGGTCGGGTCGGTCGAATCGTTCGACATGCTATCGCGCGAGATCGTCCAGACGCCGGTGTCGCCATCGGGCACCGCAAGCTGAAAGCGCCCGTCAAAGCCGATCTGGCGGGCCAGGGCGGCGACGGTCTCCAGCGTGACGGGCGTGCCATGGGCCAGCCCCGTCACCCCCGCCTCCGAGCCCGAAGCGGGCATCGGCGTCTGCTCCAGCACCCACGGCACTGTCTCGGCCGCGGTGTGGTTCATGCTGGCGTGCAGCGCATCCGACAGCGGCACGTTGTCGAACTTTTCCGCCGGAAAGGTGGACCAGGCCTGCACGAACTTGCCGCCCCAGATCCCGGCCCAGGCCAGGCCCGACAGCAGGAACATCAGCAGGAACAGGCTGATCCAGGTGCCGATCACCAGATGAGCCGACTTCCACAGGCCGCGCCCGCGCGCAGTCAGATCGGGCACCAGCATCGCCCGCAGCCCGCGCCCGTCGCGCGGCCAGGCGAGGTATAGCCCGGTGACCAAAAGCAGCACCGACAGCGAGGCCGCGATCTCGACCAGCAGATCGCCCCAAGGCTTGCCCAGCATCAGCTCGCCATGCAGGGCATCGGCGAACTCCTCCCATGTGTCGCCTTCGCGGGTGTCGCGCAGCACCGCGCCGGTGGCGGGGTCCAGCGCGATGATCCGGGTCTGATCGGCGGTCTTGACGCCAAAGATCGCCGGGTTCGTGTCGCTGCGCGGCGCGATATACTGGCTGATCGTGGCGCCGGGATAATCGGTCATCGCGGCGCGGGCCTGCGCCTCGACCGGCAGCGGCCGGGTCACCGGGTCGATCACCATCCGGTCGCCATATTCCGAGGTGAAGGCGGTCATCGCCACCATCACCGTGCCGGTGATTGCCAGCATCAGGATGAAGGGGATGACGTAAAGTCCTGCGTAGAAATGCCACCGCCAGGCGGCGAAATACAGTTTGTTGGCGCGCGGCGCGGCGGCGCCCGCAGATTGGGGATTGGACATGTGTCCTCCTGTCCGTGTCTGAGATGGGTGGGGTCAGATCAGGACAGGATCGGGGGCGCGCGGGCGGCAAAGGGCCGCGCCGGGCGGCACGCAACGGGGCGGCAGGATGCGGGCCGGGCGCGGCGGGCGCGGGCGGCGCGCAGGGGCGCGCGGGGCAGGGTCTGGCCTGCCAGCACGACCGCGACTTGGGCGGCGGCAAAACCGCAGATCGCCGCCACGGCGCTGTCGTCACGGTGATCGGGGGCGGGGCCATCCGGGCTGGGCAGCGTCATGCTGACCGGGCCGTGGCCGGTGCAGATTTCCAGCTGCAAGACGCCGCCGGTGTTACGCGCGGGCATCACCCCCGGCGCGATCAGGCTGGCCGCGATCAGCGCCATCACCCCCAGCCGTGCCAGCACAATCGCCAGCCGCCCGGCAAGACCGGGGGCGCAGGGCGGCAGGGGGCGGGCGGGGCGCGTCATGGGCCGGTTGATGCGCCGGGCGCTTTGTCCGGTCAAGCGCCCTGTGATGTCGTTTTCGTCGCGGGGGTGTCGGCTTTTCTTGCCGGTTCCGCGCCGCCTCTGGCACAAGGGGACAAACCATCTGCGCATGAGGCCCAAGGATGAAAACCCATGTCAAAGCCCTGATCGTCGGTGGCGGCGCCGTCGGCTGCGGCATCGCCTATCACCTGGCCCGCGCCGGCTGGGATACGATGCTGGTCGAACGCGATGAGCTGACCGCCGGGTCGACCTGGCACGCGGCGGGCCTGCTGCCCTTGTTCAACATGAACTTCGCTGCCAGCCATATCCACGATTATTCGGTGAAGCTCTATAAACGGCTTGAGGCTGAAACCGGGCTGAACGCCGGTTTCGCCGTGGTCGGCAACCTGCGCATGGCCCAGACCGACGCGCGGATGGACGAATACCGCCTGTATTCCGCGACCGCCGAAACGGTGGGCATTGACCATGAGTTCCTGACGCCTGCCCAGATCAAGGCCCGCTGGCCGCTGGTGCGGACCGAGGATCTGAAGGGCGCGCTGTTTCATTCGCAGGACGGCTATATCAACCCCGCCGATGTGACGCAGGCGATGGCGCGCGGCGCGCGGATGGCGGGGGCGACCATCGAACGCAAGATACAGGTCAACGGCTATCGCTGGACCGGTTCGGAATGGATCGTCACCTGCGAACGCATGGTGGAAAAGGGCGGGATGCTGATCCCCTCGGGCGAGGTGATCGAGGTTCACGCCGAACATGTCGTCACCGCCACCGGCAACCACGCGCAGCGCACCGCGCGGCTGCTGGGGATCAAGATCCCGGCGATCCCGGTGGAACACCAGTATATCGTCACTGAACCCGACCCCGCGCTTGTGAAATGGCGCGCCGAGGGCAACCCCGAGCATCCGGTGCTGCGCGATGCCGATGCCAAATGGTATGTGCGCGAGGAACGCGGCGGCTGGATTCTGGGGCCGTATGAGAGGAACGCCCCCGCGCGGTTCCTGTATGACGTGCCCGGCAGCTTCCGCGCCGATCTGTTCCAGCTTGATCTGGACCGGATCGAGGAAGAATACGCCAGCATGATCCACCGCATCCCGACCAGCGAAACCGCCGGTCTGAAGGATGATTTCAACGGCCCGATCTGCTATACGCCGGACGGCAACCCTCTGGTCGGCCCCGCGCCCGGACTGCGCAACATGTGGCTGGCCGAGGGCTTTTCCTTCGGCATCACCGCTGCGGGCGGTGTCGGGCATTATCTGGCGCAGATGATGGTAGAGGGCGAGGCCGAGATCGACATGGCGGCCCTTGACCCGCGCCGTTACGGCGGCTGGATGACCACCGAATACGCAGCGCGCAAGAATGAGGAATGCTATGAGCATGTCTTCATCCTTCACCACCCCGATGAGGAACGCGAAGCCTGCCGCCCGCTGCGCACCGCCCCCGCCTATGATCGCCAGATCGCGGCGGGCGCGCAGATGGGGCAGGTGAACGGCTGGGAACGCCCCAACTATTACGCGCCGCAGGGCTTTGACGATCACGCGAGCCGCAGCTTCCGGCGCGGCGGCTGGTGGCAATACGCGCGCGATGAGGCGCAGGCGATCCGCGACACCGCCGGGCTGATCGACGCCTCGGCCTTTACCAAGCACCGGGTGACGGGCGCGGGGGCGACGGCGTTTGTGGACTGGCTGACCACCAACAAGCTGCCCAAGGTGGGCCGCATCAACCTGACCTATGCGCTGACCGATGCGGGCACGACGCGCACCGAATATACCATCGTGCGGCTGGCCGAGGATGATTACTATCTGATTTCGGCCGGGGCATGGACCGCCTATGACGGCGACTGGCTGGTGAAATCGGCCGAGGACTTTGGCGGCGATGTCGTGATCCAGGACATCACGACGCAATGGGGCGTGTTCGCGCTTGCCGGTCCCAATGCGCGGGCGATCCTGCGCGAGGTGGTCAAGGATGCCGACCCCGACACCGTTCTGGGCAACAAGCGTTTCCCCTGGCTGTCGATGCGCGAGATTGAGCTGGGCATGTGCCCGGTGCGCGCGATCCGCGTGGCCTATACCGGCGAACTGGGCTGGGAACTGCATTACCCGATCGAGTTCGGCCGCTATCTGTGGGATCTGCTGGTCAAGGCCGGCGAGAAACACGGGCTGAAGCTGGTCGGCGCGCGGGCGCAGAACTGGCTGCGGCAGGAGAAATCCTATCGCGCCTTCGGCACCGAACTGGGCCGCGACGCGACGCCGCTGGAGGCCGGGCTGGATCGCTTTGTCGATCTGGGCAAGGAGTTCCGCGGCAAGGCGGCGATGCAGGCCAAGGGCATCCGGTCGCTATGCGTGACGCTGCTGATCGACGGGCCGGCCGATGCCGACCCCTGGGGCAAGGAGGGGATCTTTGTCGATGGGGTGAAGGTCGGGCGGCTGACCTCGGGCGGCTATTCGGTGGCCTTTGGCAAGCAGATCGGCATGGGCTATCTGCGCCCCGATCTGGCGGTGCCGGGCACCCGCGTGAAGGTGCGGATGCTGGGCGACTTGTGGGATGCGGAAGTGACGGTGGACAGCCCGCATGATCCGGAAAACGCGCGGATCCGCGTGGATGGGTAGCGCCGTGGGGGCTGTCGGCCCCCAAACGCCCGAGGATATTTAACCCAAGAAGAAAGGGCCGCCCGGATGTGGGGCGGCCCTTTGTCGTTTCGCTTAGCGAACCGTGCGCTGTTTCAGCCAGCGTTGATAGCTGGCGACATTGCCCGCGAAAACGTTGATGTCGGTGTCGCCATTCACGCCCGGCACGATGCCGGTGCCGGTATATTGCCAGAAGGTCCAGCGTTCGTTCGGATAGCGCACCGAAGGGTGGTCGGCGACCGAGCGCAACCAGAACTCGGCCCGCAACTGGCCCAGGTCGTTGTCGGCATAGAAATCGGGCGTGGTATAGAAGATCGGCCGCTGGCCGTAATGGCGCTCAAGCGCGTTCAGGAAGCGGTTGGCGTGGTCGCGCACCACGGCGGGGGCCGGGCGGCCGGGGCAGTTGCGCGAGTTGGTCCATTCCATGTCCAGCACCGGCGGCAACGAACCGCTGGAACGGGGCACATGGCGGATGAACCAGGCTGCCTGTTCCTCGGGGGTGCGGCAGAAGTAATAGAAGTGATAGGCGCCGCGCATCACGCCCGCCCGCTGGGTGGCGATCCAGTTGGCCAGGAACATCGGGTCGGCCACGTCGCCGCCCTCGGTCGCCTTGATGAAGGCGAAGGAGACGCCGGAATTGCGCGCAGCACCCCAGTCGATGCCCGCCTGCCAGCGGGATACGTCGATGCCATGGACGGGATAGGTGGTGGGGGGGCGGAAGCTCCAGGGGTGGGGCTTGCGGTCGCCGAAGTTCGGCCCGACCCCGGCAGGGGCCGAGGGGTAGCCGCCGCGGTGGCCGCCACAGGCCGCCAGGCCCAGGCCAAGCATCACCACGAACAGGACGCTGAAAAGCGCCCGAAGGGGGCGGGTCATATCTGCTGCCTCATCTGTTGGGAGGGGTTTGCCCCCTTTTGGCCCTTTTGCCCTGTGGTGGGGCCTGTGTCATCCCGCCATGGTCGCGCCGGGCAGCATCCGGCGGATCACGATCCTGTGAGGCGGGCGGGGACGGGCGTTCCGCCCCCGCGTCCTTGGGCCGGATCAGCCCTTGGCGGCGGTCAGTTCGTCCCAGCAGGCTAGGGCCTTGCTGGCATACATCAGCGACGGCCCGCCGCCCATCTGCACGGCCATCGCCAGCACATCCGACATTTCCGCGCGCGTGGCGCCGGTCTTCATCAGCGCCTCGACATGCAGCATGATGCAGGGCTCGCAGCGTTGGCTGATGGCGATGCCCAGGGCCACGAACTCTTTTTCCTTCAGCCCCAGGGTGCCGCCCTCCTTGACGGCCTTGTTCAGCCCGCCAAAGGCCTGCGCGGCCTCGGGGATGGCCTTGTTCAGGGCGCGCAGATCGCTGCGCAGATCGGCCAGCTTGTCGCTGTAGCCCATGACACGTTCCTTTCCGTGAATATGTTCTGGCGCCTCAGTGCCGCGAAAAGCGGGCGGGATCAAGGGCGGCGACGACCGGTGCGGGCAGGGCGGATGTGCGTCCCGCGATGCGGTCGGCGACCAGTTGGCTGGCGGCGGGGCAGGTCTGGAACCCATAGCCGCCCTGACCCGCGACCCAGACGAAGGCGTCATCGGTGGCATCCGGGCCAAGCACCAGGTTGTGATCGGGCGCAAAGCTGCGCAGCCCGGCCCAACTGGCGATCAGCCGCGTCACAGGCTCGCTCATGTAGTGTTCATAGCGCGCCAGCCCCTCGGCCAGGACCATGTCGTCAGGAAAGGCGTCATGGGGCGGCATCGGGTCGGCCTCGCAGGGGGAGACCAGCAGCGCGCCCGCGTCGGGTTTGAAATAGAAGGTGTCGCCTGGGCCGACCAGCATCGGCCAGCCCGACAGGTCATGCCCGCCCGGTGCCGGAATCCGCGCCATCGAGCGGCGATAGGGTTGCAGGCCGATCGGCGCGATCCCGGCCATCTGTGCGATCTGGTCGGCCCAGGCCCCGGCGGCGTTCACGATCACCCGGGCCGTGATCTGGTCCCCGCCCGCCGTCACCGCCCAGCCCTGCGGCAGGCGGCGGATGGCGCTGACCGGGGCGCGGGTGATGACCTGCGCGCCCTCGGCGCGGGCCTGGCGCAGGAACATCTGGATCAGCGCATGGGTGTCGATGTCCCAGGCATCGGGCGAGAAGGCGGCGCGGGCGACGGTGGCGGGGTTCAGGATCGGCACCATGGCGCGGGCCTGATCCAGCGGCATTTCGGTCAGTTCGAAATCGGCGCATTCGCGGGCGAAGGTCTCGTCGCCGCCGACCGCGCCGATCAGCATGAAGCCGCGCGGCGACAGGGTGCCGCTGGCCTGATAATCCGCGAATGAGGCGCGGTTCAGTTCGCGCACCACCGGCGGGCCATAGGTCGCCTCGTAAAGCGCGGCCGACCGGGCGGAGGATTGGGTGGCCAGATGCGCCTCGGCCTCGACGAGGATGACACGGCCCAGAGGCGCGATCCGCGCGGCTGCCGAAACGCCGGCGATGCCGCCGCCGATGATCAGAAAATCGCTATCCATGGCGGCAATCTGGCACGGGCGGGCCGCGCCGTGAAGGGGGATCAAGCCGGGCGGATCATCGCCTCAAGCGGGTGAAGGATCGCCGGGCCGGGGGCTGCCCAGGCGGCATCGGCCAGGCCGGTGGGCGCGTGCGGTTGCCCGGCCAGATCGGCGCGGCTGATCCAGCGAAAGGCGTGAACGACGCCTGCCGGATCGGCCATCCGCAGGCTGCCGCAGGCGATGGTGGCGCGAAAGAACAGATCGACCTGATGAAAGCCGCTGCCTTCGTCGTGGAACTGACCGATCAGCGCCAGCGGGCCGGGGGTGATGGTCAGGCCGGTCTCCTCGGCCACCTCGCGGATCAGCGCGGCCTCGATGGCTTCGCCCGGCTCGATCCCGCCGCCGGGGGCGACCCACAGCGGCGCGGCGGCGTCGGGGAAGGCGTTGACCAGCAACAGCCGGTGGTCAGCGTTCAGGATCAGGGCGCGCACGGCCAGGCGGATCGGGGGCATGGGCGCAATCTGGCAGCGGGCGGTGGCGGCGTCCAGTGGGGGGCGGCGTCTAGCCGACCATTGCCCCGGCGGCGCTGACCGCAAGCGCCAGCAGCACGGTGTTGTAAAAGAACGACAGCGCCGCATGGGCGGTGACCAGGCGGCGCAGCGCCGGCGACGTCACCACCACATCCGAGACCTGCGCCGTCATGCCGATCCCCATCGAGAAATACAGAAAGTCGCCGATCCCCGGCTGGTCGGTGCCGGGAAAGGACAGGCCGTGGCGGGTCGGGCCTTGGCTGTAGAACAGATGCGCATAGTGAAAGCCCGCCAACACATGCAGCATCGCCCAGCCCAGTGGGACCGAGGCAAGCGCCAGCCCGGCGTGCAGCCGTCCGCCGCCGCCAAGCGCCTGAAACACCGCCGTCAGCGACACCGCCAGCACCGCCACCGCCAGCGGGGCGATCAGCAAGCCGCCCTCATCGGCCTGCACGGCGCGGTGGCGCAGGGTGGCGGGGGTCAGGCGTCGGGCCAGCAGCGCCGCGCCGATCAGATAGCCGGCAAAGGCGGTGTCGGTGCCCAGCAGCGCCAGATCGCCGCCCGTCAGCGCCAGCGGCAGACGCGACAGGATCGCCGCCGCCGCCAGCCCCGCGACCAGGGCCAGCAGAAACCGCCGGTGCCGCGCCCAGATCCCCCGCATCGCGCCCTATCCATCCAGCCGGGTCAGGTGCCAGCCGTCGCGCGCCAGCAGGTCCAGCAGCCCGTCATGGCCGCCCAGATGCAGCGCGCCCACGGCCACGACGACCGGGCCTTCGGCGGCGGCATCGGCAATGCGCGGCAGCCAGGCGCGGTTGCGGCTGGTCATCATCCGATCCTCAAGCATCGTCATCTGGCGCGTCACCTCGGCCTCGGTCAGGCCGGAATTGGCCTTGGCATCGACCAGCCCGAACTCCCAGATCAACCAGGGCTCGGCCTGGAAATAGGCGTCCGCCAGGGTCACGGCATAATCCTCGGCATGGGCTTCGGTCGACAGCGCGGTCAGGATCATTGCCTTTTCATCCTCGGCCGGCATGTCGCGGAAGATCGAGAAGACAGTATCATAGGGCTCAAGCGCGCGGATCGGCAGGTCGCGTTCGGTCGCCATGTCGATGATCCGGTGATCCAGTCCGCGCTGCCCGTTCTGCATGTCGCGCATCATGCAGGGCGACAGCGCCAGCGTCACGGTGACCATCCAGGGCTTCATCTTGGCGGCGACGGGGGCCAACATGCCGCGCGCCTCGGCGGCGGCGCGCAGTCGCTGCCAGTCGCTTTCGTCCAGGATATCGGGCAGGGTCGGCCCGGTGGTGATGAAGGCCAGCGAGGGGTCAAGCGCCAGGGCATTGCGCAACTGCGCTTCCTCCTCGGGGCCGGCCTCGACCATCAGCGCGTGGGCTTCGTCCAGACGCGGGGTGATCTTGTCGATCAGCGCCTGATGGCGGGGGTCGTGCAGGTGATAGGTGCCGATCAGCGTGACCTGCCGGCCGTCCTTTTCGGCGCTGTAGATCAGCCCCTGCGGATAGGGCACGGCATGGGCGGCGGCGATCATCGCCTCGCGCTGATCGGCGGGCATCGCCTCGATCAGGTTCTGACCCTGGCAGGCGGTCTGGGCAAAAGCCATCGGCGCGCTGAACGCCATCAGCGCCGCCGCGCACAGGCTGCGGATAAAGGGAATCGTCATCAATATGGCCTTTCATCTTGGCCCCAATGTGACATTTCCCCGGCCCGCCGACCACCCATCCACCACCCCCGGACCGGTCATCTTTACGTCAGATCGGGCCGCGATTGGCTCTCTGGCGGGTGTTGACTCGGGTCGGGTGGCTGCCTAAATCGGCTGTCGTTGGCACTCACCCGATGTGAGTGCTAAAACTTCTCAACCGGAACTCAAGGGAGTATCCCGATGGCTTTCAAACCGCTGCATGACCGTGTGCTGGTTCGCCGCGTCCAGTCCGACGAAAAGACCAAGGGCGGGCTCATCATCCCCGACAGCGCCAAGGAAAAACCGGCCGAGGGCGAGATCGTCGCCTGCGGCGAAGGCGCCCGCAAGGATTCGGGTGAACTGATCGCCATGGCCGTGAAGGCCGGCGACCGCGTGCTGTTCGGCAAATGGTCGGGCACCGAGGTCACCATCGACGGCGAAGAGCTGCTGATCATGAAGGAAAGCGACATCCTGGGCATCATCGCCTGATCGTCGCCCACCCCCTAACCGTTTCAAGGAGCACCTGACATGGCTGCGAAAGAAGTCAAGTTCGGCACCGACGCCCGCGACAAGATGCTGAAAGGCGTCAACATCCTGGCCGATGCCGTGAAAGTCACCCTGGGCCCGAAAGGCCGCAACGTGGTGATCGAGAAATCCTTTGGCGCGCCGCGCATCACCAAGGACGGCGTTTCGGTCGCCAAGGAAATCGAACTGTCCGACAAGTTCGAGAACATGGGCGCCCAGATGGTCCGCGAAGTGGCCTCGCGCACCAATGACGAGGCTGGCGACGGCACCACCACCGCCACGGTTCTGGCGCAGGCCATCGTGAAAGAGGGCATGAAGGCGGTCGCCGCCGGCATGAACCCGATGGATCTGAAGCGCGGCATCGACCTGGCCACCGCCAAGGTCGTGGAATCGATCAAGGCCGCCTCGCGCCCCGTCAACGACAGCGCTGAAGTCGCGCAGGTCGGCACCATCTCGGCCAATGGTGAGGCCACCATCGGCAAGCAGATCGCCGAAGCCATGCAGCGCGTCGGCAACGAGGGTGTGATCACCGTCGAAGAAAACAAGGGCATGGAAACCGAGGTCGATGTCGTCGAAGGCATGCAGTTCGACCGCGGCTATCTGTCGCCCTATTTCGTCACCAATCCCGACAAGATGATCGCGGATCTGGAAGACGCCTACATCCTGCTGCACGAAAAGAAGCTGTCGTCGCTGCAACCGATGGTCCCGCTGCTGGAGCAGGTCATCCAGACCCAGAAGCCGCTGCTGATCATCGCCGAGGATGTCGAGGGCGAGGCCCTGGCGACGCTGGTCGTCAACAAGCTGCGCGGCGGCCTGAAGATCGCCGCCGTCAAGGCGCCGGGCTTTGGTGATCGCCGCAAGGCCATGCTGCAAGACATCGCGATCCTGACCGGCGGTCAGGTCATCAGCGAAGATCTGGGCATGAAGCTGGAAAACGTCGGTCTGGACATGCTGGGCCGCGCCAAGAAAGTGACGATCAACAAGGACAACACCACGATCGTCGACGGTTCGGGCGAGAAGGCCGAGATCGAAGCCCGCGTGGCCCAGATCCGCACCCAGATCGAGGAGACCACCAGCGATTACGACCGCGAAAAGCTGCAAGAGCGCGTGGCCAAGCTGGCCGGTGGTGTGGCCGTCATCAAGGTCGGCGGCATGACCGAAGTCGAAGTGAAAGAGCGCAAGGACCGCGTTGACGACGCGCTGAACGCCACCCGTGCCGCCGTTCAGGAAGGCATCGTGGTCGGCGGCGGCGTCGCGCTGGTGCAGGCCGCGAAGGGTCTGGAAGGCGTCAGCGGCGCCAACTCGGATCAGGATGCGGGCATCACCATCGTGCGTCGCGCGCTGGAAGCCCCGCTGCGCCAGATCGCCGAAAACGCGGGCGTCGATGGCGCCGTCGTGGCCGGCAAGGTGCGCGAATCCAGCGACAAGAACTTTGGCTTCAACGCCCAGACCGAAGAATATGGCGACATGTTCAAGTTCGGCGTCATCGACCCGGCCAAGGTCACCCGCACCGCGCTGGAAGATGCGGCCTCGATCGCGGGTCTCTTGATCACCACCGAAGCGATGGTGGCCGAAAAGCCCGAGCCGAAGCCCGCCGCCGGCGGCATGCCCGATATGGGCGGCATGGGCGGTATGATGTAAGACATCCGTCAGGATCACGGGAAAGGGCGCCTTCGGGCGCCCTTTTTCGTTTCGGACATTCGACATTCTGTCTGCCTGTCTGAAATCAAACGATTTTTCCTTAGGCTTAAGTCGCTGGAACTGCACTGTTCATTCCTGAAAAAGACGTTGAAAGACACTTTAGCTTAACTTAATTGCGCGATGTGTTTGCAGATGGCGCTCCCTGAACGGGGCCGCCGCCTGAACCCACCGGTCGTTTTTTGACCGGTCAGCCCGAGAATCGGGACCATCCCAATCCAAGCCGCGCCCGGTCGCGGCCGAACACGACTGCCTGCCGTTCCGCGGCGGGGAAGAAAGGAATTTTCATGGCCGCCGAACTTAGCTTCAGCGTCATTTCACTTGGCGCGCTGCCGGTCATCGACCCTTACGAATACAATAACGATGCCGAGGACGCCGGGCTGCTGGTCGGGCGCAGCTTTGATCGGTTGACCGCTGACAATCTTCAGACCTTCCGCCCGGCGTTATCGCGCACCACCTTCAGCGACACGGCGGATTCAGGTGGTGCCTATGACAGCTATAATCAGGACAGCAGCTATGGCGCCGACTATTTTGAAATCGTCGCGGCCGATGGCAGTGTCAGCGTTCATCGTTTCGACGCTGTGGTGTCCTATCGCGCCGATGTCACCTTTGTCGATCCTCAGACCCGGCTGTTGCGCAGCAAGTCGGTCCAGATCGGTGTCATTCAGGATAGCATCGGCAATACCTGGGTCGTGCCGCCGTCGACCTATTCGCGGGACACCGCGCTGCTGGATGCGACGATCACCCGCATCGAGCTGACCGATGTGGTCGAAAGCAGCTTTACCGGGCTGCACGCCTGGCGTGAGCAACTGCCCGAGATGCGCACGGCGCCGTGTTTCACGGCGGGCACGCTGATCGACACGCCCCAAGGCCCCCGCCTGATCGAGACCCTGGTGCCGGGCGACCTTGTTCTGACCTGCGACCATGGCGCGCAGCCGCTGCGCTGGATCGGGCGGCGTCACTTTACGCGCGACCAGCTTGCCAGCCTGCCGCACCTGCGCCCGATCCGTATTTCAGCGGGCGCATTGGGCGGCGGCTGCCCAAGCCGTGATCTGGTCGTCAGCCCCCAGCATCGCGTGCTGGTGCGTTCCCCGATCGCGCAGCGGATGTTCTCGGCGCCCGAAGTGCTGGTGGCGGCGCGGCATCTTTGCGCGCTGGATGGCGTCGATGTGCTGCCCTGCGGGGCGGGGGTCAGCTATCTGCATCTGATGTTCGACCGTCATGAGGTGATCCTGTCCAACGGCGCGGCGACCGAAAGCCTGTATCCCGGCCCCGAGGCGCTGCGCGCGCTTGGCCCGGCTGCGCGCCACGAGGTGCTGACGATCTTTCCCGAACTTGGCTTTCCGGGGGCCTGTCCCCAGCCCGCGCGGGCGCTGATCGCGGGTCGCAAGGGGCGCAGCCTGGTCCGGCGGCACGCGGCCAACAGCCGGTCTCTGGTCGAATAGTGGCAAGGGCCGGCGGCGTTAGCGCCCCCAGACTTGCCCCGCCGCATCACCCCGCGCTAGATGCGCCTGACCCCAATGAACAGGTGGACCCATGCCCCATACCAAGGACTTCAACGACCGGATGCTGTCGCTGGGCCTCGCCCGCGTGTCCGAGGCCGCGGCCCATGCCAGTGCCCGCCTGATCGGGCGCGGCGATGAAAAGGCCGCCGACCAGGCCGCCGTCAACGCCATGCGCGACCAGTTGAACATGCTGGACATCAAGGGCGTGGTGGTGATCGGTGAGGGCGAGCGTGACGAGGCCCCGATGCTGTTCATCGGCGAAGAGGTCGGCACCGGCGACGGCCCGGCGGTCGATATCGCGCTGGACCCGCTTGAGGGCACGACGCTGACCGCCAAGGACATGCCGAACGCGCTGACGGTGATCGCCATGGCGCCGCGCGGCACGCTGCTGCACGCGCCCGATGTCTATATGGAAAAGCTGGCGATCGGGCCGGGTTATGACACGGATATCGTCAGCCTGGACATGGCCCCGGCGGAACGGGTGCGGGTGCTGGCGAAAGCGCGCGGCGTCACGCCCGAGGACATCACCGTCTGCATTCTGGAACGCCCCCGGCATGAGGATCTGATCGCCGAGGTGCGCGCGACCGGCGCCTCGATCCGGCTGATCACCGATGGCGATGTGGCGGGCGTCATGCATTGCGCCGAACCGGAACTGACCGGGATCGACATGTATATGGGATCGGGTGGCGCGCCCGAGGGCGTTCTGGCGGCCAGTGCGCTGAAATGCATGGGCGGGCAGATGTGGGGCAAGCTGTTGTTCCGCAACGACGACGAACGCGGCCGCGCCGCCAAGGCCGGGATCACCGACCTGAACCGTATCTATTCGCGCGACGAGATGGTGACGGCGGACGTGATCTTTGCCGCCACCGGCGTGACCAACGGCTCGATCGTGCATGGCGTCAAGCGTCAGCCCAAGTTCATCGAGACCGAAACCATCCTGATGCGGTCCAAGACCGGATCGGTGCGCCGGGTGCTTTATCGCAACCCGATCCGCTGACCGGGCGGGGCGCGGCAGGTTGACCTACCGCGCCTTCCAATCCTGATAGACGGCCAGCGCGCGGGCGCGGCCCTGGCCCAGATCGATCAGCGGCGCGGGACGTCGCGCCGGATCGGGCAGGCGCCAGGACCGTGGCGCGGCCTGTTCGACATCGGTATGGGTCAGCCAACGGCGGGTGTAGCTGCCGTTCGGATCGGCCTTTTCGGCCTGCAACAGCGGGTTGAAGATGCGGAAATAGGGCGCCGCATCCGGCCCGCAGCCTGCCACCCATTGCCAGTTCATTGCATTCGAGGCCGGATCCCAATCGGTCAGCGTATCGGCGAACCACGCCATGCCCAACCGCCAGTCGGTCAGCAGGTGCTTGGTCAGATAGCTGGCCACGACCATGCGGATGCGGTTGTGCATTCGCCCGGTGGCGAACAATTCGCGCATCCCGGCATCGACCAGTGCCTGCCCGGTTCGGCCACGCTGCCAGGCGATCAGCGCATCGGACGCGCCCTGCCAGGGAAAGCCCTGCCAGTCGGGGCGCCATTCGGCATGCTCCATGTCGGGGCGGTCATACAGCAGGTGCCAGGCGAATTCGCGCCAGACCAGTTCGGACAGGAACTTCTGCCCCGCCTTGGCCAGCGCCGGGCGGGCGGCGATGGCGGCGCGGGTGTCGGCCAGAATGCGGCGGGGGCTGATCTCTCCCACCGCCAGCGCCTCGGCCAGCTCGGACGTGCAGGCCCGATCCGCGCGATCGCGCCCGGCGGCATAATCGCGCAGCGGCCCCTCCAGAAAGGCCGCCAGCCGGGCGCGGGCGGCCTCGGCCCCGGCGGGCAGGGCGTGACGGGCCAGAGCCGCCGCGCCCCGGTTCATCGGCGCGCACAGATCGGCCAGCATCGCGGCCAGCGTCTGATCCTGCGTCTGGCCGGGGTTGGCAGCGGGGGCGGGGGGCGGCACGGGATCGGCGGGCGCATCGGGCGGGTCCAGCGCCCACAGCGCGCGGGCGAAGGCCGAATAGACCTGATACATCCGCCCTTCGCCGGTGACGACGCGGCCCGGCGGGATCAGGAAAGCCCCCGAATGCAGCGTCAGGCGGCAGCCCTGCCGGGCCAGCGTCTCGCCCACGCTACGGTCGGTCTGGCGCTGCGCGGGGGTGGGCCAGGCATTCGCGTGAACCGCCTCCGCACCGGTCTGACGCGCCAGTTCAGCCAGCACCACCGCCGGATCGCCGCGCCGCAGGATCAGTTCGCCCCCGCGTTCGCGCAGGTCACGATCCAGCGCCGACAGCCCCTGCGCCAGCCGCCATCTGCTGGCCGCGCCCTGCGCCGCCAGCCCGTCATCCAGAATGAACACCCCCTGCCAGCCCGGACCGGCCGCGGTGATGGCGGGGTTGTCGATCAGCCGCAGGTCGCGGCGGAACCAGACCAGCGGCGCGGCGGCTGTCATGCCAGCAGCGCCAGAAAGTCGTCAACCTCGGCGGGCGTGGTTGACCAGCTTGTCACCAGACGGCAGGTCAGCGGCTCATCCCCCGGCCCCTCAAGCGACTGATCGAAGGGCCAGAAATAATAATGCGCCCCGCCGGCCTGCGCGCGGGCATGGGCGGCGCGGGGAAAGGCCGCAAAGACCACATTCGCCTGGGTCGGGTGGGTCAGGCTGGCGCCGGGCAAGGCGGCGATCCCCGCCGACAGCCGCGCCGCCATGGCATTGGCCTGCCCAGCCAGGTTCAGCCAAAGGCCCTCCTCCAGATAGGCCGACATCTGCGCGGCCAGGAACCGGTGCTTGGAAAACAGATGGCCCGCCCGCTTGCGGCGCAGCTCGAACGCCCAGGCGCGGGCGGGATCAAAGATCACCACCGCCTCGACCCCCATGCAGCCGTTCTTGGTGCCGCCCAGCGACAGCACATCCACCCCCGCCCGCCAGGTCAGATCGGCAGGCGATGCCCCGGTTGCGGCCACGGCATTGGCAAAGCGCGCCCCATCCAGATGCACGGGCAGGCCAAAATCGCGCGCCACATCGCAGATGGCGCGGGTCTGTTCGACCGAATAGACCGCCCCCGCCTCGGTTGCATTGGTCAGGCTGACCATGCCGCGCTGCACGTTATGGACCCCGGCGCGGGCGCTGTGCGCGATGGCGCGGCGCAGATCGGCAGGGTTCATCCGGGCATGGTCGCCGTCAATCAACACCAGCTTGGACCCGCCGGTGAAGAACTCGGGCGCGCCGCATTCATCCTCTTCGATATGGGCATTGCGGTGACAATAGATCGCCCCCCAGGGATCGGTCAGGATCGCACAGGACAAGGCATTGGCAGCGGTGCCGGTAGCCACCAGAAACACCCGCGCTTCGGGTGCCTGAAAGATCGCGCGGATCTGGTCCTGCACCCGCGCGGTCAGCGCATCGGCACCATAGCTGGGCATGGTTCCGGCATTGGCCGCGGCAAGGGCGGCCATGATCTGTGGCGCCACGCCCGTCACGTTGTCCGACGCAAAGTTCATGCCAGATCCTCGATGATGTAATGGTCCCAGTCGTCCTCGGCGACTTCATATTCCGGCACCGTGCGCCCGCGCATCGACATGCCGGCGGCGTGAACGCTGTCTGGATCGCCGGTCACCAGCGGATGCCAGTCGGGCAGATCGCGCCCCTCATGCCGCAGGCGATAGGCGCAGGTGGCGGGCATCCAATAGGCCACCTTGGCAATGGTCTTGGGGGTGATGCGGATGCAGTCGGGAACGAACTGGTGGCGGATCGGATACTGGCTGCACCGGCAGGTCGCGTCATCCAGCAGGCGGCAGGCAACGCGGGTGTATTCCACCTCGCCGGTGTCCTCGTATTCGATCTTGTTCAGACAGCATTTGCCGCAACCGTCACACAGCGCCTCCCATTCGGGGGCGGTCAGCTGCGTCAGGGGGCGTTCCCAGAAACGGGGGCGAAGGGTCGTCTTCATGCGCCGGACACTGGCTGAAACCGCATCCCGCGGCAAGAGGTCGTCAGCCCTTCTTTCTTGCCCAAATACGCAGCAACGCCACCACCTGATCAGATCCCCGACAGGATCGCGCGGGCGCGCGCGCTGTCATCATCCATCTGCGCGATCAGCGCGGGCAGCCCGTCGAACCGCGCCTCGGGGCGCAGATAGTGGATCAGCGCCACCGACAGATGCTGGCCGTAAAGATCGCCCGCAAAGTCGAACAGATGCGTTTCCAGAAGCGGCACCTGACCGTCGAACATCGGTGACAGGCCGAGGTTCGCCACCGCGTCATATTCGCCCTGATGCGGGCCGGTCAGCACCTTGGCGCGCACCGCATAGACGCCAAAGCGCGGCGGATGCAGCCCGGCGATGGCCATGTTCGCGGTCGGATAGCCCAGCTCGCGGCCGCGCTTGGCCCCGTGCAGCACCTCGCCCTCGATCCGGTGCCAGTGGCCCAGCATCTGCGCGGCGTCCTGCACCCGCCCCTCGGTCAGCGCGGCGCGGATCGCGGTCGAGCTGACCTCGGCCCCGCGTTCGCGCATCAAAGGCGCGATGGTGACGCCAAAGCCCAGGGCGCGGCCCAGTTCCGCCAGCACCTGCGCATCGCCGTCGCGGCCCTTGCCGAACCGGAAGTCGGCACCGACGGTGACATGGGCGACACCTAACCCATCGGCCAGCACGGTGCGCGCAAACTCGGCCGCGGGCATCGCCGCCAGCCGCGCATCAAAGGGCAGTTCATACAGCCGCTCGACACCGACATGGGCCAGGCGGTTGGCGCGCGCCTCGGCGTTCATCAGGCGAAAGGGCGGCGCGTCGGGGGCAAAGAACTGGCGCGGATGGGGTTCAAAGGTGATGACACCCAAGGGGCCAAAGCGGCGCGCCGTATCGATGACCGATTGATGACCCCGATGCACGCCGTCGAAATTGCCCATCGCGCAGGAGGCCCCGCGCAGGGTCGCGTCGATCCCGGTCCAGTCGTGGATGATCTGCATGGCGCCCCCGGTTCAGGCCGGGTTCAGTCGAACTTCCGGCTGGGCGCCAGCACCACGGCCTCGCCCTTCAGCACGACCGTATTGCCGACCGCGCAATGGGTTTCAAGGGTCACGCGACGTTTGCCATGGTCGATGGCGATTACCTTGACCTCGGCATGAACCATGTCGCCGGGGCGGACGGGGGCCATGAACTTCAGCGTCTGGCCCAGATAGACGGTGCCATGGCCGGGCAGTTGTTCACCGATCACCGCGCTGATCAGCCCGGCGGTCAGCATCCCATGGGCGATGCGGCCTTCAAAGATCGTGTCCTGGGCATAGTCGTCATCCAGATGGACCGGATTGCGATCGGTCGAGACCTCGGCGAACAATTCGATGTCGCGGTCGGTCACGACCTTTCGCAGATGCCGGGACATGCCCATTTCGATGTCTTCGATAAAGATCGTGCCGCGCGGAAAATTGTCCAACATCGCTGCCCCGTGACTGGTCTTGCTGCGACGCGGCATAGCAAGCCGGGCCGAGTCGCGCAAGGGCGTGACGCAAGGTTGCGTCAAAAAGGGACGGGGTGACGCAACAATGTTGCGGGGTTAATCGGCCTCAGCCAGCAGCGCGGCCAGATCCAGCGGCAGCGTCACCATCGACAGGCGGCCCTGCGCATCCAGCGGCCATTCATCGCGCGGGCGGTCGCGGTAAAGCTCGACGCCGTTGCCATCGGGATCGCGCAGATAAATCGCCTCGCTGACGCCGTGATCGGCCGCACCGTCCAGATCCAGCCCGGCCTCAAGCACGCGGCGCAGCACCTGCGCCAGCGACCGGCGGTCGGGATAAAGAAAAGCGCTGTGGTAAAGCCCGGTGTGGCCGGGCGGCGGCGGGGTGGCGCCGGCGCTTTCCCAGGTGTTCAGCCCGATGTGATGGTGATAGCCACCCGCGCCGAGGAACGCCGCGCCCCGGCCCAGCCGTTGCGTGACGGCAAAGCCCAGAACGTCACTGTAAAAGCCGATGGCGCGGTCAAGATCGGCGACCTTCAGATGGACATGACCGACTGAGGCGGTTGCGGGGGCGGGCGCTGTGGGCGAATGGATCGGTGTCATCGCCGCGATATGGGGCGCGCGCGGCGCCAGTCAATGCCTAGCGCAGGAACGGGATTGACCAGGCAGGGGCCTGCTGCCGCGCGGCCAGCCAATCGCGCAAGAGGTCGGGATCGGGGCGGTCGGCGTCCGGCCCGAAATGGCCCGCCGCCAGCCCGTTCAGGATGAACAGCGCGTCGATGCCTTCGCCTGCGGCACCGGCCACATCGGTGTTGATGCCGTCGCCCACAGCCAGAACGCGCGCCTGCGGGTCGATCCCCATCGCCGCCAGCTTGCGCCGCGCCATGTCATAGATCGGCGGATGCGGCTTGCCGAAATACAGCACCTCGCCGCCCAGATCCTCATACAACGCGGCAATGGCCCCGGCGCAATAGATCCGGGCCTCACCCATATCGACGACGATGTCGGGATTGGCGCAGATCATCTTCAGCCCGCGTTCGCGCGCAAGCATCAGCCGGGCGCGGTAATCCTCGGGGACTTCGGTCATCTCGTCAAAGGGACCGGTGCAGATGATGCCCTCGGCCTGATCCATCTTGACGCGGGTGATGGCGGGGGCATCGGCCCATTCGGGGGGGATGTCGGTGAAGAAGCCGTCATCCTTGGCCGGGCCAAGATGCCAGACGCGGCGGCCCACGGCGCCCGCGAACATCGCATCCTGCGCCGCATCGCCCGAACTGACGATCAGGTCATAGGCATTCTCGGGCACCCCCATCCGATCCAGCGAGGCGCGCACGAAGCCCGCCGGACGTGGGGCATTGGTCATTAGCACGACTCGCCCACCGCCCATGCGAAAGCCCTGCAAGGCCTCGACAGCGGCCGGAAAGGGCGTGACGCCGTTATGCAGGCAGCCCCACAGATCGCAGAACAGGATGTCGTAATCGGCGGCGATGGCGGACAGGGCGGGGATCAGGCGGGTCATGGCGGCTCCGGGCTTGGGCGGGGCATGCGCCCGGACCCGTCAGGTGTCAGGCCCGACCGCGCGGCGATGCGCGGCCGGGCGGGGCGTCAGATCACAGCTTCAGGGCCGGGATGATCTGCTTCTTGCGCGACATGATGCCGGGCAGCACCACGCTGTCGCCGGTGACGGTGGCGCCAAAGCTGGCCTCGGCCAGCTGCTTGACCAGATCGTTCGGCACCAGCAGGGTGGCTTCCTCGCGCAGGATGTCGACCACGAACAGCAGCACCTGATCGGCCCCGTCCTCGCGCGCGACGCCTTCCATCGCGGCCATCAGGCTGGTCTTGCGATCCAGCACGACCTGCGGCGCGGTGGTTTCCAGAACCGAGACGCGCAGCTCCTTGCCCGCGACATTGTATTCCTTGCTGTCCATGCGCAGCAGTTCGGCATCGCTGAAGGCCGAAACGTCGGATTTCGCGGCAAACATCTGATCGGCGTAATCGGCGATGTTCACGTCCAGATCGGCGGCCAGCTTTTCGGCCACGGCGCGGTCGTGGGGGGTGGTGGTCGGGCTGCGGAAAGCCAGCGTGTCCGACAGGATGCAGGACAGCATCGCGCCCTTGATCGCGCGCGGCATCCGCGCCGCATCATCGCCCATCAGATCGTGCATCACCGTCGCGGTGCAGGCCAGCGGGCGGATGGTGATGGTGATCGGCCCCTTGGTCTTGATGCCACCGGCCAGCAGGTGATGGTCGATGATTTCGATCACATTGGCCTCGTTGATCGAGGCGGGCAGCTCGGCGGGGTTGTTGGTGTCGACGATCACACAATCATCGCCCGCTGCCACATCGCTGATGATCGCGGGCTTTTCCAGATCCCACTGGCGCAGCACGAAGGCGGCTTCGGTATTCGGCTCGCCCAGCAGGACGGGCTTGGCCGGGGTGCCCTTCACCTCGGTCAGATACCAGGCCCAGATGATCGGGCTGCCGGTGGAATCGGTATCGGGGGATTTGTGGCCAAAAACCTGAATCATGATCGTTCCTGCGCAGGATGGGGAAAGTCGCGCGCCTTATAGGCGTCGTTGGGCATGATGTCACGCCGATGCGCTTCTTTCTTGTCGAAATACGCCGGGGGCACGGGGGCAGCGCCCCCGTTAAACTCGGCGGGTCACGCGGTTGACATGGCCCATCTTGCGACCGGGGCGGGCCTCGGCCTTGCCGTAAAGGTGGATCGCGCAGCCCTCGGCGGCCAGGGCCGGGATGCGATCCACGTCGTCGCCGATCAGGTTTTCCATCACCACATCGGCGATCCGCTGGCCGTCGCCCAAGGGCCAGCCGCAGATGGCGCGGATATGTTGTTCAAACTGGTCGATCACGCAGCCGTCCTGCGTCCAATGGCCCGAGTTGTGAACGCGCGGCGCGATCTCGTTCACCACCAGCCCATCGGCGGTGGCGAACAGCTCGACCCCGATCACGCCCACATAATCCAGCGCGTTCAGGATCCGCGCCGCGATCAGCACCGCATCGCTGCGCTCGGCGGGCCTGATGCGGGCGGGCACGGTGGTCGTCGACAGGATGCCGTCGACATGCACATTCTCGCCGGGATCGAAGGCCGAGACGCTGCCGTCGGTGCCGCGCGCCGCGATGACCGAGATTTCGCGATCGAAGGTGACGAAGCCCTCCAGCACCGCCTCGGCGCCGTTCATCGCGGCCAAGGCGGTGGCCGGGTCGTCGCCGGGGCGGATGCGGGCCTGGCCCTTGCCGTCATAGCCCAGCCGCGTGGTTTTCAGGATCGCGGGCGCGCCGATGCGGTCGAGCGCGGCGTTCAGGCTGGCCAGATCGCTGACGCGGGCATAGGGCGCGCAGGTCAGGCCGATGCCGGTCAGGAAATCCTTTTCCGCGATCCGGTCCTGGCTGACAGCCAAAGCGCGGCGTCCGGGGCGGATCGGGACGATGGATTCGATCAGGTCCAGCGCCTCGGCGGGGACATTCTCGAACTCATAGGTCACGACATCGACCGAGGCGGCAAAGGCGCGCAGGGCGGCGGCGTCGGTATAAGGCGCGGTGGTGACCGCCTCGGCCACATGGCCCGCGGGGGGCAGGGCGGCGGGTTCGTAGATGTGGCAGCGATAGCCCAGGCGGCTGGCCGCGACCGACAGCATCCGCCCCAGCTGGCCGCCGCCCAGAATGCCGATCACCGAACCGGGGGGCAGCATGTCAGTCATCGGATGGCTCCTGCGGGATCGAGGCCGACAGATCGGCGCGCCATTGGTCCAGCCGGGCGGCCAGATCGGCGTCGGTCACCGCCAGGATCTGCGCGGCCATCAGCCCGGCATTGGCCGCCCCCGCCTCGCCAATGGCCATGGTGGCGACGGGATAGCCGCGCGGCATCTGCACGATGGAATAAAGGCTGTCGACGCCGTTCAGCGCCCGCGTCTGGATCGGCACGCCGACCACCGGCACCCGCGTCTTGGACGCCATCATCCCCGGCAAATGCGCGGCCCCGCCGGCGCCCGCAATGATGACATGCAGGCCGCGTTCGGCGGCGGTCTTGCCGTAATCCCACAGCCGGTCAGGCGTGCGATGCGCGCTGACGATGCGGGTTTCATAGGCAACGCCCAGTTCGTCCAGGATCTCGGCGGCCTTGCGCATCGTCGGCCAGTCCGACGTCGATCCCATGATGATGCCGACCTTGACCATTCGCGCCCCTTTCATGTTGGCCCGCACTATAGGCATGGGGCGGGCGGGCGCAATCGCTCGATCCGCCCCTCAGGCGATGATGTCGGGGGTCAGTTGATCCTCGATCCGGGCAATCCGGTCCTTCAGGCCCAGCTTCTGCTTTTTCAGCCGGACCAGGGCAAGCTGGTCGCCCATGCCGCGCGCCGCCATCGCCCCGATCGCCTCGTCCAGGTCGCGGTGTTCGCGGCGCAGCATCTGCAACTGCACGCGCAGCACGTCTTCGTGGGTCATTTCGACAGGCGTGGTGGAATGGGCGTTCATCGGGTCATCGGGCCGTCTGTGGAATCGCTACCGCCCCAGCATAGGGCGAAAATCGCGGCGGTGGAAAAGATTTTGCCGGTTCCGCACAGGCTTGCGGGGGCTGGGCTGCGCCCCCATATTCGGGAAGCGGTCGCCGTCAGGGGCCGCAAGCCACGTGTCGCTGACAAGGACCGCGAGATGACGAAACTGAGCTTTGGCGCCCATCCCTGGCTGCTCGGCTTTGACCAGCTTGAGCGGCTGGTCGAACGCACCGCCAAGACCGGTGCCGAGGGCTATCCGCCCTATAACATCGAACAGGCGGGCGAGGATGCGTTCCGCATCACCTTGGCCGTGGCCGGTTTCGCCGAAGCCGATCTGGCCGTCGCGGTCGAAGATCGCGCCCTTGTGGTGCGTGGTCGCCAGGCCGAGGGCGACGCGGCCCGCGTGTTCCTGCATCGCGGCATCGCCGCCCGCGCCTTTCAGCGCAGCTTCGTGCTGGCCGAAGGCGTCGAAGTGGCGGGGGCGCAGTTGGAAAACGGGCTTTTGCATATCGAATTGCGTCGCCGGGTGCCTGATCCGGTGGTGCAGACCATTCCCATCACACGCCGGAAGGAAGGGTGAGATGAACGAGAAATATGATTTTGACACCGCGCCGGACGAAACCGGCAACATCGTCTATGTCCGCCCCGTCGAAGTGGCCGACCTGCCCGCCGACCTGCGTGAGCAGGTGCCCGGCGTGACGCGGCTTTATGCCGTGCATGGCCCGGATGGCGAGCGGCTGGCCTTGGTGCGCGACCGCGCCCTGGCCTTTTCGCTGGCCCGTCAGAACGAGCTGGCGCCGGTCAGCGTGCATTGACGGCTGCCCCCGTGGGCAGGACCGTGGGCAGGACCGGGGCTTTGCGCCGGACCCCAGGATAACTGGATCAAGAAGAAAGGGGCGGCGCCGGGATCGGTCGCCGCCCTTTTGCTGTGGGTCAGGGGGTCTGGGCCAGCCGCGCCTCAAGCACGTCGAAGGGCACGCCGGGCTCATCCTTGGCGCCGCGGATTACCAGGCTGGTCTTGACGCTGGCCACATTGTCGGCGGCCGTCAGGTCGCGGGTCAGGAAATCCTGAAAGCTGGGCAGATCGGGGGCCACGCATTTCAGGATGAAGTCGATTTCACCGTTCAGCATGTGGCATTCGCGCACCAGCGGCCAGGATCGGGCGCGGGCCTCGAAAGCTGACAGGTCTGATTCGGCCTGGCTGTGCAGGCGGACCATGGCGAAGACCTGCACCTCGAACCCCAGGGCGCGCGGGTCGACATTGGCGTGATAGCCACGGATGTAGCCCGCCTCCTCAAGCGCACGGACGCGGCGCAGGCAGGGCGGGGCAGAGATGCCGACGCGCTTGGCCAGTTCGACATTCGTCATCCGCCCATCGGCCTGAAGCTCGGCCAGGATGCGGCGGTCGATGTCGTCTAGTTTGCCAATGGCCATGGTGTCCTCGGGGGTGGAATTGGCGCGAACCTATCGAACCGGGGGGTTCTGCGCAATATTATTTCAAATCGCGCCGCGCCCGCGTCACGGCGTTCCAGCGCGGTGGCTTGGGCTTGTTGGCGGCGGGCGGCGTTGCTATCTGGGCGGGGACACGGATTTTCGGGGGAACGGGCCATGGCCGCGCAACGTCACGTCACTTTGCTGATCGTCGGGTCGGGGCCTGCGGGCTATACCGCTGCCGTCTATGCGTCGCGCGCGATGCTGAAGCCGTTGCTGATCCAGGGGATGCAGCCGGGCGGGCAGTTGACCATCACCACCGAGGTCGAGAACTGGCCCGGCGAGACCGAGATCCAGGGCCCCGATCTGATGGTGAAGATGCAGGCCCATGCCGAGGCGATGGGGGCCGAGATCGTCAACGATCTGGTGACCAACCTGGATCTGTCGAAGCGGCCCTTCACCGCGACCTGCGACAGCGGCACGGTGGTGACGGCGGATGCGGTGATCCTGGCGACCGGCGCGCAGGCGCGGTGGCTGGGCCTGCCCAGCGAGGCGGCGTTTCAGGGCTTCGGCGTCAGCGCCTGTGCGACCTGCGACGGCTTTTTCTATCGCGGCAAGCCGGTGGTCGTCGTCGGCGGCGGCAACACCGCCGTCGAGGAGGCGCTGTTTCTGACCAATTTCGCCAGCAAGGTGACGGTCGTGCATCGCCGCGATTCCTTCCGCGCCGAAAAGATCCTGCAAGAGCGGCTGTTCCGCAATCCCAAGGTCGAGGTGATCTGGGACAGCGAACTGGCCGAGGTCGCGGGCACCGAGGCGCCCAAGGGCGTCACCCATGCACGGATCCGCAACGTCAAGACCGGCGCTATCAGCGACATTCCCGCCGACGGCGTGTTCATCGCCATCGGCCACGCCCCGGCCAGCGAGTTGGTCAAGGACCAGCTTGAGCTGCACAATGGCGGCTATGTGAAGGTCGAGCCGGGCAGCACCCGCACCTCGATCCCCGGCGTGTTCGCGGCGGGCGATCTGACCGATCACATCTATCGCCAGGCGGTGACCAGTGCCGGCATGGGCTGCATGGCGGCACTGGATGCTGAACGCTGGCTGGCCGAACAGGCGGCAGGTCAGGCGTAATTCGTTCCAGCCGCCGTGGTTTTGCGGGGAAAAACCACCGAAATCGTGCAGATAGGCTGAACAGCCGTCCTATTTGACCGGTCGCGGCTTGCGCGGGGCGGGGTGCGGTCGTATGAGCCGCCCATATCCTTAGATCCGAACCGCCCGAGGCCTGCCATGTCGCTGTCGAACCTGTCGCCCATCCCGGAACTTTATGTCTCGCCCGAATCCGCGCAAAAGCTGAAGGCCGAGGCCGGCAATCTGAAAAGCTGGGATCTGACGCCGCGCCAGATCTGCGATCTGGAACTGCTGATGAACGGCGGCTTCAACCCGCTGAAGGGCTTCCTGGGTCAGGCCGATTACGACAGCGTCGTGGACAACATGCGGCTGGCCGATGGCACCTTGTGGCCGATGCCGATCACGCTGGACGTCAGCGAAGCCTTTGCCGAGGGGCTGGAGCCGGGCACCGACATCGCCCTGCGCGATCAGGAGGGGGTGATCCTGGCGATCCTGTCGGTCACCGACAAATGGGTGCCGAACAAGGTGCGCGAGGCCGAACAGGTGTTCGGCGCGGGGGCCAATGATCTGGCCCACCCGGCGATCAACTATCTGCACAATATCGCAGGCCCGGTCTATCTGGGCGGCCCGATCACCGGCATCCAGCAGCCGGTGCATTACGATTTCCGCGCCCGCCGCGACACGCCGAATGAACTGCGCGCTTACTTCCGCAAGCTGGGCTGGCGCAAGATCGTGGCCTTCCAGACCCGCAACCCGCTGCACCGCGCGCATCAGGAACTGACCTTCCGCGCCGCGCGCGAGGCCGAGGCGAACCTCTTGATCCACCCGGTCGTCGGCATGACCAAGCCGGGCGATGTCGACCATTTCACCCGCGTCCGCTGCTATGAGGCGGTGCTGGACAAGTATCCCTCCGCCACCACCGCGCTGTCGCTGCTTAACCTTGCGATGCGCATGGCCGGCCCGCGTGAAGCCGTCTGGCACGGGTTGATCCGCCGCAACCACGGCGTCACCCATTTCATCGTCGGGCGCGACCATGCCGGCCCCGGCAAGAACAGCCAAGGCAAGGATTTCTACGGCCCCTATGACGCGCAAGAGCTGTTCAAACAGCACGAGGCGGAAATCGGCGTTACCATGGTCGATTTCAAGCACATGGTCTATGTGCAGGAAAAGGCGCAGTATTTCCCCGCCAACGAAGTGCCGGAAGGTGCAACCGTGCTGGACATTTCCGGCACCGAACTGCGCCGCCGCCTGCGCGAAGGGCTGGAAATCCCGGAATGGTTCAGCTTCCCCGAGGTCGTCACGCAACTGCGCAAGACCAGCCCGGCGCGTGACAAGCAGGGCTTCACCGTGTTCTTCACCGGCCTGTCGGGCAGCGGCAAATCGACCATCGCCAACGCGCTGATGGTCAAGCTGATGGAGATGGGCGGCCGCCCGGTCACGCTCTTGGACGGCGATGTGGTGCGCAAGCACCTGTCGTCCGAACTGGGGTTCAGCAAGGAACACCGCGACATCAACATCAAGCGCATCGGCTATGTCGCGTCCGAGATCACCAAGAACGGCGGCATCGCGCTGTGCGCGCCGATTGCCCCCTATACCGCGACCCGCCGCGCCGTGCGCGAGATGGTCGAGGCCTACGGCGCCTTCGTCGAGGTGCATGTCGCTACCTCGATCGAGGAATGCGAACGCCGTGACCGCAAGGGCCTGTACAAGCTGGCCCGCGAAGGCAAGATCAAGGAGTTCACCGGCATTTCCGACCCCTATGAAGTGCCGGAAAGCCCCGAATTGCGCGTCACCACCGAGGACAAGGACGTGGACAACTGCGCCCATCAGGTGCTGCTGAAGCTGGAATCGATGGGCCTGATCCGCGGCTGATCGCGGGCTTTCCCGGTATGGAAAAGGGGGCCGAAAGGCCCCCTTTTGCGTTTTATCCCATCCGCTTAGCGGCTGCGGATCATGCCCATGATGTCCAGCGTCTGCGCCAGGATCGGGTCGGCAATCGCCGCCGCCTGCGCCGCCCCCGCGCCCAGGATACGGTCGATCTCGGCCGGGTCGGCCATATAGCGGGCCATCTCGGCGCTGATCGGGGCCAGCACGCCCACGGCGACATCGGCCAAAGCGGGTTTGAAGGCGCCAAAGCCCTGACCCTCGAACCGGGCCAGCACCTGATCGACGCTCTCCCCCGACAGCGCGGCATAGATATTGACCAGGTTGCGCGCCTCGGGGCGGTCCTTCAGCCCCTCGGCGGAACCGGGCAGCGGGTCGGCATCGGTACGCGCCTTGCGGAACTTTTGCGCGATCGTGTCGGCGTCATCGGTCAGGTTGATGCGGCTGGCATCCGAGGGGTCGCTTTTCGACATTTTCTTGCTGCCATCCCGCAGTGACATGACGCGGGTCGCGGGGCCTTCGATCACCGGCTCGGGCAGGGGGAAGAAGTCGGTCTTGAAGTCATGGTTGAACTTGGCGGCGATGTCGCGGGTCAGTTCGACATGCTGCTTCTGATCCTCGCCCACCGGCACATGGGTGGCGTGATAGGTCAGAATGTCGGCCGCCATCAGCGCCGGATAGGCGTAAAGCCCAAGGCTGACGGCCTCGGCATTCTTTCCGGCCTTGTCCTTGAACTGGGTCATCCGGTTCATCCAGCCCAGACGCGCCACGCAGTTCAAGAGCCAACCCATCTCGGCATGGGCGCTGACCTGGCTTTGGTTGAACAGCACCGACCGCGCCGGGTCGATTCCGGCCGCCATGAAGGCCGCCGCCGCCTCGCGCGTTTGCTGGCGCAGCTTGTCGGGATCTTGCCAGACGGTGATGGCGTGCAGATCGACCAGGCAGAAGATCGTCTCGATCCCGTCATTCTGCTTTTCCGCGAACCGCTTCAACGCGCCCAGATAGTTGCCCAGCGTCAACCCGCCCGAGGGCTGGATGCCGGAAAAGATGCGGGGGGTGCGGGCGTTGGCGGTCATGTCATCCTCGGGGTCTGGCCAAATGGCGTGGGTTTGCTTATCCCTGCCAGGCTTTCAGGGTCAACCCACGGGAGGGAAACATGCGCCCCGGATATGATGAATCGCCGCTGAACGCGCTGCCGCCCGTGGTCTGGCTGCTGGTCCTGCCGATCATCGCGCTTGAGGTGGTTTTTGCCGCCGGTGCCAGCGGTGTCGCGGGCGGTCCCACCGCGGTCGGCTGGCGGCTTGAGGCGATGCAGGCCACCGCTTTCATCCCCGAGGTGCTGAACCGCATGATTGCCACCGGCCAGTATCCGCCGCGCCAGATTGCGCGGCTGGTCGGTTATCTGTTCGTCCACGGCAGCTTCACCCATGCGCTGTTCGTCGTCGTCTTCATCCTGGCGATGGGCAAGATCGTCGCCGAGACCTTTGGCGGCCTGCGCTTCCTGGCGGTGTTTTTCCTGTCGGGCATCGGGGCCGCGCTGATCTATGCGCTGTTGCCCTGGTCCGAACAGCCGCTGATCGGCGGCTATCCGGCGGTCTACGGGCTGATCGGGGCCTTTACCTTCACGCTGTGGGCGCGGCTGGGGCAGATGCGGGCAAACCGGCTGACAGCGTTCCGGCTGATTGCCATGCTGCTGGTTTTCCAGCTTGTTTTCGCCGTCATCTTCGGCGGGCGTTCGGATTGGATGGCCGAAATCGCGGGCTTTGCCCTGGGGTTCGGCCTGTCCTTCCTGCTGGCGCCGGGCGGGATCGCGGCACTGCGCGATAGATTGCGGCATCGCTGAGGGCTTAACCGGATCTTCACCTCTGATGTGCCAGCCTGCACGGGATGGAATCAGGGGGCCTGGTGATGCGACTGCGATTTTCGCCCATGCTGGGGGCGGCGATGGTGATGCTGGGGCTGGCGCTGTGCTGGCCCCTCTGGGCGCGGGCCGAGGGCGGGCTGGCCGCGCTACCGCCCGGTCTGATCGACCGGATCGAGGATGCGGCACCGGGCGTGCTGGATGACGCGGCTGAGTTGATCCTGGCCTATGGACAGGATGGCCGCATCGATGCCGCTGGCGTCGATCTGGCGATTGCCCATGCGCGGGCCGGGCGACGGGCCACGGCGCTGGCGCGGATTCTGGCGGCGGATCTGGATGGTGACGGCGCGGTTCAAGCCGATGAGCTGGCGGTTCACTTGCGCGCCTTGTCGCCCCGCCTGCAAGCCCGCGCCAAGCTGGCCCATGATCGCGCCGATGCCGATGGTGATGGTCACGTCACCGCCGATGAGGCGCGCATCAGCGCCGACAGTCAGGCGGTGCGGAACTTCTCGGATCGCAGCGCCGACAAGCTGCGCGACCTTTTGGCCATGGACATGAACCGCGACGGCTGGCTGGGCCTGGATGAGGTCGCGGCCAGTGTCGCGGCCCAGCTGCAAGCCGCCAGTGCGGCGGGGCCAGAGACCGGCCCACCCCGCGAACGGTCGCTGTAGCGATCAGCGCTTGCGGCGCAGGTTGGCCTTCAACTCGGAAAGGCTCAGCGCGCCGGTCGCGAAACTCAGCGCGAAATACAGGATGCCGCCGCCAAAGACGAGGATGGCCAGTTCCGGCACCCGTGGCAGGCCCAGCGACCGCGTGGCCCACAGCATCGCCCAAAGCGCCGCCGACATCAGGCTGGATGCCAGGATGATGCGCGGCACCCGGTGGCGCAGGCGGGCATCGGCGCGGGCGGCCTGACCCATCTTGCGCGTGCCCCACCACAATTGCGCGACCATCACCCAGGCCGCCAATGTCGTGGCCAGCGCCGCCGCCAGAAAGCCGACCGTGCCCATCAACCCATAGGCGATGGCCGCGTTCACCACCATCGACCACAGCGCATAGCGGAACGGGGTGCGTGTATCCTCGCGCGCGAAATACAGCGGTTGCAGGGTCTTTTGCAGCACAAAGGCGGGCAGGCCCGCCGCATAGACGACCAGCGCGCGGGCGGTCTGGATGGTGTCGTCCGGGGTGAACTTGCCCCGTTCAAACAGCGTGGCCACCATCGGCTGCGCGATCACCGCGATGGCAAAGGCGGCGGGCAGGGTCAGGAACAGCCCGAACTCGGTCGCGCGGCAATAGGCGGCCTGGCCCCCTTCGGCATCGCCCGCCCGCAGGCGGCGCGCCAGTTCGGGCAGCAGCACGACGGCCACCGCCGCGCCGACGACCCCCAGGGGAAGCTGATACAGCCGGTCCGAATAGTTCAGCCAGGCAATCGCGCCTTCAAACTGCGAGGCGACGCGTCGCCCGATCAGCAGGTTGATCTGCACCACGCCCCCCGCGAACATCGCCGGAAGCGCGATGGCCAGCAGCGCCCGCATCTCTGGCGTAAGGCGCGGGCGGCCCGGCCAGAAGGTCCAGCCGCTGCGCCGCGCGTCCCACCAGACGAGGCCCAGTTGCGCCAGCCCGGTCAGCGGCGTGGCCCAGGCCAGCGTCAGGCCCATGTCCCAGCCCAGCACCTGTCCCAGCAACATCGCGACGATGAACAGCAGGTTCAGCAGCACAGGTGCTGCCGCCGCAGCGGTAAAGCGGCCGTTCGCATTCAGCACGCCCGAGATCATCGAGGCCAGTGAAATCAACAGGATATAGGGAAAGGTGATGCGTCCGTATTCGACCGCCAGGGCAAAGCGTTCGTCGCCGGCAAAGCCGTCGGCCATCGCCCAGACGAGCGCCGGCATGGCGATCATCGCCAACGCCGAAAACACGGTGACGACAAAGAACAACCCGGAAAAGGCTTGTCGCGCAAAGCCTTGCGCATCCTCGCCCCCCGCCAACCGTTTGGAGAACATCGGCACGAAGGCGGTGTTGAACGCCCCCTCGGCGAAGAAGCGGCGGAACATGTTGGGCAGGGAAAAGGCCACAAGGAACGCCTCGGCCACCGCGCCGGTGCCGAGCCAATTGGCCATCAGGATGTCGCGAACAAAGCCGGTGAGACGGGACAGAAACGTCCAGCTTCCGACCTTGAGAAAGCCGCTGACAAGTCCGCCCTTCATGTGCCGCCCCTGTTCTGGTTCGGCCCTGACATACACCGGGCGCGGCCCCGGCGCCATGGGGCAGCGGGGTGTTGCGCGCGGGGTGGTCGGGGCGAGCGGTGCGGTGGTGGGGCTGTGCGGCAAGTCGTTGAGAACACGAAAAATCGGCCGCACAAGCTGTGCACGGAACGTACACAGCTTGTGCACAGCGCGCGCACGGCGATGTTTGCCCCTCCACTTCGGTCGGCATTGCGATCATCCGCAAGCGGACCTCATCTGCATCGCAGCTGAATGGGCGATGCATGAAGCTGCGCCGTGTCACCATCCGCAATTTCAAGGCCATTGACGAGGCGACCTAGGGGCGTTCACCGCGATCGTCGGTGCCAATGGGTCGGGCAAAAGCTCGGTCCTGCAAGCCCTGCACTGGGTGTGTCAATCGGGGCGCAACCTTGAGGTCGACACGAAAAGGTCAGCCGAAGTGGGTTCGACGCTATCGGAAAAGGACGCCACCTACATGCCCTCGCCCAGCTATCGCAATGCGGGGCATGGGGTGGAATATGGCAACTTCAAAAGCGCCTCGCAGCTGACCCTGACCGTTGAAGCCGCGTCATCCGACGGCGCCCAGCTGAGCGCCACGATGTGGATCAAGGCGGCGCGCAATGAGGGGCTGAGCGTACATGTTCCGTCGAACAATGCCTTCGTTCTGGCGCTGCGCAACCGCGACCAGGAGTTCAGTTCCTATGTTCCGGGCCTGGCGGTTATCCCGCTGGCCGAAGAGCGGCGAAGCCGGTTGATCGTGCGTCGTCAGGCCGCAGCCGGGGATGCAAACACCGTTCTGCGCAACATGCTGCTTTTGCTGGAAGGTGTCACGCATGACCGCAAGGATGGTCTGACATGGGTGCAAGACTTCGCGTCCGAGGTGCTGGGTGGGCTGACTCTTCAGCTGTCCTTCGATGAGGACAAGAACCAGACCATCACGGCCAGCTTTCAGACTGACGACATGCGCGCGGCTGACCCCAAACGCACCAAGCCGCTGGAACTGGCCGGGATCGGATTTTTGCAGGTCATCCAGATCTTTTCCTATCTGATCTACTTCCGCCCCGTGCTTTTGCTGGTCGACGAGCCGGATTCGCATTTGCACCCCACCGCGCAGGAGCGCTTGGTGCGGGTGTTGGCCAAGGCGGCTGCGATGTTTGACACGCAGGTGGTGCTGACAACGCACAGCCCCTCGGTCATCCGGGCGCTGCCGGCCGACGCGCAGGTGGTCTGGATGAAGAACGGTCAGGTGCAGCCTGATGGCGACCAGGCAGGCCGTCAGATGATGGGCTGGGGTCTGCTGGACAAACGCATCCTGCTGCTGAGCGAGGATAGCAAGACCGAGATGCTGCGATCGCTGCTGGCGCAATGGCCGGAGTTGGAGCGGGCCACGGCGATCTGGCCGCTGCATGGTAGTGGCAAGCTGCTGGACGCCGACGGCTGCCGGTCGCTGCAAACCCTGTTCGGGGATCACCTGCGGATCGTGCTGCATCGCGACCGGGATTTCATGATGCCCGCCGAGGCGGAGGAGCTCGCGCGGCCCTATGCCGAAAAGGGGATCGCGGTCTGGCTGACGCGGCACAGCGATGTGGAAGGCTATTGGTGCGCGCCGGAGGTCATTGCGTCGCATTTCGGGCTGACACTGGATGCGGCCGCGGATCTGTTGGCGACGGCGGTTGAGGCGGCTGGGACCGATGCTGAACTTGCCAAGCACCGAAACGCAAAACGGGTTGAAGTCAGAAAGAAGATCAGGGCCTGCGACGATGGCCGGATCGGCGCCTTCAATGACGCTGAAGTGGTGGCGGAATATGCGCAGCACGGTGCGCAGCATGTGATCCTGGGCAAGACGCTGTGCGCCAAGATCCGGGGTGAGGCCCAAAACCGAGGCTTACTGGGCTATCAGCGTTTCGCCCGCGAACTGGCCCCGCCGACGGCTGGCACCGTTGCGACCGATCTGCGCAATCTGTTGCAGGCGCAAGTGGCCTGACACCCCCTTACCCCGCCCGCTCCGCGCCTTCCTTGATCGCCTGGCGCAGCTTTTTCTCAAGCGCTTCCTGCTTCAGTTTGGCGTGCAGTTTCAGGCCGAACATGTCCTTGACGTAGAAGGCGTCGACCACCTGCGCGCCATAGGTCGCGATCACCGCGCTGGCGATGTAGATGTTGTTGGCCGCCAACGTCCGCGTCAGGTCATACAGCAGGCCGGGGCGGTCGCGGGTGTCAACCTCGATGATCGTGTAGATGTCGGACCCTTCGTTGTCGAAACTGATATGGGTGGGAAAGCGGAACTCGCGCTCGCGTTTCTTCACCTTGTCGCGGTCCTTCAGCGCCTCGCGCGGCAGCACCTCGCCTTTCAAGGTCTTGCCGATCATGCCGCGCAGCCGGGGCAGACGGGCGACCTCATAGGGGTGGCCCTCGGCGTCCTGGATCCAGAACACGGCGGTCGCATAGCCGTCTTTCGACGTATAGGTGCGCGCGTCCACGACGTTCGCGCCGACCAGCGCCAGGGCCCCCGCCAGGCGCGAGAAGATGCCGGGGTGGTCGGCCAGCGCGAAGGCCGCGCGGGTCGCGTCGCGGTCGGGGTCGGGGTGCAGGTCGATGCGGATTTCGTCATCGCCGATGCCGTGCAGCAGGCGGGCGAACACCGCCTGCGTTTCGGGCGGCAGGCCCTGCCAATAGGGGGCGTAGTGGCGGCCCAGTTCGGCCTTGATCTGCGCCTTGGACCAGTCGGGCAGGGCGGCGGTCAGGGCGCGCTTGGCCTCATCCTCGCGCTGGTCGCGGTTGATCGCCTCGATGCCCGATTCCAGCGCCAATGCGGTATCGCCATGGAGGCGGCGCAACAGCATCGCCTTCCAGTTGTTCCAGGTGCCGGGGCCGACGCCGCGAATGTCGCAGACGGTCAGCACGGTCAAGAGGTCCAGCCGCCGCCGCGATTTCACTGCCTTGGCAAAGTCGCGGATCGTGCGCGGGTCGCCGATGTCGCGTTTCTGCGCTGTGTCCGACATCACCAGATGGTTGCGCACCAGCCATTCGACGGTTTCGGCTTCGTTGGCGTCCAGCCCCAGGCGCGGGGCCACGCGGCGCGCGATCTGGGCGCCCAGGATCGAGTGATCCTCGGGGCGGCCCTTGCCGATGTCATGCAGCAAAAGCGCGACATACAGCGTGCGGCGGTTCACCCCGGCGGTCAGGATGGAGGAGGAGAGCGGCAGTTCCTCGACCAGCTCGCCGCGTTCGATCTGGGCCAGCGTCGAGATCACCTGGATCGTGTGTTCGTCGACCGTGTAGTGGTGATAGACGTTGAACTGCATCATCGCCACGATCGGCTTGAACTCGGGGATGAAGGCGCCGAGGACGCCCAGTTCGTTCATCCGCCGCAGCGCGCGTTCGGGGTTGCCGTGATCCAGAAGCATCGCCAGGAACAGCGTGTTGGCGCGCGGATCGTTGCGCAGATCGTCGTCGATCAGGTCGAGATTGGCCACCACGACGCGCATCGCCTCGGGGTGGATCAACAGGCCGGTGCGCATCCCTTCGGCAAAGATCGCCAGCATGTTCAGCGGATCGGCCAGAAAGGCGGCGGTGTCGCCGATGTTCAGCCGGCCATTGTCGTCGGCAAAGGGCGCGCGGACCTTGGTGCGGCGGCGCAGCAGGCGTTTCAGCATCGGCGCGCGGGTGCCGTGGCGGGCTTCGAGCGCGGTCAGGAAGATGCGCGTCAGCTCGCCCACCTTGGTGGCCTGAATGAAGTAATCCTGCATGAAATGTTCGACGGCGCGGCGGCCGCCGCCATCTTCATAGCCCATGCGGCGCGCGACCTCGACCTGCATGTCGAAGGTCAACTGGTCGGTCGGGCGGCCGGTGATCAGATGCAGGTGGCAGCGGACGGCCCACAGGAAATCCTCGGCCTGCCAGAAGGCCAGGTGTTCATCCTGGGTGAATACGCCGACATCGACCAGCTCGACGGCGCGGTCGACCAGGTGGATGTATTTCGCAATCCAATAGAGCGTTTGCAGGTCGCGCAGGCCGCCCTTGCCCTCTTTGACATTGGGTTCCAGAACGTAACGCTGGCCGCCCTGGCGTTCGTGTCGGGCGCGGCGTTCCTCAAGCTTGGCTTCGATGAACTCGGCCTCGGTGCCGGTGAACAGATCGGTATGCAGGCGCTCGCGCAGGGCCTCGGCCAGGGGGGCGTGGCCGGTGATGAAGCGATGTTCCAAAAGCGCGGTGCGGATCGAGATGTCCTCACGCGCGAGGCGCAGGCAATCGGCGATGGTGCGGCTGGCATGGCCAACCTTCAGTCGCAGATCCCACAGGATGTACAGCATGGATTCGATGACGCTTTCGCACCAGGGCGTCATCTTCCAGGGGGTCAGGAACAACAGGTCCACATCGGATTGCGGCGCCATCTCGGCGCGGCCGGTGCCGCCGACGGCGATGACCGCCAGTTGGTCGGCGTCCGAGGCGGTCTGCTGGGGGTGCAGGAACTCGGTCGCGACGATATGGGCGGCGGTGACGATGCCGTCGGTCAGGCTGGCATAGGCGCGCACGGTCTCGCGGGCGGCGCGGGGATGGGCGGCGAAGCCTGCCTCGATATCGGCCAGTGCGGCCGAGCGGGCCACCGACAGGCAGGCGACGGCGGCGGCACGCAGGTCGCGCGGGTTGTCATGGCCGGCCAGCGCCTTTTCCAGTGTGGCGCGAAAGGCGGTGGCATCGAAAATGGGTTGCGCCCCGGGCAGGGCCGGGGCGCTTTGGATGGTGTCGATGGTGGTCTCGGTCACGGGGTCAGAAACCTGCGCCGCCAAAGCTGCGCGGCGCCGGATCGACCACGACGATCTGATTGCCGCGGATCTGGCCGATCGCCAGCGCGCGGCTGTTGGTGCCATCGCGGTTCAGCCGGAACGCGCCGTTGACCCCGGCAAAGCCCGAGGATGAGGTCAGCCCTGCGGTGGTCAGCGCGTTGGCATTGCCCCGCGCGGCCAGCGCCCCGATGGCGGCCACCGCGTCATAGGCCAGCCCGGCCAGCGGATGCGGCGCCGCGCCATAGGCGGCCCGATAGCGCGCGGCGAACTGGTCATAGGTGCGCGGATCGGGCAGCGCGACCCAGGCGCCCTGCGCCGCCGGGTCGGCCATCACCTGCGCATTGGCATCCCAGCGGGTCAGGCCCATGTATTGCGTGGTGGCCGGGCTGACGCCGTTCGCGCCGAGCGCCTTGAGCATGAAGGGCAGCGCGCCATAGGGATCGCCGGTCAGCATGATCGCATCGGCCTGGCCGGACTTGGCGGCGGCGGCAACGGCGGGGGCGGCGGCCTCGACACCCTGGACCGACTGGGTATGGACCTGCTTGCCCGCCAGACGCGCGCCGTTGCGGGCAATCGCACCCTCGACCGCGGCACCGGCGGTCTGGCCGGCGATATCGTCACCAGTGGTCAGGAAAATGCGCGACTTGCCCTGGCTGCGGGCATAGCGCACCAGCCGGTTGGCGGTGTTGTCGAAGGTCGAGCCGACGATGAACACGTTACCGCCCGCGACGGCGGGGTTGTTGGAAAAGGCCAGAACGTTGATGCCTTCGTCCAGAACGGCGGTGCCAACGCCATTGGCGGCCTCGGCGTGCAGCGGGCCGACGATGATCTTGGCACCGGCATCGACGGCCTTCTGCGCGGCGGCAGCGGCCGATGCCGACGAGGAACCGCTGTCATAGATGCGCAGGTCGATTGTGGCGCCGCGCACGTCGGCGGCGGCCATGCGCGCGGCATTGCTCAGCGCGCTGGCGATGCCCGGCTCGGCCCCGGTCGGCACCAACAGGGCGACGGGCACGGGCTGACGCGGGTCGATGGTCGGCCCGGTCGACGGTCCGCCCATGCCGGTCGGTTGACAGGCGGTGACAAGAAAAGCCGCGCCCAGGGTCAGGCTGGCGCGGCAGAACAGGGTAGTGCTGGCGGTCATGAGAGGCGGCCCCATCGGCTGGATCTGTGGTAAAATCGCTAAAATCCTACGGGGTTCCCAGGGGGTTGTAAACGCGCTAAGGCCGGGGAAAAGCCGCACCGGCAAACCCCCGCGCAGGGGCGCGCGGCAAGGAAGGGAGGCGCTGATGAACGAGGGTTTTCAGGGGCAGGCGCAGGCGCCGCGATTGGCGCCGGGCCTGTATTTCGTTGCCACCCCGATCGGCACGGCGCGCGACATCACGCTGCGCGGGCTGGACATCCTGCGCGACGCCGATGCCATTGCTGCCGAGGATACGCGGACGCTGCGCCATCTGCTTGAAATCCATGGGATTGCGCTGAATCATCGGCCGCTGATCGCCTATCATGACCATAATGGCGCGGCGGTCCGGCCACGGCTGATGTCGCTGCTGGAGCAAGGCAAAAGCGTCGCCTATGCCTCGGAGGCGGGGACGCCGCTGGTCGCCGATCCGGGCTATCGGCTGGCACAAGAGGCCATCGCGGCGGGGCTGCCGGTGACCTCGGCGCCTGGCCCCTCGGCGGTGCTGGCGGCGCTGACGGTATCGGGCCTGCCCAGCGACCGGTTCACTTTTGCAGGCTTCGCGCCAAGCACCCACAGCGCCCGCATGGCCTGGCTGGAGGAACTCGCGGCCGTTCCGTCAACCATGATCTTCTTTGAATCACCCAGACGCGTTGGGGAAATGTTAAATGATCTGTGCGAGAGATTCGGATCAGAACGACCGGCGGCAGTGTGCCGCGAACTGACCAAACGATTCGAGGAGGTGCGGCGCGGCACGCTGGCGGAACTGGCTGCAAGCTATGCTGAAACGCCGCCGAAGGGTGAGGTGGTGATTGTCGTGGGGCGACCGCTGCCGGTTGTGATCGGCACGGATGACATCATCGCCGCGCTCCGGGATCGGCTGGGGCAGATGACGCGCAAGGATGCGGCGGCCGAGGTGGCGCAGATGCTGAACCGGCCGCGGCGTGAGGTTTATCAGATCGCGCTGACGTTGGATTGATGTCCGCGTCAGCCCGGCGAAGGGGATGGCGATGCGGATGCAAGCGGCGCGAGGCGCGGCGAACTATCAGGCCGGTTTGTTGGCCGAGGCCTGTGTGGCCGCCTATTACGACAAGGCGGGCCGGTCGATCGCCGCCCGCCGCTGGCGCGGTAGCCAGGGCGAGATCGACCTGGTGGCGCGTGATGAGGACGGGCTGATCTTCATCGAGGTCAAGCGGGCCCGTGATTTCGCTACGGCGGCGCTACGTCTAAGCAGGCGGCAAATGGATCGCATCTGCGGGGCCGCCAGCGAATATCTGGCCGGTGAGCCGACAGGGCAGTTGACCCCGATGCGGTTTGACGTGGCGCTGGTGGATGCCATGGGGCGGGTCGATGTGATCGAAAACGCCTTTGGCCTGAACTGATCTGCCTTTGGGTGGGCTTGCATCGGCACGTAACTGGTCTCATGCAGGGCAACAGGATTGTCCAGCCAGGGGAAAACCCATGTCGACCAGCCCGCGCCCGTCCGATTCAACCGTTGCCAAGGCCAGCCGTCCATTGCAGGTGGCTTTGCAGATGGATCCGATCCAGGCCGTCAACATTGACGCAGACAGCACGTTTCGCATCGGGCTGGAAGCCGAAGCGCGGGGGCACAGCCTGTTTTTCTATACGCCTGACCGGTTGATCTATCGGGAGGGGCGGGTGCTTGCACGTGGCTGGCCGGTCAACCTGCAACGCGTCAGGGGGGATCACGTTCAGTTCGGTGATGCCGAGGAACGTGATCTGGCCGATGTCGATGTGGTGTGGCTGCGCCAGGATCCGCCGTTTGACATGGGCTATATCACGACGACACATCTTTTGGACCGCCTGAGGGGGCAGACGCTGGTTGTGAACGATCCGTTCTGGGTGCGCAACTGCCCAGAAAAGCTGCTGGTTCTGGACTTTCCCGATCTGACGCCGCCGACACTGGTCGCCCGCGATTTGCAGGCCATCCGCGATTTTCGCGCCGTGCATGGTGATATCATTCTGAAGCCGCTGTACGGAAACGGCGGGGCTGGCGTGTTCCGCCTGCGCGCCGATGATGGAAATCTCGCGGCGCTGCATGAACTCTTCTCCAACATCAACCGTGAGCCGCTGATCGCGCAGCGCTTCCTGCCCGCTGTCAGCGAGGGTGACAAGCGGATCATTCTGGTCGACGGCGTGCCTGTCGGGGCGATCAACCGCGTCCCGCAAAAGGGTGAAACACGGTCGAACATGCATGTCGGCGGCCGTGCCGAGCCGGTTGCGCTGACACCGCGCGACCGCGAGATCTGCGACCGTATCGGCCCCGTTCTGCGCGAAAAAGGTCAGGTCTTTGTCGGGATCGATGTGATCGGGGACTGGCTGACCGAGATCAACGTGACCTCGCCCACCGGTATTCAGGAGCTGGAGCGCTTCGACGGCACCAATGTGGCGCGCCTGATATGGGAGGCGGTCGAACGACGCGTCGATGCCATGGCAGTTTGATCTGCTGCGGTAATCCTGCGGTGGCCCTTCGCCGTCGACCTGCTGCTGTGGCTGGTCGGCGCGATGGTGCAGGTGATGCTGCATCGTGACGTCGCGCGGGTGGATATGGTGCTGATCCAGCCGTCACGCACGGGCGGAAACATCCGCCGATGCCACTGATACTCACCCGATCGTCGTGGTGCTCCGACCTGAAATCATGGCCAAGGTGCAGATGTCAGGCATCGCGCCGACAGCTTGTCCGATCGCGCTTCTGGTTGTGGGATGGCCACCTGGCGCGCGACGCATCGCCGCCGGCGAACAGGGCGATGTATGGGTGATCGTGTTTTGCCGAGGAGATTTTGTTCGGCGCCCTGGGCTCGCTGCCGATCAAGACAACTGCCCACTCGGTCTCCTAAAGACGGGCCGAGTGTGACACCGATCCCGAAGAGTCGCGCTGGACGGCAGAGCAAACCTGGCTGCTGGATCACCAAACCCTCATTGGCAAACGGATTGATGACGGCCCATTTCGGCGGCATCGCTTCTGCGGTCATGTGCTTCTCCAGCATCCCGATGCGAGCTTGCAACCATCCTCGGTCCGGTTAATCCCTGCCAAGCAAAGGCGATGCCGTACGAGCTATCGCTCCCCTCAACGGAATGATCATCGCGTATCGAAGCACCTTGGCCGATGAAGGGGGCCGGGGGCGTCTGTGTGCTGCCTAACGAAAGTGCCAACGTGATTCGACCGCCTTCGATCTGTCGATAGACCGGCTGCCGCCGGCTCATCAAGACAGCCGGCCGCCTCAAGCGATCCCGCTCGCCCTGGCCGCCAGAGCCGTGATGTCGGCGCGCATGGTCGCCGGGTGAGTCGCCATCAACTGTGCCTCTCCGGCCTATTGTGCTGATGCCCATGGATCGAGATTCTCGGTTACCGTCCGGGCAGCCGATGGTGCGTTCCCGGTGCCCGGCGTGGCCTCGTGCTGAGGTGGGCGGCCTGGAACATCTGTGTGAACTGAAGCCGCCCGCCCAGCCGATCCGCTGCTGGCCATCACAAGGCGCGGCGCTTTCGCCATCCCGAAGGTGGTCGATGTAATGACAGGTCATCGCTGCCAAACGATTCGCCGGCAGGCCAAGATTTATCGATAGCGCGGGGTCGGTGCCCTGGACTGGACCGCGACGTGGGTGATCCGGCCACCTTCTGATGGCGTTCAGCGTGGCTGTGCGCGTAATTGGCAGCCGCAAAGCGCCCGTGTTGCGTCATCGCCTGCCAAGCCCGATTCTGCCGTCTTTCGCCGCCAAAGCCCTCCAAAATCCGGACCCGCAAGCCACCGCCGACCGACAGTCGCACCATCGTCCCTTCAGTCACGCAGGTCGGGGCGGATGCGATATCCGACCGCTTCGGCAATGTGATGCGCGGCAACTTTCGGCGCGGCCTCGAGATCGGCGATGGTGCGGGCCACGCGCAGGATGCGGTGATAGCCGCGTGCGGTCAGCCCGAAGCGGTCGGCAACACGCGCGATCAGGGCCTGGCCCTCGGCATCTGGCTGCGCGATATCCTCAAGCACGCGGCCCTCGGCTTCGGCATTGGTGTGCAGATCGGGGTGATGGCCATAGCGTTCGGCTTGGATCGCGCGCGCGGCGGTCACGCGGGCGGCGACATCGGCCGAGCTGTCACCCTCGGCCGGGCGATCAAGGTCGGCCAACCGCAGCGAGGGCACCTCGATTCGCAGGTCGAACCGATCCATCAACGGGCCAGAGATGCGACCAAGGTAGTCCTCGCCGCATTGCGGGGCACGCGAACAGGCGCGGGCTGGGTCGGTCAGGTGGCCGCAGCGGCAGGGGTTTGCAGCCCCGACCAGCAGGAACCGACACGGATAGCGGATATGGGCGTTGGCGCGCGCGACCATCACCTGACCGGTTTCGACCGGCTGGCGAAGGGTTTCCAGCACCGCGCGCGAGAATTCGGGCAGTTCGTCCAGAAACAGCACGCCGTTATGGGCCAAGCTGATTTCGCCGGGCTGCGCACCGCGCCCGCCGCCGACGATCGCCGCCATCGAGGCGGTGTGATGCGGCTCGCGGAAAGGCCGCTGGCGCGAGATGCCGCCCTCGCCGATCAGGCCCGCGCGCGACAGGATCATCGAGGTTTCCAGCGCCTCGGGTGCCGACAGCGGCGGCATCAGGCTGGGAAGGCGCGCGGCCAGCATGGATTTGCCGGCACCGGGCGGACCGGACATGAACAGGTGGTGGCGTCCGGCGGCGGCGATTTCCAATGCGCGTTTGGCGCGGATCTGGCCCTTGACGTCGCGCAGATCGCGGCTGACGGGAGGCAGCGCGACCTCACCGGGCAGGGCGGGGCGCAGCGGATGTCGATCAGTCAGATGCGCGATGGCTTCGGTCAGGGTGGCCGGCGCGAAAACCGTCGCGGCCCCGACCCAGGCCGCCTCGGCCCCCGAGGCGCGCGGGCAGATCAGCACCCGACCCGCCGCCGCCGCGCCGACCGCGGCGGGCAGGGCGCCGGGCACCGCGATCAGCCGCCCGTCCAGCGTCAGTTCGCCAATGGCGGTGACGCCCGCAACCGCATCGCGCGGCAGAATGTCCAGCGCGGCCAGCAAGGCAAGCGCGATCGGCAGATCGAAATGCGCCCCCTCCTTCGGCAGATCGGCGGGCGCCAGGTTGACGGTGATCTTTTTTGTCGGCAGCGCGATGGCCATCGCAGCCAGCGCCGCGCGCACCCGCTCGCGGGCTTCGGACACCGCCTTGTCGGGCAGGCCGACGACGGCAAAGGCGGGCATCCCGGCGGCGAGCGCACATTGCACCTCGACCTCACGCGCCTCGACGCCCTCGAATGCCACAGTATAGGTGATTGCGGTCATGCGCCCCCCTTTGCCCCTGCTTAGCGCGGCGATGGTTTAGGAATGGTTAACGTCGCTGCGCTTGCCCAGCGGGGCGAGCCGACCTATCACCACAATCAGGATGCACGGGGGAACGGCATGGCACGCGGGATCGGGCTTTCGGTGGTGGTGGCGGCATGGCTGGCGGGGCCGGCACTGGCGCAGGATGCAGCGCTGCATCTGGCCGAAAACCCGGTCGACATCGCCATTCTGGGCGAGGTTCACGACAACCCCCAGCACCACCGCAATCAGGCCGCCGCCATCGCCACGCTGGCCCCCACGGCGGTCGTCTTTGAAATGCTGACCCCCGAGCAAGCGGCGCGGGCCCGCGACATCGACCCGCGCGATGCCAAGTCACTGGCGCGGGCCCTGGACTGGGCCAATTCCGGCTGGCCCGATTTCGCGCTTTATGCGCCGGTCTTTGCCCATGTGCCCAAGGGCGGAATCCGGGGTGCGGCGCTGCCACGCGATCACGTGCGCCGCGCCATGACCGAAGGCGCGGCAGCGGTCTTTGGCACCGGTGCGGCCCAATACGGGCTGGCCCGCCCGCTGCCCAAGGACCAGGCCGCCCGCCTGGCCGAGGAGATCGGCGACGATCACTGCGGCGCCTTGCCCGACACTGCCCTGCCCGGCATGGTCGAGGCGCAGCGGCTGCGCGATGCCGCCTTTGCCCGCGCCACGCTGGCCGCGCTGAGCGAAACCGGCGGCCCGGTCGTATTGATCACCGGCACCGGCCACGCGCGCAAGGACCGCGCTGTCCCAGCGATGCTGGCCAAAGCCGCGCCCGAGGCACGTATCTTCGCCCTGGGCCAAAGCGAATGCGACGGCCAAACCTGCACCGAGGCCGGCGACGCCGCCCCCGATCTTTACGACATGCTGATCCTGACCGCGCCGACCCCGCGTCCTGACCCATGCCTTGCCTTCCGCAAGCCCTAAGCGTGCTTGGGTATGTGACCAAGGAAGATTCTGGCGCCCCCAACCCTTTCAGGCGGGCCTGTCCAAACCTCCAGGCGCCAGGGCCTTCTTCCTTGACGGCCATCGACTCGCCAGCCTGTGCCGTGATCCCAACAGACACCGATTCGGTTAAGATACCGTCAACTTGGCCTTCTTTCTTGCACAAATAGGCATCCGAACCCGCCGCCCGCGCAGCCTTCCCCCTTGCGCGCGGGTCCGCTCCGGGCTAAACGCGCGCCACTTCACAGGCGGGGTCGGGCCTTTGCAGAGAGACATCCTGCATCGGTCCACCGGTTGAGACGTCAGTCTTGAAAGCCCCGCCAAGGCGCAAACCGGAAAGGACATGGATATGGCGCTTCCTGATTTCTCGATGCGTCAGCTGCTTGAAGCTGGCGTTCACTACGGCCACCAGACCCAGCGCTGGAACCCGCGCATGGCCGAATACATCTATGGCGACCGCAACGGTATCCACATCATCGACCTGACGCAGACCGTCCCCATGCTGGACGCCGCGCTGAACGTCGTGCGCGAAACCGTTGCCAAGGGCGGCCGCATCCTGTTCGTCGGCACCAAGCGTCAGGCGCAGAAGGCCGTGGCCGAAGCCGCCGAAAAGTCGGCGCAGTATTACATGAACCACCGCTGGCTGGGCGGCACGCTGACCAACTGGAAAACCGTGTCGCAGTCGATCCAGCGTCTGAAGCAGATCGACGAAGTGATGGCCGCCGGTGGCGAGGGCCTGACCAAGAAAGAACGTCTGAACATGGAGCGCGAGCAGGCCAAACTTCAGGCCAGCCTGGGCGGCATCCGTGAAATGGGCGGCCTGCCGGATTTGCTGTTCGTCATCGACGTGAACAAGGAAGACCTGGCGATCCTGGAAGCGCAGAAGCTGGGCATCCCGGTGGTCGCGGTCGTGGATACCAACTGCTCGCCCAAGGGCGTGGACTATGTGATCCCCGGCAACGACGACGCGGCCCGCGCCATCGCGCTTTACTGCGATCTGGTCAGCCGCGCTGCGCTGGACGGGATGAGCGCCCAGATGGGTGCCGCCGGTGTCGACCTGGGCGCCCTGGAAGAGGCCCCGGCCGAAGAAGCCGTCGACGCCTGATCGGCGCCGTTACAGAACTGACATCAGGGCGGGCTATGCCCCGCCCGACCCCATTCAGCACATCAGGGCGGGGTCAGCCCCGCCCGATCCCATTCAGCAAGGAGATGCTGTGATGACCATCACCGCACAAATGGTGAAAGACCTGCGCGAATCGACCGGCGCGGGCATGATGGATGCCAAGAAAGCCCTGACCGAAACCAATGGCGACATGGAAGCCGCCGTTGACTGGCTGCGCACCAAGGGCCTGGCGAAGGCCGCGAAAAAGGCCGGCCGTGTGGCCGCCGAAGGTCTGGTCGGCGTTGCCGTCAAAGGCGGCAAGGGTGTCGCCGTTGAAATCAACAGCGAAACCGACTTCGTGGCCAAGAACGATGAGTTTCAGGGCATGGTCCGCGGCATCACCGAGACCGCTTTGGGCGTCGACAACCTGGACGGCCTGAACGCCGCGCAACTGGGCGGCAAGCCGGTCAGCGAAGTGCTGACCGATGCCATCGCCAAGATCGGCGAGAACATGACCCTGCGCCGGATGGTCGTGGTCACCGGCGACAATGTGGCGTCCTATGTCCACAACGCCGCGGCCGAAGGCATGGGCAAGATCGGCGTTCTGGTCGGCATCAAGGGCGACAACCTGGATGTGGCCAAGCAGATCGCCATGCACATCGCCGCGACCTCGCCCGCCTCGCTGTCGGAGGCCGACCTGGACCCGGCCTATATCGAGCGCGAAAAGAACGTGCTGACCGAACAGGCGCGTGAATCGGGCAAGCCCGAGGCGGTGATCGCCAAGATGATCGAAGGCCGTATGGCCAAGTTCTTTGAAGAAGTGACCCTGCTGGGCCAGAAGTTCGTCATCAATCCCGACATCACCGTGGCCCAGGCTGCCAAGGATGCCGGGATCGAAGTGACCGGCTTTGCCCGCGTCGCCGTGGGCGAGGGTATCGAAAAGGAAAAGGAAGACTTCGCTGCCGAGGTCGCCAAGACCCTGAAGGGCTGATCCTTCCCCATCTGTCTGATGCGAACGCCGCCCACCGGGCGGCGTTCTGCATGTCAGGCAGGCTTCGCGGCGACGGTGACGCGCGGCTTCCCTGAAAAAACCAGGGCTAAGCCGCGCGCCGTCGTTCCTGGCGAAATTGCCACCACTCATGGAACGGGGAAATGGTCGACCAATTTCCCCGTAAAGGCGAGTCAGGGAATCCTGACTGCCCAAGGTTATGATTGCGCTAAAGGATTTATGGGGGCAAAGGCGCCCCGATCTACAGCGGGCGCACCTTCATGCGGGTGATGCGGTTGTCCTTGCGGGTCACCACCTCGAACCGGAAACCGTGGAACGAGAACACCTGACCTTGCAGCGGGATCATCTGCGCCTCGTGGATGACCAGGCCGGCGACGGTATTGGCCTCATCATCGGGCAGAGACCAATCCAGCGCGCGGTTCAGGTCGCGGATCGTCATCGCGCCGTCGATCAGATAATCGCCGGTCTCGGTGCGGGCGGGCGCGGGAACGGTGGTGGTGTCGAACTCATCGGTGATTTCACCGACGATTTCCTCGAGGATATCCTCCAGCGTGATCAGCCCCTTCAGATCGCCATATTCATCGACGACCAGCGCGAAATGCGTGCGCCGCTTCAGGAACTCGCGCATCTGTTCGTCCAGCGGCGTGGTATCGGGGATGAAATAGGGCTGCATCGCCACCTTCATCACATCCAGGTCCGAGACCGAATCCAGCTTGCCATCGCCCGAGCGCAGGAACTTGTCGACGGCGCGCAACAGATCCTTGGCGTGCAGGACGCCGACGACATTCTCACGTTCGCCGCGGAACAGCGGCATGCGCGTATGCGGAGAGGCAAGAACCTGCGCCAGGATGGCACCGGGCAGCGCGTCGGCGTCGATCATCTCGATCTGGCTGCGGTGGCGCATGATCTCGTCTACGGTGCGATTGCCCAGGTCGAGTGCGCCCAGCAGGCGGTCGCGGTCTTCCTTGTCCACCTTGCCCTCGGATGCGCCGATCGCCAGCGCACCGGCGATTTCCTCGTGGATGGTGAACAGATGCTGACCCGCGTCGGCGCGGATGCCGACCAGCCGCAGGATGCCGCGCACGATGGCACGGACCAATGTGACCACGGGTGCCAGCATCCGGGTGAACAGCGCCGCCGGGCGGGCCACGCGGCTGGCTACGGTTTCCGGCACCATGATCGCATAGGTCTTGGGCAGCACTTCCGAAAAGATCAGAACCAGCACCGTCATCACCGCCGTCGCAACCAGCACGCCCTTGTCACCGAAGGTGCGCGTCAGCAGCGCGGTCGCCAGGCTGGCCGAGAGGATGTTGACGACGTTGTTGCCCAGCAGCATTGCGCCGATGAAGCGTTCGTTATCCTCGGTCACGCTCAGCGCGATGCCCGCGCCCTCGTCGCCCTTGTCGGCCCGTGCCTTCAGCTTGGCGCGCGAACTGGCCGTCAATGCGGTTTCCGACCCCGAAAAGAATGCCGATATCATCAGCAGAACGGCAATGCCCGCGGCATTCAACCAGAAGGTCAGGTCAAGATGTTGCATTGTCACTCTCGTCTTGGGTTGCGGTGGGCGGATGTCTGGGATCGGGCTGGGCCAGCGGGTGATGGGTCATTACCAGTTCCCGCAGCCGCGCCTCAAGCACATGGGTATAGATTTCGGTGCTGGACAGGTCGGCATGGCCCAGCAGCGTCTGAATGACGCGCAGATCGGCGCCGCCTTCCAGCAGGTGCGTGGCAAAGGCGTGGCGCAGCACATGAGGCGTGACCTGCGCGGGGTTCAGCCCGGCCTTGGCGGCAAAGGTTTTCAGCAGCGCATGAAAGCCCTGCCGGGTCAGGTGGCCGTCGCGCCCGCGCGCGGGAAACAGGGCGCGGGCAGGGGGGCTGCCGCGCGGGCGCGCCGCATCGGCGGCGTCGCGGTGGACCAGCCAATGGGCTAGCGCCGCGCGTGCGGGGTCGGACAGCGGCACCAGCCGGTCCTTGCTGCCCTTGCCGCGCACCAGGATCATGCGCGGATCGCCGCGCGCGGCGGCGACGGGCAGGCTGACCAGTTCACTGACGCGCAGGCCGGTGGCGTAAAGCAGTTCCATCAGCGCCCGGTTGCGCGACCGCTCGGCGGGGGTTGCGCCGGTTTCGGCTGCGGCGGTCAGCAGCGCCGTCACCTGATCCTGCCCCAGACTGCGCGGCAGGCGGCGCGCGCGGCCCGGCCCGGCCAGCCGGATCGCCGGGTGATCCGCGCGCCAGCCCTGATCCTGAACGAAGCGGAAGAATTGCCGGATCGCCGACAGGCGGCGCGCGCGGGTGGCAGGCGACAGGCCGATCGCCTCAAGCCCGATCAGGTAGTCCTCGATTTGGGTTTGGGTCACGCTGTCGGGGGCAAGGCCCCGATGCGCCAGCCAGCCGCCGAAATCGACCAGATCGCGGCCATAGGCCAGCAGCGTGTTGCGCGCCACGCCCGCCTCGGCGCTGGCGGCGTCCAGAAACGCGCTGACCCATAGGCGGGTCTGGCCCGATGGGGCAGGGGGGGGCTCAGCGTCGGTCATGAAGGATCAGCGCCTGCCGCGCGATCAATCTGGCGTCGGCCTCCAGCCCCAGCCGGTGCAGTGCGACCAGCCCGGCGGTCAGGCGGCGCGGATCGCCACCGCCCGCGCCCTCGGCCAGATCGGCAAGGCTGGCCAGCAGCGCCTCGCCGCGCCGGTCGGCGGCCAGCAGATCGGTGACCGTCTGGCTGGGCTGCGCCGTGTCGGCAAAGCCCGCCCAGACCGCCTGTTCCATCGCATTGTCACCCGGCTGCGGCAGCGGGCTGTCGGGCCGCGCCAGTGCCAGCGCAAGCGGCGGGGCGGTGGCCGCGCCGGGGGTGGCGGTCCAGTCGGCGGCGGCCTCGGTCATCAGGCCAAGGCGCGTCGCGCAGGCCCCGCCCGCCGGGCCAAGCCGGTTCACGCGCGGCAACAGGCGGGGGGCATAGACCTCGGCCAGCGGGTCGATCAGACCGGCCTCCGCCAACCGGTCGCAAGCGGTGACCAGCGCCGCATCCAACCGGGGATCGGGACCATCACCCGGCGGCAGATCCGCCAGTGCCGCATTCAGCGCCGCGATCGCCGCCACCCGGTCCCACACCCCGCCCGAGGCCGCCGCGCGCTGATGGCCATAGCTGTCAAACAGCCGGTCGGCCCGAAGCGCGCCCGCGCGGGCAAGCCGTTCCGATGCCTCGATCTGCGCGCGCCAGCCGGTGTTGGCCGACAGGTCGGCCTGGGCAAAGGCCAGCGGCAGGCCATGGGTGGGCAGCGGCTCGCCGATCGCCTCCATCAGCCGATAGCTCAGCGGTGTGGGGGTGCCGTTCGGGGTCAAGGGGGCCGCGCCATCGGCATGTTCGGGGTCAAGGAAGCGCAGCAGCAGTTCCGACATCTCGGGGTCGATCAGATCCAACGCGCGCGCCGCAACAAAGCTGGTCATCGCCGCCGACCAGTCGCCGCCGCGCGCCAGGCAAAACAGCCGCACGGGCAGGCTGGGCGTCAGACCGGGGGATTCGTCCAGCGTGGCGCAGGCCCGGGTCTCATGCCCGGTCAACAGGGCGACGTCGAAGCGGCGGCGGAAGCGTTCGGCATCGCCGGGACCGGCGGCATCCAGCAGCCCCTGGGCCGCATCCAGTGCGCCCAGATCCAGCAGCCGGTCGACGCGGGCCAGAAACACCTGTCCCTGCGCGCCCGGCATCGGATCCAGCCGCGCCACCAGAAGGCGGCGCAGCAAGGCGCCGATGCCCGGCGGCCCGTCGGCGGGCGCGGTCGCAATCAGCGCCGCGACATCGCCCGGCTGGCTGCCCGACCACAGATCGGCGGGCAGCCGTGCGCGGTCGGCCGGCATCAGCCCAAGGCTTTCCGGGTTCGCCTCGCCCAGCCGCAGGGTGGTGACGGGGCCGACCGCGCCGGTCTGCGCGACCGGAGGCTCGACCACGCGGGAACCGGGGTTCGGCTGACCGGGCCGCCAGGCGGGCGGCGGCACCTGCCGGGTGTCCACACCCGGTGCGGGTGCCAGCGACGGGCTAAGCCAGTCGACCGCCGACATCGGCGCGCCATCATCCGCGGCCCATGCGGGGATCGGCAGCGCCAGCGTCAGTGCCGCCAGCAGGGGTTTAATTCGTGCCATTCAGCGTGACCGGCAGCCGGGTTTCGACCGGATCGGCCTGCATGTCGCCCAGATAGGCATAACCGGCCACGCCGATCAGGCCCAGAACGACCAGTGCCACAAGGATTTTCAGAAAGGTAAGCATCTGCCGTTCCGCCTGTCTTCTGCCATTGTCATCATTGCCCGACCGCGCGCACAGGTGCGGTCTGGGGTCTTTGGTCGCGAATATATATGGTAATCTCGGCAAGATCACGCCATTCAGGGGGAAAATCGGGGCAGGGCGTGTCTTTTGGGCAGCCCCTCGCCGGTCGGGCCTGGCTATTCGCGCCGCGCTCACCCTGGCGGCCCTCGCAGACGGGACGATCACGGTGCAACGATTGACACGGCCGGTGGTGCTGATCGGCATGATGGGGGCGGGCAAGACCGCCGTGGGCACGCAGCTAGCGCGCGTGCTGGGCGTCGATTTCCGCGATTCAGATGAGGCCATCGAGGCCGCCGCGAACATGAGCGTGGCTGAAATCTTCGCCCGCGACGGCGAGGGTTTCTTTCGCGCGCGTGAGGCCGAGGTGCTGGCCCGGCTGCTGGCGGCGGGGCCTTCGGTGATCTCGACCGGCGGCGGGGCGTTTCTGGCACCGGCGAACCGGCAGGCGATTGCAGAGGCGGGCGTTTCGGTCTGGCTCAAGGCCGATCTGGACCTGCTCTGGCAGCGGGTGCGCCACCGCAGCACGCGGCCCCTGCTGCGCACCGCCGATCCGCGCGGCACGCTGGCCGCGCTGCTGGCCGCGCGCGAGCCGATCTATGCCGAGGCGCAGGTGGTGGTCGAGGCGGTGCCGGGCCTGTCGATCGAGGGGATGACCGACCGAGTGCGGGCCGCGTTGCGCGCCGTGCCCGGCCTGCTGGAGGAGATGGCATGAGCGAAGCGGTTGGCGTCGATCTGGGCGATCGCAGCTATCAGGTGCGGATCGGGCCGGGCCTGCTGGCGCGCGCCGGGGCCGAGATCGCGCCCTTGCTGCACCGCCGCCGTGTGGCGGTGCTGACCGATGAAACGGTGGCGGGCCTGCATCTGGATGGCCTGCGCGCCGGTCTGGGCGACATTGCCATGTCGTCGCTGGCGCTGCCCGCGGGCGAGGCGACGAAAGGCTGGCCGGGGCTGGAACGCGCGGTCGAATGGCTGCTGTCCGAAAAGGTCGAACGCCGCGATCTGGTGGTGGCCTTTGGCGGCGGCGTGATCGGCGATCTGGCCGGCTTCGCCGCCGCGATCCTGCGGCGCGGGGTGCGGTTCGTGCAGATCCCGACCACGCTGCTGGCGCAGGTCGACAGTTCGGTGGGCGGCAAGACCGGCATCAACAGCCCGCAGGGCAAGAACCTGATCGGCGCCTTTCATCAACCAAGCCTGGTGCTGGCCGATACCGACGTGCTGATGACGCTGCCCGCCCGCGACTTTCTGGCGGGCTATGGCGAGGTGGTGAAATACGGCCTTCTGGGTGATGCCGATTTCTTCACATGGCTTGAGAAGAACGGCCCGCAACTAGCTGAAAACAGTGATAAACGAGTGCAGGCGGTGCGGCATTCGGTGGCCATGAAGGCGGGGATCGTCGCGCGTGATGAGACCGAACAGGGCGAACGCGCGTTGCTGAACCTGGGCCATACCTTCTGTCACGCGCTGGAAAGCGCCACCGGCTATGGCGACCGCCTGCTGCATGGCGAAGGGGTGGCGATCGGTTGCGCCTTGGCCTTTGATCTGTCGGCCCGCATGGGGTTGTGCGCGCAAGAGACCCCCTCGCGCGTGCGGGCGCATCTGCGCGCCATGGGGATGAAGGTCGATCTGGCTGATATTCCGGGCGATCTGCCGGGCGCCGAGGCATTGATCGCGTTGATGGCGCAGGACAAGAAGGTGGTCGACGGGCAGATGCGCTTCGTTCTGGCCCATGACATTGGCCGGGCCTTTGTCTGTGATGCCGTTGATCCGGCGGCCTTGCGCGCGGTTCTGGACGACGCCCTTACCCTGCGCGGCTAAGGGGAGCTGCGCGCCCCCCCTCGCGGCGCTTGCGCGCCGCTTAGCCCTGCGGAATATTTGGGCCAAGAAGAAAGGGGTGCGGTCATGCGGTTGGATCATGTGGCAGTGGCGGCGGCCTCCCTGGCCGAGGGGATGGCCTGGGTCGAGGCGGCGCTTGGCGTGACCTTGGCGCCCGGTGGGCAGCACGGCGTGATGGGCACCCACAACCGGCTGTTGTCGCTGGGGCCGGGCGAATATCTGGAGGTGATCGCCATCGACCCCGCTGCACCGCCGCCCGGACGGGCGCGGTGGTTCGGGCTGGACGGGTTTTCGGGCGCGCCGCGCCTGGCGGGCTGGGTGGCGGCCTGCGACGATCTTGACGCGCGGCTGGCCGCCAGCGGCGCGGGCCGCGCGGTCGAGGTCAGCCGGGGTGATCTTTGCTGGCGGATCGGGGTCAGCGACAGCGGCGTGATGCCATTTGACGGATGCCATCCGGCGCTGATCGACTGGCTGGGCGGGCCGCATCCGGCCGCGCGGCTGCCCGATGCGGGCTGTCGGCTTGCGGCGCTTGAGGTCAGCCATCCGCGTGCCGACGATCTGGCCCTGGGTCTGGGGCTGGCCGATCCGCGCATCCGCGTGACGCCCGGCCCGGCCGGGCTGCGCGCTGCCATCGACACGCCCAACGGGCTGGTCTGGCTGTGATCCTGCGCGACGCGACCGCAGCCGATGCCCCCGCCATCGCCGCCTATTGGAACCCGCTGATCCGCACGACGACCATCACCTTTTCCAGCGAGGAGAAAAGCCTTTCCGATCTGGCGGCGATGATCGCTGAGCGCCCCTGGTTTCTGGTGGCCGAGGTGGATGGCCGTGTCGCAGGCCATGCCACCTGCGCGCAGTTTCGGGGTGGCAATGGCTATGTTCACGCCCATGAGCACACGATCATCGTCGATCCCGCCGCCCAGGCCCACGGCGTCGGCCGCGCGCTGATGACTGCGCTTGAGGGGCGGGCGCGGGACGGTGGCGTGCATGTGATGGTCGCCGGGATCAGCGGCGAAAACCAGGCCGCGCTGCGCTTTCACGCCGCGCTTGGCTATGCTGAAACCGGGCGGATGCCGCAGGTCGGGCGCAAGTTCGGCCGCTGGCTGGATCTGGTGCTGATGCAGAAATGCCTGTGACATTCCCCGTCCCGGCGTTTTAGGATCAGGCCATGACCACCACCTTGCCCGCCCCCGAATCCATCTGGTCGCGTCTGGCCGGCGCCCTGGCCGCACTTGGTCGGGGCGAGGGGCTGTCGGCGGTGTTCGACCGGCTGCGCACGCCGCCCGAACGCAGCGTCGGCTTTACCATCGCCGTCATCGCGCTTGGCGCCAAGATGGCCAAGGCCGATGGCCGCGTCACCCGCGATGAGGTCACGGCCTTTCGCCAGGTCTTTACCATCCCGCCAGGCGAGGAGGTCAACGCCGCCCGCGTCTTCAACCTGGCGCGCGCCGATGTGGCGGGTTTCGATTATTACGCCCGCAAGATCGGCGCGATGTTCGCCCCCGGCGATGCCTGTGAAGGCGTGCTTGAGGACGTGATGGAGGGGCTGTTCTTCATCGCCTTGGCCGATGGTGACTACAATGAGGCCGAGGATGCCTTTCTGGCCGAGGTGGCGCGGCATTTCGGCCTGTCGGATCGCTGTTTCCGCCGCCTGCGTGCCAGTTTCGTGCCCGAGGCCGACCCCGACCCCTGGCATGTGCTGGGCCTGGATGATGACGCCGGGCTTGAAGCGGCGCGCGCCCGCTGGCGCGAGCTGGTGCGCGAGGCGCATCCCGACCGCGCCTTCGCGCGCGGCCTGCCCCCCGAGGCGGTGCGGCTGGCCGAGGTTCGCACCCAGGCCCTGAACCGCGCCTGGGAGGCGATCCGCGCAGCCGCGCCGCAGCCGGTCAGCGCGGGCTAGGCTGGTGCGGCTGGTCAGTTGGAACATCGCCTGGTTCGACAGCCTGTTTGATTCCGAAGGTCGGCTGCGGGCGGATGACGGTCCGGGCGGCCTGCCGGGCGTTGCCGCGCGCGACCAGATCGCCGCGATCGCGAAGGTGCTGCGGCATCTGGATGCGGATGGGGTGATGGTGATCGAGGCCCCAGACACACGGCTGGATGGCGGCACCATCAGCCGCGACACCCGGCACCTGCTGGGCCGCTTTGCCCGCGCCCATGGGCTGCGGGCGCGGCGCGCGGTGCGTGGCTTTCTGAACGGCACTCAGCAGGAAATCGCCTTTCTCCATGACGCGCGGGTGCTGCGCGCCCGTCACGATCCGCAGGGGCGCCGCGATCCCACGGCGCGCGCCCCCCGCTTTGATGGCGACTATCAGCCCGATCCCGCGCGGCTGGTCCCTGAAATCGGCCAGCCTGGCCGCATCCGCTTTTCCAAACCGCCGCTGGAACTGGCGCTGACCACTGCGCGCGGAATGCGACTTCGGCTGATCGGGGCGCATGTGAAATCCAAGGCCCCGCATGGCGCGACCTCGGCCGAGGATGCGCTGCGCCGCGCGGCGCGCAATGGTCGGCTGCAACTGGCGCAGGCCTTGTGGCTGCGCGCCCGGATCGACGCGCTGTTGCGCCAGAACCAGCCGCTGATCGTCATGGGCGATCTGAATGACGGCCCCGGCCATGATCGGGTCGAGGCCGCGCTTGGCCTCTCGACGGTCGAGGTGGTGATGGGCGCAGATGGCCCCGCCTCCCTTCGCCTGCACGACCCCCATGCTGAAGCCGCGCGGCAGGGCCGCCACCCGGCCCCGGTCAGCGCGCGTTTTCACCGCCCCGATCTGTCGGATGCCCCCGACGGGATGTTCGCGGCGCTGCTGGACTATATCCTGATCTCGCCCGATCTGGCCCGCCATCGCCCGCATTGGCAGATCCTTGACCCTGACATGCACACCGACCCGGCCCTGGCGCAGGCGCTGCGGCTGGCCTCGGATCACTATCCCGTGGTGCTGGACATCGACCTGTGAAGCGCCGCACCGGGCGCCTATATTCAGGCCTGGGCGCGCCCCGCGTCCGGAGAAGGGAAGGGGGACCGAATGACCCTGAAACGTGATGCCACGGCCATGATGCTGGCGCTGCTGCTGGCGGCACAGCCCGCCGGTGCCGAGCCCGTCCAGCCCGAGCCGCCCGGCCTGATCGACCGGCTGATCGGCGGGTTGTTTGACCAGATGCTGCGCGATGCCGCCCCGCATCTGGACAATATCACCCGCGACATGGGCCTGTTGGCGGATGCGATGGCGCCGACCTTTGACCGGCTGGGGGTGCTGATCGACGACATCGGCAATTATCAGGCGCCCGAGCGTCTGGCCAATGGCGACATCCTGATCCGCCGCAAGCCGGGTGCGCCGCCCGCACCCGAGCTGCCTGATCTGCCGCCCGCGCCCGAGGGTCCGGCCGATCCGCTGGCCCCCTTCAGAACGACCCCGCCGATCGACCTGTGACACGCGATCGTGACCGGGGGCTTTTCAAGCCCCCCCGGCTGGCCTAAACCGCCCTTGCGGGATGACCCCGCCCAAGGGATGCGCATGGACATTATTACCACGACCGAAGGCCTGGCCGCCTTTTGCCAGACCGCCAAGACCCGGCCCTATGTCACCATCGACACCGAGTTCCTGCGCGAACGCACCTATTGGTCGAAGCTCTGCCTGATCCAGATGGCGCTGCCGGGTGCCGATGGCGTGGCCGCCCATGGCGAGGCGGTGATCGTCGATCCGATCGCGGGCAAGCTGTCGCTTGAACCCTTGTATGACCTGTTCCGCCATCCCGGCACGGTCAAGGTGTTCCATGCCGCGCGGCAGGATCTGGAGATCTTTCACCACGATGCGGGCGTCTTTCCGGTGCCGCTGTTTGACACGCAGCTTGCGGCGATGGTGGCGGGGTTCGGCGATCAGGTCAGCTATGAAACGCTGGTGAAAAAGATCGCGCGGGCCAGCCTCGACAAGACCTCGCGCTTTACCGATTGGTCGCGCCGCCCGCTGACGCCCGCACAACTGGATTACGCCTTGGCCGATGTCACGCATCTGCGGGTGATCTACGAACATCTGTCGCGCGAACTGGTGAAATCGGGCCGCCAGCACTGGCTGGAGGAAGAAGAAGCGATCCTTCTGAACCCCGAGACCTATATCACACGCCCCGATGAGGCCTGGCAGCGCGTCAAGACCCGCACCCAGTCAGGCCGCTTCATGGCGGTACTGCGCGAACTGGCGGCCTTCCGCGAACGCTATGCCCAGTCGCGCGATGTGCCGCGCTCGCGCGTGTTCAAGGATGATGCGCTGCTGGAACTGGCCTCGACCCGGCCGCAAAGCGCCGATGACCTGTCGCGCGCCCGGCTGCTCTTGCGCGAGGCGCGCAAGGGTGACATTGCCGATGGCATCATCGCGGCGGTGACGGCGGGCATGGCCGTGCCGCAGACCGCGCTGCCCAAGCCCGAGGATGACGGCCCGCAGATGCAGGGCAATGGCGCACTGGCCGACCTGTTGCGGGTGCTGCTGAAAGCCAAGTCCGAAGAATCGGGCGTCGCAGCCAAGCTGATCGCCAGCGCCTCGGATCTGGACGGGCTGGCGGCGGGGCGGCGGGATCTGGCCGCGCTGCACGGCTGGCGGCATGAGGTCTTTGGCCAGGATGCGCTGCGGCTGTGCCGGGGCGAACTGGCGCTGTCGGCCAAGGGCACGACGGTGCGCGTGGTCGAGGTGGGCGGCTGATCAGCGCCGCATGCTGCGGGCGCCATTCGCGCCCTCGACCACCAGCCGATTGACCTGCGCCAGCTTCACCTCGGAAATGAAGTGCTGCACGATGATCTCGCGCGTTTGCTGGGTGCCGGCGCGGGACGCGTCGGCGCTACCGGGGCGCGGGGCCGCGATCATCAGCCGATAGGCCAGCGTGCCGTCGACCGGCCGGTCGCTGACCTCGGCGGGCACCAGTTCAGCATCCCACCAGCCCAGCGAAGGCGCAACGCCGGTGACCAGCAGCACCGCCCCACCGCTGACGCGCTGAAGATCCATCCGGGTGATCTGGGCGGCAGGCTGGCGGTGATCCTCGGCGGCCTGGGCATAGCCGCCCTCGGGCGCCAGCGTCGCCGCCACCGGCTCGGAGCTGCCGAACCAGTTCAGCGGATTGAACCGGCTTTCGCTGATCCGCGAACAGCCCGACAGCGTGCCAGCAATGGCCAGTGCAACAACAAGGGCAGGGATCAGCGGGGCTTTCATCGACGGCTCCTGTGGCTTTCGATCATGGCTAACCGATCGCCGTGCCATTGAAAAGCCCGGCCTGCCGCCTTAGGCACGAACCAAAGGAGAGCCGCCATGACGACGACAGAAGCCTTTGCCGATCTTGTCGAGACCTTCGATTTCCTTGACGACTGGGAGGATCGCTATCGCCATGTGATCGAATTGGGCAAGGCGATGCCCGATCTTGACCCGGCTTTGTGCGTTCCCGCCAACAAGGTCGATGGCTGCACCAGCCAGGTCTGGCTGTTTCCGCGCATCACCGGTCAGGGCGCGGGCGCGCGGATGGATTTCGACGGCACGTCCGATGCGCTGATCGTGCGTGGCCTGATTGCCGTGCTGCACGCACTTTACGCGGGCACCACGGTCGAACAGGCCCTGGCGATCGACGCGCCCGCCGAATTGGCGCGGCTGGGGCTGAACGATCACCTGTCGGCGCAACGGTCAAACGGGTTGCGCGCGATGATCGCCCGGCTGCGCGAACACGCCGCCGCCGCCAAGGGATAGCCCACGCGGGGGCAGGCTTTGCGCGATGCGCTTTCTTCTTGGCCCAAATATCCCCCGCGGAGCGTCCGCCGCAGCCCTTACAGCGCGGCGGTGACGATGATTTCCACCTTGTAATCGGCGGTGGCCAGCTTCGCCTCGCCGGTATAGCGCGCGGGGCAGTGGCCAGCGGGCACCCATTCATCCCAGACGCCGTTCATCGCCGCGAAATCGGCCATGTCGGCCAGCCAGATCTGCGCGGTCAGGATGCGGGTCTTGTCGGTGCCGGCGGCGGCCAGCAGGCGGTCGATCTCGGCCAGCACGGCACGGGTCTGATCGGCGGCCGGTGCGCCCGGCGCGCCGACCTGACCGGCCAGATAGGCGATGCCGTTGAAGACGACGGCCTGGCTCATGCGCGGGCCGCATTCGATGCGTTGGATCTGGGTCATGGGATGCCTTTCACGGGTGTCGAATAGGAACACCACCGCCATGCCAAAACGCAAGGCTGCAATCAAGCCGCCGCGCCGTCCTGAAAAGTGGGGGATGGAGCGGGTGAAGGGAATCGAACCCTCGTCATCAGCTTGGGAAGCTGCGGCTCTACCATTGAGCTACACCCGCGACGGCCCCTGACTATCGCCTTGGGGTGGTTTTCGCAAGGGGGTTCGGGCCACCCCGTCAACCGCGCTCACCGGGGCCGACTGATGCGGCGGCGCGACAGCGCGGGATAATCTGTGTGGGGTGGGGCACGACGGGCCGCAAGCCCTTTATGATGGCTGCCTTGACAGGGCTGACCCTGAACCGAGGTGAGCGCGATGGCAGAAGATCGAACAGGCGGAATGACGCGACGTGGCCTTGCAGGCCGACTGGCCGGTGCCGCCGCGCTGATCGGCTGGGGTGGGCGTGGCAGCGCCGCCGTCGCTGAGGCGCTGCCCCCCATCGACGCCGACCTGCGCGATGCGGCGCTGCGTGGGCTGGCGTTGGCCGGGCATCGCGGCGATCCCGTGGCCAAGGCGGTGGCGCAGGCCACCATCGACCGCCTGGCGATGACCGACCCCGAGGCGGCGCTTCTGGCGCGGCTTTATCAGCGGCTGGATGTGCGGCCCGCGCAGGTCTGGCGGGCCGATGCGCCCCCGGCGGGCGCCGCTGATCTGGCGCTGCTGCATGATGCGATCCGCGACTGTCGGCCGGTCGGCTTTGGCTATACCGACCTGTCAGGCCGCACCAGCCAGCGCGCGGTGCTGCCGCTGGTGCTGGTGCATCCGCCGCAGGGCGTCAAGCTGCTGGCCTGGTGCGGCGAACGTGCCGACTTTCGCCAGTTCTTCGTGCGCGAGATGACCGGCCTTGCCGTGTTGACCGGCGATTTCGCGCCGCAACGGCTGGCGCTGTTAGAGGGTCTGCTGGCGAAGGAGACGGCGCGCGACTGGCCCGCCGCCTAAACCGTATCCAGATACAGCTCCACCGTCTCGGCATCCGACAGTTCGGCCATATAGTGAATCTCTTGCCGCTTGGTCATCAGATAGTTGGTGACCAGCTCATCCGAGAAGATCCGCCGCACCAGCGGGCAGGTCTCGAAAGCGGTCAGCGCGCCGCCCCAGGTGCCGGGTATCTGCGGCAGGCCCTGGTTATAGGCGTTGCCGTTGATCGGCGCGGGGGCCTGCATCCGGTCCTCAAGCCCGATCAGCGCCGCCCCCAGAATGGCCGCGTGCATCAGATAGGGATTCACATCGCCGCCCGCGACCCGATGTTCGATCCGCCGCGCCGCCGGACCCGAGGCCGGAATGCGCAGCGCCGCCGTGCGGTTTTCATAGGCCCAGCCGATCCCGGTGGGGGCATGGGCATTCGGCACCAGCCGGTCATAGCTGTTTTCATGCGGGGCAAAGATCAGTGTCGAGCCGTCGATCGCCGCCAGACACCCGGCCACCGCCTGCCGCAGCCGGTCAGACCCCTGTTCGGTGCCATCGTCGAAGATGTTCTTGCCCGCCCGGTCCAGCACCGAGAAATGCGTGTGCATCCCGTTGCCCGACCAGATGTCATAGGGCTTGGCCATGAAGCTGGCGGCAAAGCCGTGCTGGCGCGCCACGCCCTTGACCAGCATCTTGAACAGCCAGGCATCGTCGGCGGCCTTCAGCGCATCGGCCTGATGCATCAGGTTGATCTCGAACTGGCCCGGCCCGGCCTCGGAAATGGCGGTATCGGCGGGAATGTCCATCACCTCGCAGGCGTCGTAAAGCGCGGTGAAAAAGCGGTCAAAGGCATCCAGCGCCCGCAGCGACAGGATCTCGCCGCCGGTGCGGCGCTTGCCGGAACGCGGGCTGGGGGGCACGCGCAGATTGGTGCCAGAATCGTCGATCAGAAAGAACTCAAGCTCGGTCGCGACCACCGGGGTCAGGCCCAGGGCGCGGTAACGGTCGGCCACGCGCGCCAACGCCTGACGTGGATCGCCGTCATAAGGGCGGCCATCCATGTGGAACATCCAGATCGGCAACAGCGCGGTCGGCGCCTCAAGCCAGGGCATCGGCATGAAGCCGCGTTCGGTCGGCATCAGCACGCCATCGACATCACCCGATTCAAAGACCAGCGGGCTGTCCTCGATATCCTCGCCCCAGATGTCCAGGTTCATGACCGAGAACGGGAAGCGCGTGCCGTCGGTGAACACCTTTTCGGCGAATCGCGCGGGAATGCGTTTACCGCGCGCCACGCCGTTCAGATCGGCGGCGGCGACACGGATCGTGCGGACCTCGGGATGGTCCATCAGCCATTGCATAGATCACCTGATCAGTTGCGGGCGAACCTTCAGGCGGGGGCGTGCCCCCGGCATATGGCGGTTCAGCCGCCGGTTCGCCCATCCGAAAATCGCAATCAGCACCAGCGTGAGCAGGATGAAATAGAAAGCAACGATCGGATAGGGGATGAAGGGGTCAAAGGTCTTGTCTGCGAAATACTTGGCGTAATACAGCGCATCGCCCTTTTGCTGAAAGGCGGGGAAGCCGGAAAAGAACACCAGCGTCGTGGCGTGGAACAGAAAGATCGCCTCGTTCGTGTAAGAGGGCCAGGCCAGGCGCATCATCGTCGGCCAGACGATGCGGCGGAACCGTGTCCAGCCGGTCAGGCCATAGGCATCGGCGGCCTCCAGATCGCCCTTGGGCACCGACATCAGGGCGCCGTGGAAGATCTCGGCGGAATAGGCGGCGGTATTCAGGAACAGCACGAACAGCGCCCCCGCCCAAGCCTTTGTCATCCAGCTTGTCTGCACGGTGATGCCGAACACGTCGATGCCCGCGCGCGGCAGCAGCACCAGCGCCTCATAGGCCAGGAAGAACTGGATGAACAAAGGGCTGCCGCGAAAGATGAAGATGAACCACTCGGCGGGCTTGCGCAGCCAGGGGTTGCGGCTGGCCTTGGCCAGGGCCAGCGCATTGGCCAGGAAAAAGCCGAAGGCCAGCGCCACGATGCCGAAATAGATGTTCCAGATCATCCCCGAGCCGATCAGCGTGAATTGCTGGCACAGGGTGAAATCGGATCGCGGCAGCAGCCGTTCGCCGATGCCGACGGACCGCAGCCCGTAATCCAGAATGGTCTGGGTGCAGCTCATAGCCCGGCCTTTCGCATCGCTTCGCCCGCGGCGGTCGCCTGCCCGCGCGACAGCCGCGCCGACAGTCGGGCAAAGCCCTTTTCCGAAACCCAGGTCATCGCGAGGTAAAACACCAGCAGCACCAGGAAATAGTAAAGCCGCCAATCAGGATGGGGATAGTCAAAGGCCGAGGTCTTGGCGCCCCCCAGTTCGCGCGCCCAATAGACCACATCCGTGATCCCGAGGATGAACAGAAGCGGCGTCGCCTTGATCAGGATCATCCACAGGTTCGACAGACCCGGCAGCGCATAGATCCACATCTGCGGGATCAGCACCCGACGGCTGACCTGGGCGCGCGACATGCCATAGGCCTCGGCGGTTTCAAGTTGCGCGCGCGGCACCGCATTCATCGCGCCATAAAGCACGTTCGCGGCAAAGGCGCCAAAGACGATGGAGAAGGCCAGCACCGCCATCGCCACGGCATAGAGATCATGCACCCAAGGGGCGGACGTCGCCAGCGGCAGCTTGGCCTGGGCGCAGACCACGAAATCGTTGCCCTGCCGCACCGGGGCATCCCAATCGGGGCATTTCACCTTGTGGCGCAGATATTCCAGCCCCTGATCCAGGGCGATCGGCACGAACAGGAAGAAGATGATGTCGGGCACCCCGCGCACCATCGCGGTATAGCCCTTGCCGAACCAGCGCAGCGGCGCGATCTGCGACCGCGCAGCCATCGCCCCGCCAAAGCCGAAGGCCAGCGCGATCGGCGCGGTCACGGCCAGCAGCGCCAGCACCACCCCGAACGAGGTGTAGAACATCATTTGCTTGCCGGTGGTCAGATAACAGACCAGCCAGGACAGCCCATGCAGGGCAGAGGGATCGGCGCAACTGGAAAGCATGTCAGATCACGGCCCCCGACCGGCGGGGGCCGCATTCCTCTGTCAGATCATTCAAAGGTCGCGGCGTCGTCGCCAAACCATTTCTTGATCATCGTGTTCAGGGAGCCGTCCTTTTTCATCTCGGCGATGGCGACATCGAACTTGTCCTTCAGTTCGGTGTCGGACTGGCGCAGGCCCATGCCGACGCCTTCGCCCAGCACGACATCCTCGCCGACAAAGGTCAGCTCGCCCTTGGAATCGTTGACGAAGGGCACAAGGAAGTCCTTGTCGGCAAAGACCGCATCGGCCTCGCCGTTGCGGACGGCGGCGATGGTTTCATCGGCGGTCGCATATTCCACCAGCTTGGCGCCCGATTCCGCGACATAGCCCGCCTGGATGGTCGAGGTCTGCGCCGCCACGATGCCGGTCTTGACGTCGACATCGGCCTTAAGGCCCACATAGGCCGAGGGCACCGGCGGCAGATAGTTCTGGGTGAACTGGATCACCTTCTTGCGCTCTTCGTTGATGTTCATGCCGGCCAGGATGGTGTCATAGTTCGACGACACCAGGTTCGGAATGATCGAATCCCAGTCGTTCTTGACCCAGGTGCAGTCCAGCGCTGCGCGCTTGCACAGCTCATCGCCCAGCTCGCGTTCAAAGCCGTCGACCTCGCCCTTGTCGTTGATGAAGTTGTAGGGAGGGTAGGCGCCCTCGGTGCCCATGCGCACGGTCTGCGCCTGCGCAGCACCCATCATCATCGCAAAAGCGGCGGCGGTCAGGATCAGTTTTTTCATTGTGAACTCCCGTTGGTGGTTTTGTTATCGCCTCAGACGGCCATGGTGGCGCTGAGGAATTGCTTTAGCCGGTCGGTCTGCGGCGCGCCGAACAGCCGGTCGGGCGGGCCTTCCTCCTCGATGCGGCCCTTGTGCAGAAAAACGACGTGATCGGACACATCGGCGGCAAGGCGCATGTCGTGGGTGACCAGCAGCATGGTGCGATGTTCGCCCGCCAGATCCTTGATGACCTTGACGACCTCTTGCTGCAATTCGGGGTCCAGCGCACTGGTCGGCTCGTCGAACAGCAGCGCGCGCGGTTCCATGCATAGCGCGCGGGCAATGGCGGCGCGCTGTTGCTGGCCGCCCGACAGTTGCGCGGGCCAGGCCTCGGCCTTGTCGCCGATGCCGACCTTGGCCAGCAGGGCGCGGGCGCGGGGTTCGACCTCGGCCGGGTTCTGCCCCAACACGGTGACCGGCGCCTCCATCACGTTTTGCAGGATGGTCATGTGCGACCACAGGTTGAACTGCTGGAACACCATCGACAGGTTGGTGCGAAAGCGTGTGATCTGGGCGCGGTCGGCAGGATGGCGGCGCAGCCCCGTTCCCTTCCAGCGCACGGCCTCGCCCTCGAACAGGACGTCGCCTTGCTGGCTGTCCTCCAGCAGGTTGGCGCAGCGCAAAAGCGTGGACTTGCCTGAACCGGAGCTGCCGATCAGGCTGATGACCTGGCCCCTGCGGGCGCAGATCGACACACCCTTCAGCACCTCGAGGTCGCCGTAGGATTTGTGCAGGTCGCGGATTTCAAGAACAGGGGTATCAGTCACGGGTCCGGCCATCGTCATTTTTGCCATAGGGGACGATTCCCGCCCGGAATGCAACGGCTTCCTGTGGCATGGGCGGTCAGGCCAACCCCAGATCCGCCGCAGCCTGCTGCCGCGCAAGCGCCGAATCGCGGTCGGTCAGGCCCAGGAGGCCCGCGGTCAGGCGCAGGATCTGATCCTCATCCGGGTCGCGGTTGGCATCGGCCAGTGCCAAAGACCACATCGCGCGCAGCACTTGGGCGCGTTCGTCCAGCGGGATGCCGGCCTTGATGTCGCGGGTGAAGCTGACGGTATCTGCGGCGCGCGCCTCGGCGGCTTCGGCCTCGGCCAGGAATACTTCGGCATCGGTGGGGCTGAAGCCGTTACGGCTGGCGATGATCTGCAACAGATGCGCGCGCTCATCGTCGTCATAATGGCCATCGGCGCGGGCGACGCGCACCAAAAGCGCGGCCAAAGCCTGTTCGGCGGCCTCGCCCGGAAGGGCGTCGGGGGCGGCCTCGCGGCCCAGAAGCTGATTGAGAAGGGATGCGAACATCGGGCAAAGATAGGGGCAAGCAGGGGCGCAGCCAAGGGGGCAAGATGCGGCTGGATTGTTTCAAGGCCTATGACATTCGCGGTCGCCTGGGGCGCGATCTGACGCCTGAGATCGCGGCCCGGATCGCGCGTGCGCTGGCCGGGCATCTGGCCGCGCGGCGGGTGGTGATCGGCCGCGACCCGCGCCCATCCTCGCCCGACCTTGCGCAGGCGGCGGTGGCGGCGCTTGTGCGGGCCGGGGTGCAGGTGATCGACCTTGGGCTTTGCGGCACGGAGGAGGTCTATTTCGCCACCGATCACACCGGCGCGGACGCCGGGATCTGCATCACCGCCTCGCACAATCCGATCACGGACAACGGCATGAAGCTGGTCGGGCGGGGCGCGGCGCCGCTGGCCGACCTGGCCCCGATCCGTGCCCTTGCCGAGGCCGGTGAGGGCGTCCCCGATGCGCCGGGCGGCAGTTGCACCGCAGCGCCCGATCTGCGGGGGGCATATGTCGCTCGGGTTCTGTCCTTCGTCGATGCGCAGCGCCTGCCGCCGCTGAAGGTGGTGGTCAATTGCGGCAATGGCGCGGCGGGGCCTGCACTGGCCGCACTTGGCGATGCCTTGGCCGGCGCGGGCAGCCCGCTGATGCTTCTGCCGATGTTTGACACGCCCGATCCGACCTTCCCGAACGGCATCCCGAACCCGCTTCTGCCCGAAAATCAGCCGGTCACAGGCCAAGCTGTGATCGCGCAGGGGGCGGATTTCGGCGTCGCGCTGGATGGCGATTTCGACCGCTGCTTTCTGTTCGATCACCTGGGCCGCTTCGTGCCGGGCGAGCAGGTGGTGGCTCTGCTGGCGCAGGCGATGCTGGCGCGCCATCCGGGGGCCACGATCATCCACGACCCGCGCGCGCTTTACGCGACCACCACCGCCGTGGCCGCGGCCGGTGGCCGGGCCGTCGCCGCACCCACCGGCCACGCCTATCTGAAGGCCGCGATGCGACGCGAAAACGCCGTCTATGGCGGTGAATTGTCGGCGCATCACTATTTCCGCGACTTCATGTTCTGCGACAGCGGCATGATCCCGTGGCTTCTGGTCGCGGCGCTGATCGGTCACAGCGGCCGCAGTCTCGCGGATCTGGTGCAGGCCAGCCGCAGCGCCTTCCCCTCATCGGGTGAGATCAACTTTCGCCACTCCGATCCCGCCGCCGCGCGCGACCGGATCATCGCGCATTTCGCCGCCGAGAAACCCGCGCGCGACGATCTGGACGGCCTCAGCCTGGACTTCGGACATTGGCGGCTGAACCTGCGCAATTCCAACACCGAAGCGCTGCTGCGCCTGAATGTCGAATCGCGCGGTGACGCCGATCTGGTCGCCAAAAAGGCCGCGATGATCGCGGCCTTGCTGACGGGCTGACGCCCTTCCTTCTTGGCGAAAATATCCGCAGGGGTGAATGGGCCAAAGGCCCAGAGGGGGCGGTAGCCCCCTCACCACCCAGGGATCAGCGCGCGGCGGCTTTCAGCGCGTCCACCCGATCGGTGCGTTCCCAGGTGAACGCCGTCGCGCCGTTCAGCGCATAGGGATCGCGGCCGAAATGGCCATAGCTGGCGGTCGGGCGATAGATCGGATGCAGCAGGTCCAGGTCGCGGATGATCGCGAACGGGCGCAGGTCAAAGACCTCGCGCACGGCGGCCACGATCTTGGCCGGGGCCACGGTCTCGGTGCCGAAAGTGTTCACCGAAATCGAGGTCGGCTGCGCCTCACCGATGGCATAGCTCACCTGGATCTCGCAGCGCTTGGCCAGGCCCGCGGCGACGATGTTCTTGGCGATCCAGCGGCCCGCATAGGCGGCGGAACGGTCCACCTTGGACGGGTCTTTCCCCGAGAACGCGCCGCCGCCGTGGCGCGCCATGCCGCCATAGCTGTCGACGATGATCTTGCGCCCGGTCAGACCACAGTCGCCCACCGGCCCGCCGATCACGAAATTGCCGGTCGGGTTGATGAAGAACTTGGTGTCCTTGCTCATCCAGGCCGCCGGCAGCACCGGCTTGATGATCTCCTCCATCACCGCTTCACGCAGGTCTTTCAGCGTGATTTCAGGGTTGTGCTGGGTCGACAGCACCACCGCGTCGATGGCGGCGGGCTGGCCGTTGTCATCATAGCGCAGCGTGACCTGCGATTTCGCGTCCGGGCGCAGCCACGGCAGGGTGCCGTCGCGCCGCACCAGTGACTGACGTTCCACCAGCCGGTGCGAATAGGTGATCGGCGCCGGCATCAGCACGTCGGTCTCATCGCTGGCATAGCCGAACATCAAGCCCTGGTCGCCCGCGCCCTGATCCTCAAGATTGGCGCGGTCGACGCCCTGGTTGATGTCGGGCGACTGCTTGCCGATGATGTTGATCACCGAACAGGTCGAGCCGTCAAAGCCCACCTCGGACGAGGTATAGCCGATGTCATTGATGACGCCGCGCACGATCGATTCCAGATCGACCCAGGCCGAAGTCGTGATCTCGCCCGAGATGATGGCGACACCGGTCTTGACCATGGTTTCGCAGGCCACGCGGGCGCGCGGATCCTGGGCGATGATCGCGTCCAGCACGGCATCGGAAATCTGGTCCGCGATCTTGTCGGGATGGCCCTCGGACACGGATTCCGAGGTGAAAAGGCTGTATTCGCTCATGATCTCAATACCGGTAATGGTCGGATTTGAAGGGGCCTTCGGGCGTCACGCCGATATAATCGGCCTGATCCTTGGACAGGGTGGTCAGCTTGACGCCGATCTTTTCCAGATGCAGCCGCGCGACCTTTTCATCCAGCGCCTTGGGCAGGATATAGACGCCGGGCTGGTATTCGTTGCCCTTGGTCCACAGCTCGATCTGGGCCAGCACCTGGTTGGTGAAGCTGGCCGACATCACGAAGCTGGGGTGCCCGGTGGCATTGCCCAGGTTCAGCAGGCGGCCTTCGGACAGCAGGATGATCCGCGCGCCCGAGGGCATCTCGATCATGTCCACCTGGTCCTTGATGTTGGTCCATTTGTGGTTCTTCAGCGCGGCAACCTGAATTTCGTTGTCGAAATGGCCGATGTTGCCGACGATCGCCATGTCCTTCATGGCGCGCATATGCTCCAGCCGGATGACGTCCTTGTTGCCGGTGGTGGTGATGAAGATGTCGGCGCTGCCCGCGACATCTTCCAGCACCACGACCTCGAACCCGTCCATCGCGGCTTGCAGGGCGCAGATCGGGTCAACCTCGGTCACTTTCACGCGCGCACCTGCGCCACGCAGCGACGCCGCCGAGCCTTTGCCGACGTCGCCATAGCCGCAGACCACGGCGACCTTGCCCGCCATCATCACATCGGTGGCGCGGCGGATGCCGTCGACCAGCGATTCCTTGCAGCCGTATTTGTTGTCGAACTTCGACTTGGTCACGCTGTCGTTGACGTTGATCGCCGGGAAGGGCAACAGGCCCTTCTTGTGCAGGTCATACAGACGGTGAACGCCCGTGGTGGTCTCCTCGGAGACACCCTTGATCGCGTCGCGCTGCTTGGTGAACCAGCCGGGGCTGGCGGCCAGGCGCTTCTTGATCTGGTTGAACAGGCAGATTTCCTCTTCGCTGGTCGGGTTGTCGATCAGCCCGGTTTCCCCGGCCTCGACCCGCGCGCCCAGCAGGATATACAGCGTCGCATCGCCGCCATCGTCCAGGATCATGTTCGCGGTGCCATCCGCGAACTGGAAGATCTTGTCGGTATAGGTCCAGTAATCTTCCAGCGTCTCGCCCTTGATGGCGAACACCGGCACGCCCGCTTCGGCAATCGCTGCCGCCGCATGGTCCTGCGTCGAGAAGATGTTGCACGAGGCCCAGCGGACATCGGCCCCCAAAGCCACCAGCGTTTCGATCAGCACGGCGGTCTGGATGGTCATGTGCAGCGAACCGGCAATCCGTGCGCCCTTCAGCGGCTTGGCATCACCATATTCCGCCCGCAGCGCCATCAGGCCCGGCATTTCGGTTTCCGCGATATCCAGTTCCTTGCGGCCATATCCGGCCAGCGCGATATCCTTGACGATGTAATCCTGAGCCATGTTTCTTCCTGATTTTCGGACGGGGATGCGCCTATCAGCGTTTGTGAATGACCACAACCTGATCGGAGCGTTTCTTCTGGAACCGCGCCTGGTGAACGAAAACGCCCGACATCTGCGGTGCAAGCGCGTTGAACTCGGCCGCCAGGCCCGGATCGCTGTGGCTGAACCGTCGGTCGTGCAGCCAGCTTTGGAACAGTTCGGCGGTCTTGGTGATGCCCGGCCGCTCATAGGTCTTGGGCTGCCAGCGCAGATCCTCGATGATGTACAGCCCGCCGGATTTCAGCTTGGGGAACAGTTCGAGAAAGGCGAATTGCTGATGGTGGCTGGCGTGGCTGGCATCGTCGATGATGATGTCGAACGGCGCCTGATCCTTCATCGTGGCGGCGATGTTTTCGCGCTTGTCCATGTCGCAGCGGAAAAACGTAAAGCGGTCGGCTTTCAGCCAGGAAAAATCCGACACATCAAGGCCATGGATGGCGGCCTTGGGAAAGAACTCAAGCCACATCCGGACCGAGGGCGCGTCGGTCGTCTGCCGGTCGGCATCGACCCCATGTTCCGGCCCGCCGATGCACAGCCCCATTTCCAGAAACCGGATCGGCTGGTCGCGATAGGGGTGGAACAGCATATGGTAGAGTTCGGTATAGTGGTGCTTGGCCGACCCCTTGTCCGAACCGTATTTGTCGGCAAGGTCAGTCAGGTTGACAGGCAGACCGTTCTGGTCGTGGCTCATGGTGGCTCCGGTTGGGCAGGGGCGACAGCGCCGTTGCCACGTCTGTGGACGCTTGTCCGGCATCTGTCAAGCTGTCTGCTAAAAGTCTAACCTTTTTAATGTGTTAACGTTTTCTTACCCGCAACCCGTCACGCCGGCGCCTCCCAGCCCTCGACGATCGCCAGATCGGCATGGCTGACCGGTCGGCGCAGCGCCAGTGCCGCCTGATATTCGGGGCTGTCGTAACAGGCGCGCGCGGCCTCAAGGCTGGGAAACTCGATCACCACGGCGCGCGGACGCAGGTCGCCCTCGACCACGGTCTGATCGCCGCCGCGCACCAGAAACCGCCCGCCAAACCGCGCGAAAGCCGCCGCATTGGCCTGCCGATAGGCCTCATAGGCGTCGGCATCCGCCACTGTCACATGCCCGATCCAGTAACCCTTTGCCATGTCCGCACCTTCTTTCTTGTCCAAATACGCATCCGCCCTGGTCAATATTTCTGCGGCACATACAGGTCGCGCGGCAGCACCTCGCGTTCATACTCGGGGTTGAACACCCGCTCGGGCAGGGTGATCGGATCATGCGGCACCTCGGCATAGGGCACCTGGCTCAGCAGGTGGTCCATCACGTTCAGCCGCGCGCGCTTTTTGTCATTGCCTTCAACGATATACCACGGCGCCTCGGGAATGTTGGTGCGCGCCAGCATTTCCTCCTTGGCCTTGGTATACTGTTCCCAGCGCACCCGGCTTTGCAGGTCCATCGGCGACAGTTTCCACTGCTTCATCGGGTCATGGATGCGCATCAGGAACCGCATCTGCTGTTCCTCATCGGTTATCGAGAACCAGTATTTGATCAGCCGGATGCCCGACCGCACCAGCATCCGCTCGAACTCGGGGACGTCGTTGAAGAACTGCTCGACCTGATCCTCGCTGGCGAAGCCCATCACCCGCTCGACGCCTGCGCGGTTATACCAGGACCGGTCGAACAGCACCATTTCGCCCGCAGCGGGCAGATGCGGCACATAGCGCTGGAAATACCATTGCGTCTTTTCCCGGTCCGAGGGCGCCGGCAGCGCCACCACGCGCGCCACCCGCGGGTTCAGGCGCTGGGTGATGCGCTTGATCGCGCCGCCCTTGCCGGCGCTGTCGCGGCCCTCGAACAGCACCACGATCTTTTCGCCACTGGCCTGCACCCAGTCCTGCATCTTGATCAGCTCGGCCTGAAGCCGCAGCAGCGCGCTGAAATACTGTGGCCGCGGGATCGTTTCGGGATGGGTCTCGCGGTAAATCTTCTTGATCTCCTGCGACAGCACCGCGTCTTCCAGCTCGATCTCGAAATCCTCGTCCAGCGTGTCGGCCAGTTCGGCCTCCAGCCAGTCCAGATTGGCGGCTGCGGCGGGGGTGTCGTCGGTCATCGCGGTCTCCTGCGCGGTCATGGCGGGTCGGCTTGATCTAACGCGCCTCTGTGGCAGTTGTGTAGCAGGATTTCGACATCGCGTGTTAAGCCTTTGGAAAGGATTTTCGGGCAAGTCTGGGCCATGGACCCGAATCGCGCCCTTTCCGAGCCGCCCTTGCCGCTGTTTCGCGGCGCAGAGGGGGTTGCGGCGGTCCCCGGCGGAAGGCTGCCCTCCTACCTGCGCGATCACCGGGCGCGGCTGCGCGACCGGTTTCGCGACGGCGGGGCCGGGGCGATGCCGGATTACGAACTGCTGGAACTGGTGCTGTTTCGCGCCATTCCCCGCCAGGACGTCAAGCCGCTGGCACGCCACCTGATCGAGGCGTTCGGTGATTTCGGTCGCGTCATCAGCGCCGCACCCTCCCGTCTGGCCGAGGTGCCGGGTGTGGGCGAGGCCGTCATCACCGAACTGAAAGTCGTCGAGGCCGCGGCACAACGCCTGGCCCGCGCACGGGTCATGCAGCGCCCGGTGCTGACCTCATGGGCGGCGCTGCTTGATTATTGCCACACCGCCATGGCGCATCGCGATATCGAACAGTTCCGGGTGCTCTATCTGGATCGCAAGAACGTCCTGATCGCGGATGAGGAGCAGGCCCGTGGCACCGTCGATCACGTCCCCGTCTACCCGCGTGAGGTGATCAAGCGCGGGTTGGAGCTGAACGCCTCGGCGCTGATCCTGGTCCACAACCATCCCTCCGGCGATCCGACGCCATCCGAACAGGATCTGGCAATGACCGACCGCATCCGCCAGGGCGCCGAGGTGCTGGGCCTCGTGCTGCATGACCACATCATCATCGGCAAAAGCCGCGAAATCAGCTTTCGCGCGCAGGGGTATCTATAGGGGGATTCAGCGCCGACGCGCCGCATCGGCGCCCTGACCGGGAAGGACAGATCAAAGGCGCGGGGGCAGGATTGCCACTCGCGCGGCACCGGTGTTGGCCCTGCGCATCGTCAGCGCGCGGGGCGGGACATGCACTGGTGCATAACACGAGCCCGTCAGACGGTGCGCTTCATTGCGCGCGCGCCATGGGCCGCCACCCGCTTGGTGTTGCATCGAAACCGCTCGGACCCACTGCGCGCGAGACATGGGTATCGAGGGCGCTTCGGCACCGGAACACATGAGGGATCAAGCGCGTGCATGGCGAAAGCGCATCACCGGATGATCCCAAATCTCGGGAACGCTGATCATGATGGCCGCATGGCGAGGATGACCACCAGAGCAGCCCGCCACTGTGGCGCGCTGGATCCACTGCCCCCGCGAGGCGAAGATGGCAATGGCAGGCCCCGGAGCCTCGGCGTCATTTCATTGCGCGTTCGCGTGGCAGCCTGATGAGGAAGATCCACACTGCCGTTGATATTTCCGGGCTCCCCGGCGCGGCTCATCCCGACAGCCGGCAGGCCGACGACCTGAGAGAAGCTTGCCGGTGTGCGCCAGGTCATCGCCGATGCGGCCTGCGACCCGGGCGCCTTGTGCGGGACGCTCACGGATGAACCCGGGGTCCAGGCCAGCCCGCCGCTGCGCGAATGCCGCCACCAGCTTGATGGGCTTCGTCTTCTTCGTCGCTGCCCGCGACTGGCTCATTGAGATCAGACAGGGGTTAGCCGGGGTCGCCACGCGAACCGCGCAGACGCCGCGTCTTATTGCCGGTGGCTCGGTGGCGATCAACCACGCTTTCATGGCGAACGGCCCGTCGCCCCCGGTGCTGTCCCAGATACGCGCCGCACCTGCCAACTGGTCAACTTGCGCCCCTTGCGGCCGGCACCGGCGTGCGGCCACCTCAACCGCGCATCGGCCAAGGCCATGCTGCATCACCGGTGGGCCGTCGCGCGCGTGGCCTCATCAGTGTCAGGGCTGGCCCACATCCTGCGCGGGGGCGAACAACGGCCCGCGGTGTGCGGCGAACGACAGCGGGACCAAGCGACAGTTGGATTGCCCGCTGGTTCACGCGACCGTCCCGCGCCTCATGTTGGCAACGCCATCGGCCCGCCCGACCATGTGCCGCCAGGCGACAAGCGCAGCCCCTAAAGATCGTGGTCGCGGTCGATGGGGCGGTCGTCGGCTGGGGCGCCGAGCAGGAACAGCCGGTTGAACAGCCAGCCGCCCACAGCAATGCCGATCACCCCCAGCAGGATCGATCCGGTCGCGAATCCATAGGCCGAGGCCAGAAGCGGCAGCGCCACAAGGATCACGCGCAACACCAGCGGCAGGTCAGGGTTCAACATCGGCTTCCTTTCGCTCGTGGTCAGTCAGGGCCGCCGTTTGGCATTCGCCGTGCGATCACGCGGCCACGCCAAGCCTAGGTCGCCACCGTCGCAAAGGCCACCCCCGCCGTGGTCGCAGGGCTGCGGCGTGTTCCGCTCGGCCCCCGGTGCCGTCGGGCGACCCAGCGGTGCGCCGTGCTTCAAGGCGGCCAGCGGGTCAGTGCTTGGCGGCTTGGCCGCTGTCGATCATGGCTGGGCGGCTGACGGGGCACGCGGCCCTTTGTCCCCGGCTGCGCGAAAGAGCTTGTCGCGCTCAGGCCGACATGTCCGCCGAACAAAGGCAAGCTGCCAAGACCCCGAGGCATCCGGCAGGTTCGGGCGACGACCGCCGCCCCCCGCCTGCCGCAGGCGTCTAGACCATCCGCTCATTCTCTTTCGCGGCGCGCACGAAATCGGCAAACAGGGGCGCGGGGCTGAAGGGTTTCGACTTCAGTTCGGGATGGGCCTGCACGCCGATGAACCAGGGATGATCGGCATACTCGACCACCTCGGGCAGGCGACCATCGGGCGACATGCCGGAAAACCGCAGGCCCACGGCCTCAAGCTGGTCGCGGTAACGGCCATCCACCTCATAGCGATGGCGGTGGCGGTCCTCGATCTCGACCGCGCCATCATAGATCCCGCTGATCCGCGATCCCGGCGTCAGCACCGCGCTATAGGCGCCCAGCCGCATCGTGCCGCCCTTGTCGTCATCGACCTTGCGCTGCACGGTGTAATTGCCCTGCACCCATTCCTTCAGGTGATAGACGATGGGGGTAAAGCGGGTCTCGCCGGCCTCATGGTCGAACTCTTCGGAACCGGCATCCTCGATCCCCGCCAGGTTGCGCGCGGCCTCGATCACCGCCATCTGCATCCCCAGACAGATGCCGAAATAGGGCACCTTGCGCTCGCGCGCATAGCGGGCGGCGGCGATCATGCCCTCGGTGCCGCGTTCGCCAAAGCCGCCGGGCACCAGGATGCCGTGATAGCCGTCCAGCAGGTGAATGCCGCCCTCGGCCTCGATATCCTCGGCGGCGATCCAGTCGGCCTTGACCCGCACACGGTTAGCCATGCCGCCATGCGTCAGCGCCTCGGCGATGGATTTATAGGCGTCCTCAAGCTGGGTGTACTTGCCGACGATGGCGATGCGCACCTTGCCCTCGGCATGGGTCAGCCGGTCCATCACGTCTTCCCACCGCGACAGATCGGGGCGCGGCGCGGGGCGAATGCCGAAGGCGTCCAGCACCGCCTGATCCAGACCCGCGCGGTGATAGGCCAGCGGCGCCTCATAGATCGACTTCAGGTCATAGGCCGGGATTACCGCATCGGGTCGCACGTTGCAGAACAGCGCGATCTTGGCGCGTTCCTTGTCGGGGATCGGGTGCTCCGACCGGCAGACCAGCACATCCGGCGCAAGGCCGATGGATTGCAGTTCCTTGACGCTGTGCTGGGTCGGCTTTGTCTTCAGCTCACCACTGGCGCGCAGATAGGGCAGCAGTGTCAGATGCATCAGGATACATTCGCCGCGCGGGCGTTCGTGGATGAACTGGCGGATCGCCTCGAAGAAGGGCAGGCCCTCGATGTCGCCCACCGTGCCGCCGATCTCGCACAGCATGAAATCGACCTCATCATCGCCGATGGACAGGAAGTCCTTGATTTCATTGGTGACATGCGGGATCACCTGGATCGTCTTGCCCAGATAGGCGCCACGCCGTTCCTTTTCCAGCACGTTGGAATAGATCCGGCCCGAGCTGATGGAATCGGTCTTGCGGGCGTGAACCCCGGTGAAGCGTTCGTAATGGCCCAGGTCCAGGTCGGTTTCCGCGCCGTCATCGGTCACGAAGACCTCGCCATGTTCAAAGGGCGACATGGTGCCGGGATCGACGTTCAGATAGGGGTCCAGCTTGCGCAGCCGCACGGTATAGCCGCGCGCCTGCAACAGCGCGCCAAGCGCCGCCGAGGCCAGGCCCTTGCCCAACGACGACACCACGCCCCCGGTAATGAACACATATCTTGCCATGGCAGGGGCCCCCGTGAAGCGAAAAATCAGGATTTCGGCAGGCGCGAAGGCCAACCATCACGGGAGACAAGACATAACAGATTCGCGCCCGCCCCGCAACGGGAACGCAAGGGATAGTCACCGGCCCGCGATACAGGCCAAGCTCTTGTGGATCAGTTGCCGGGCGCAGCGGGTGCCGGGGTGGCGGGCGCCGTCTCGACCGGTGCAACCGGCGCAGGCGCTGCCGCCGCGTCCTCGGCCGGGGGCGGGGTCAGCGGCGCGTCGCTGCGCGGCGGGGCCAGCTGGATCAGCCCGTCGCTGGCCGGGGCAGGCGCCGGGGTGGCCGGGGCGCTGTCGACGATCCGGTCGACCACCGACACACCGGCGGCATTGCGCGCCGCGATGATCGTCATCGCCAAAGCCGCCGCCATGAAGCCCGCACCCAGAATCCAGGTCGCGCGGGTCAGCGCATTGGCCGCCTGCCGCCCGGTCATCACGCCCGATCCGCCACCCATGCCCAGACCGCCGCCTTCCGACCGCTGGATCAGAACCACGCCGATCAGCAGCACGGCCAGAATCAGAAGAATGGTCAGAACGACGTTTTCCACGGCAGACAGCCCCTTGTTGGAATGACGCGCCTATCTAGGCCCATCGGTCGGCCCGCGCAACCCTTTCCCGCCTTGCCGCGCCGCAGGCCCGGTCTGCCCTTTCCCACCGCGCCGAGGCTCGTTATAGATCACGGGGTTTGACCGAAAGGACGGCAGATATGGCAAATGTGGTGGTCGTTGGCGCGCAATGGGGCGACGAGGGCAAGGGCAAGATCGTCGACTGGCTGTCGGAACGCGCCGATGTGATCGCGCGCTTTCAGGGCGGCCACAATGCCGGGCACACGCTGGTCATCGGCAATCAGGTGTTCAAACTGTCGCTGCTGCCCTCGGGGATCGTGCGCCCCGGCAAGCTGGCGGTGATCGGCAATGGCGTGGTGCTGGACCCTTGGGCGCTGTTTGCCGAGATCGACAAGCTGGCGGCGCAGGGCGTCAAGATCGGCACCGACAACCTGATCATTGCCGAAAACACGCCGCTGATCCTGCCGCTGCATCAGGATCTGGACAAGCTGCGCGAAGAGGCCGCGGGCGCGGCGCGCATCGGCACCACCGGGCGCGGCATTGGCCCGGCCTATGAGGACAAGGTGGGCCGCCGCACCATCCGCCTGGCCGATCTGGGCGATGAGGAAACGCTGGACGCCCGTCTTGATCGCCTGCTGGCCCATCATGACGCCCTGCGCGCGGGCCTGGGCGCCACCCCCATCGACCGCGCCGATCTGAAGGCCCGCCTGATGGAGATCGCGCCGAAACTGCTGCCCTTTGCCGCGCCGGTCTGGAAAGTCCTGGACGAGGAACGCCGTGCCGGCAAACGCATCCTGTTCGAGGGCGCGCAGGGCAGCCTGCTGGACATCGATTTCGGCACCTATCCCTATGTCACATCCTCGACCACGATGTCGGGCATGGCCGCGACCGGCACCGGCATGGGGCCGTCGGCCATCGGCTTCGTGCTGGGCATCGTCAAGGCCTATACGACCCGTGTCGGCGAAGGACCGTTCCCGACCGAACTGCATGACGCCGATGGTCAGCGGCTGGGCGAACGCGGGCATGAGTTCGGCACCGTCACCGGCCGCAAACGCCGCTGCGGCTGGTTCGATGCGGTGCTGGTGCGCCAGACCTGCGCGATTTCCGGCGTCAACGGCATCGCGCTGACCAAGCTGGACGTGCTGGACGGGTTCGAGACGCTGAAGATCTGCGTGGGCTATGAAATCGACGGCGTGCAATATGACTACTTGCCGACCGCCGCCGCGCTGCAAGCCAAGGTGACGCCCATCTATGAGGAAATGGAGGGCTGGCAGGAATCGACCCAGGGCGCGCGCTCCTGGGCGGATCTTCCGGCGGCGGCGATCAAATATGTCCGCCGCGTCGAGGAACTGATCCAGTGCCCGGTGGCGCTGCTGTCGACCAGTCCCGAACGCGACGACACCATTCTGGTGCGTGACCCCTTTGTCGACTAAGGCGCCGTTGACGGCGACGGATGCCTCCGGCGGGGATATTTGGTCCAAGAAGAAAGGCCATTCTTCTTGGCATAAATATCCCCCGCGGAGCGTCCCACGCCGCCACATGCGACGCGCTGCAACAGGAGGGCCGTCATGGCGCTTGATCTGAAAACCCGCAAACGGCTGGCGCTTGTCGTGCTGGTGATCTGGATGCCGCTTTACATCGTGGCGGCGGTCAGCCTTGTGAACTGGGCCGATGGCCGCTTTGGTCGGCTGCCGTTCTGGGCCGAGCTGGCGGTCTATGTCGGCCTGGGCTTTCTGTGGGTGCTGCCCTTCAAACGCCTGTTCCACGGCGTCGGCCGGGGCGAGGAATGATCATTCGCACGGATCGCGGCGTTACGCTGATCGGGGGCGGGGCGGTTGATGCGGCTGACGTTGCGCTGGCGCGGGGGATCGCGCCGGTGGTGGTGGCGGCCGATGGCGGGGCCGATGCGGCGCTGGACCTGGGCCTGATGCCCGAGGCGGTGATCGGCGATTTCGATTCCATCAGCGCGGCAGCGCGCGCGGCGATCCCGCAGGCGCGCCAACATCCGGTGGCTGAGCAGGACAGCACCGATTTCGCCAAATGTCTGCGCCGGATTGACGCGCCCTTCGTGCTGGCGGTGGGCTTTACCGGGCCGCGCATGGATCACGCTTTGGCGGCGCTGACCGTCCTGTGCCACGACCCGCGCCCCGTTGTGCTGATCGGCGGCGAGGATCTGATCTTTCGCGCACCGAAGGAATTGGCACTGGCGGTGCCAAAAGATACGCGGGTCTCGCTCTGGCCGATGGGCGTGGTGCGGGGGCGGTCGGTGGGGCTGAACTGGCCCATCGACGGGATCGAGATGACGCCCTCGGGGCGGGTCGGCACGTCGAACCGGGCGGTCGGGCCGGTGGCCTTGTCGATGACCGGCGATGTGCTGGTGATCTTGCCGAAAGCTATGCTGGCGGTGGCGCTGGACGGGCTTGGCCTTCGCGCCAGATGACGTAAAGCCCCGATCCGACGATCACCGCGATCCCGGCCCACACTGTGCCCGCGGGGAAATCGCCAAACACCAGCCAGCCGAAGGCGGTGGCGGTCACAATCTCAAGATGGTGCAGCGGGGCCAGCGTGGCCGAGGGCGCAAAGCGCAGCGCATAGGCCATCGCGACATGGCTGGCGGTGGCGAAGATCCCGACGCCTGCGCACCAGATCCAGTCGATGCCCTGCGGCGCGTGCAGGGTCAGCGCCGGGACGTTCAGCGCGCCGCCGACGCCCAGCACCGCCAGCGTCAGCGGCACCGCGATCAGCGCCGTCTGCATCTGCATCGGCACCGGATGCACGAACCGCGTCAGATGCCGCGTGACCAACATGTAAAGCGCGAATGAGGCGGCGGTGATCAGCGGCAGCACCGCCGTCAGCCCGAACCGCGCGAACGAGGGCTGGATGACCAGCAGTGCCCCGGCAAAGCCGATCCCGGCGGCGGCCAGGCGGCGCGGGCCGACCTGTTCCTTCAGGACCGCCCAGCCAATCAGCAGGATGATGAACGGCTCGACAAAGGCGATGGCAAGGGCGTCGGCAATCGGCATCACCTTGACCGCGCCGACAAAGCTGAGCGTCGAGACGATCGACAGCACCGCGCAGGCAACCGACAGGCCCAGCGCCGCGCGCGGGATCGCCATCGGCAGGTGCAGCGCCCAGACCAAAGGCGCGATCAGCAGCGCCTGCACGACAAAGCGGGCCAGCGTGACTGTGCCCACCGGCACCGTCTGTGCGGCCAGCTTCGCAGCGACATCGATCAGCGGCGCGATGATGCAGAACAGCACCATCAGCCCCATCCCCGCACTGACGCGATCTGGTTGGCGCAAGCTGGCAATTGGGGCGGCGTTCATCAGCGATCACCGCCCCATCTGCATCAGTTCATGCTGGGCGGATTGCCCAGCGGCGGCAGCACGAAGGGCGGCGGCGGGATCACCACCGGGCCGGTCGGTGCCGGCGTTGTGGGGGCCGGGGTTGAGGGCGCCGGGGTTGCGGGCGCCGGCGTAGTGGGTGCCGGGGTCGCCGGGGCCGGGGTGGTGGGCGCCGGAGTCTCGGGTGCCGGGGTCGAGGGGGCAGGCGTCGCCGGTGCCGGGGTTGCCGGCGCGGGCGTGGCAGGCGCCGGGGTGGCGGGCGCAGGCGTCGCAGGCGCGGGCGTGGCCGGTTTCGGCTTGGCCGGGGCGGCTGGCTTGGCGGTCACGCCGGGCGCGGCGGGGGCCTTGGGCGGGTTCTCGGTCGTGGCATCGGCACAGCCGTTCAGGCTGCGGCCCTGCACCGTCATCCGCGCGGTAAAGGCATGGCTGCCCGCGCCGTCGCTGCACGCGACATTGGTCACACGCAGCGCATAGGGCCGGTCGCTGACAACGCCGATATATTCGACGCCGCCCGCGAAGGCCAGTTTGCGCACCCGCACCGAACGCGGCTTGGACCCGCCATTGGTGAACACCGTGCTGTTGCCTGCCGCATGGGCGGTCCAGCCCGCGCCTTGCGCCTTGAAGCCATGGCTGCGGTTGGTCACGCCGTCGACGGTGGCCAGTTGCTCACCCACGGCGACCTCGATCGGCTGTTCCAGCGGCGACACCGCCGGCGGTCCGACAGGCGCGGGCTGGGCGGGCGCGGCTTCGGCCGCTGGGTCGGGCGCGGTGCGCAGGCTGGCGAAGGGATCGGTGCAGGCGGCCAGCGCGAAGGGCGCGGACAGCATCAGGGCAAGGGTCAGGCGCATCGGCGTCTCCAGGAATGATCCGTCTGCGCTAGCAATTCGGCACGTTTACGGCAAGCCCGCCCAGGCTCGTCTCCTTGTATTTTTCGTGCATGTCGCGGCCCGTTTGCCGCATGGTTTCGATGGCCGCATCCAACGGCACGAAATGCTGGCCGTCGCCGCGCAGCGCCAGGCTGGCGGCGCTGACCGCCTTGATCGCGCCCAGGCCGTTTCGTTCGATGCAAGGCACCTGCACCAGCCCCTTGACCGGATCGCAGGTCATGCCAAGGTGATGTTCCAGCGCGATTTCCGCGGCGTTTTCGATTTGCTCGGGGGTGCCGCCCAACACCGCGCACAGGCCCGCCGCAGCCATCGCAGCGGCCGATCCGACCTCGGCCTGGCAGCCGCATTCCGCGCCCGAGATGCTGGCGTTGTGCTTGATGATGCCGCCGATGGCCGCCGCCGTCAGCAGGAAATCGCCAATGCCCGCGCGGCTGGCGCCGGGCACATGATCCAGCCAATAGCGGATGACGGCCGGCACCACGCCCGCCGCGCCATTGGTGGGGGCAGTGACGACCTGGCCACCGGCGGCGTTTTCCTCATTCACCGCCATGGCATAGGTCGACATCCAGTCGTTGATCGTATGCGGCGCGTTCAGGTTCATGCCGCGTTCGGCGACCAGCGCCTCATGGATGGCGCGGGCGCGGCGGCGGATGTTCAGCCCGCCGGGCAGGATGCCATCGCGCGACAGGCCGCGATCGATCGTGTCGGTCATCACCGCCCAGATCCGCGCCAGCCCGGTGTCGATCTGCGCATCACTTCGCCAGATGCGTTCATTGGCGCGCTTCATCTGCGCGATGGTCTTGCCGCTGTCACGCGCCATCCACAGCATTTGCGCTGCGCTGTCAAAGGGATAGGGCACGGGCGTTGTGGCTGCCTTGCGGTCTGTCGCGGCCTCGGCCAGCTCGTCGCCGGTGACCACAAAACCGCCACCGATGGAATAATAGGTCTCCTGCGCGATCACGTCGCCCTGACCGTCCAAGGCCATCAGCACCATGCCATTGGCATGGCCGGGCAGCGGCGCATCATAGTGGAACACCAGATCGGCATCGGGATCAAAGGCCAGCTCGCCCAGGCCGGGCGGGGTCAGGGTCTTGCTGTCGCGGTTGGCGGCCAGGGCGGCCTCGGCCTCGGCAGCGTCATAGCTTTCGGGCAGGAAGCCTGCCAGCCCCAGGATCGTGGCGCGGTCGGTCGCGTGGCCCTTGCCGGTGAAGGCCAGCGATCCGTAAAGCCCGGCGCGCAGCCCGCGCGGATGAAAGGACGACGCCCGCAGCCGGTCCAGAAACCGCCCGCCCGCAACCATCGGCCCCATCGTATGCGACGAGGACGGGCCGACGCCGATCTTGAAGATGTCGAAGGTGGACAGGAACATGCGGCCTCCGTTGGATTTGCGGCATGATGGCGCAGTCGGGCGCGGACGGCCATGCGAAAACGACGGGGATTGTCGCGCCCGCGACCATCCGGCGGCTACCCATTCGCGGCAAGCCTGCCTATAACGTCCCAAACCAACAGGAGACCCGCCATGAGTGCCAGCCCGCTTTCGCCCGCCGACCGCGCCAAGGATGCCGCTGCCCGCGCCGCTTTGGGCGAGGTGCGCGACGGCATGAAGCTGGGTCTGGGCACCGGATCGACGGCGGCCTTTCTGGTTGCGGCCCTGGGTGAGCGGGTCAAGGCCGAGGGGCTGCGGCTGACGGCCGTGCCGACCTCGCGCCGGACGGCGGAACTGGCGGCGGCGGTCGGTATCCAGACGGTGACGCTGGATGCGGCGGGGCGGCTGGACCTGACCATCGACGGCGCGGATGAGCTGGACGACCGCCTGCAACTGATCAAGGGCGGCGGCGCGGCGCTTTTGCATGAAAAGATCGTGGCGACGGCATCCGACCGGATGATCGTGATTGCCGATGACAGCAAGCATGTCGCGCGGCTGGGGGCCTTTCCGCTGCCGGTCGAGGTGATCCCCTTTGGCTGGGAAAGCAGCGCGCGGCTGGTGCGCAAGGCGTTGGATGAGCTGGGATATGAGGGGCGCGACGTGGTGCTGCGCGGGGCCGACGCGCCGATCCGCACGGATGAGGGGAACCTGATCCTGGACCTGCATCTGGGCGCGATCAGCGATGCGCAGGCTTTGTCCGACCGGCTTCTGGCGGTGGCGGGTGTGGTGGAAACCGGCCTGTTCCTGAACATCGCCAGCCGCGCCATTCTGGGGTCCGCCGATGGCTCCACGCGCGAGGTTCTGGCATGAGCTTTGACGTCGATCTGTTCGTCATCGGCGGCGGCTCGGGCGGGGTGCGGGCGGCGCGGATCGCCGCCGGGCACGGGGCGCGCGTGGCCCTGGCCGAGGAAAGCCGGATGGGCGGCACCTGCGTCATTCGCGGCTGCGTGCCGAAAAAGCTGATGGTGTTCGCCGCCAGCGCGCGCGCCGGGGCCGAACAATCGCGCGGCTACGCTTGGGCCGATGCCAGCTCCGGGGCCTTTGACTGGCCCGCCTTCCGCGCCCGTCTGGATGCGGAACTGACCCGGCTTGAGGGCGTCTATCGTGCCGGTCAGACCGGGGCCGGGGTGCGGGTGATCGACGGCCGCGCCCGGCTGGTCGACCATCACACGGTACAGGTGAACGACGAAACGATCACCGCCAAGCACATCCTGATCGCCACCGGCGGGCGGCCGGTTCGCCCGGTGCTGCCGGGGGCGGATTTGGCGATGGTCTCGGACGATGTGTTCGGCATGGAACGGCTGCCCGACCGGCTGCTGATCGTCGGCGGCGGCTATATCGCCTGCGAGTTTGCCGGGGTCTTTGCCGGTCTGGGAAGCAAGGTAGTGCAGGCCTATCGCGGCACGCAAATCCTGCGCGGCTTTGATGCGGAGATGGCCGATGCCGCCGCCGATCAGCTGGTGGCGGAAGGCGTCGATCTGCGGGTGCGGCTGGATCTGGCGGCGATCGAGCGCACGGCAGAAGGGCTGCGGGTGATCTTCGACAACGGCAGCACGCAGGTCTTTGACGCGGTGCTGTTCGCCACCGGACGGGTGCCGAACACCGCCGATCTGGGGCTGGAAAACACCGGCGTCAAGCTGGGCGCGCGCGGGCAGATCATCGTCGATGAATGGTCGCAGACGGCGGTTCCCTCGATCTTTGCGGTGGGTGATGTGACCGACCGCGCGAACCTGACGCCCGTCGCCATCCGCGAGGGGCACGCCTTTGCCGACACGATCTTTGCCGCGACCCCGCGCAAGGTCGATCACAGCCTGATCGCCAGCGCCGTCTTTACCCGGCCGTTTGAGCTGGCCACCATCGGCATGACCGAGGCCGAGGCTGTGGCGCGCGGCAACACCCGGATCTTCGCCACCGCCTTCCGCCCGATGCGCAGCGCCTTTGCCGGCTCCGAGGCCCGCGCCCGCCTGAAGCTGGTGGTCGATGTCGCGACCGATCGGGTGCTGGGCTGCCACATCTTCGCCCCCGAGGCGGGCGAGATCATCCAGATGGCCGCCGTGGCGATCACCATGGGCGCGACCAAGGCCGATTTCGACGCCACCATGGCCGTGCACCCCACCCTGGCCGAGGAATTGGTGACGATGCGCCAGATGACGCGCGAATACCCCGGCCTTGGCTAGGCCCTTGACTTGATTTCGGGCCGCCCCCTGCCCAAGTGGCAAGATGCGGCCCGGCTGCGATCTGCACCGAGGAAGACTGACCGAAAGGAAGACGGATGACCAAAGGCCCCTGGGGCGGCGGAGGCGGCAATCGCGGCGATGACCGCGACCGGCCCAATGACCCCCGAGACCCGAACCGAGACCCCGACCGCGACCCCTCGGGCGGCCCGCGCCGCCCCGGTGAACGTCCGATCCCGCCCGAAATCGAGGAGATGATGCGGCGCGGTCAGGATCAGTTGCGCGTGCTGATGGGCGGCAAGGGGCGTCCGGGGCAGGGTGGCAATGGCGGTTCGGGCGGCAATGGCCCGCGTCTGCCGCAAGGCCCGATGCTCAGCCGCGGCGCCATCGGTCTGGCCGCGCTCGGCGCCGCCGTGCTGTGGGCCTTCGCCAGCTTTTACCAGGTCAAACTTGAGGAACGCAGCGTCGAGCTGATGTTCGGCCGCTTCGTCGGCGTGGGCGAGCCGGGCCTGAACTTCGCGCCCTGGCCGGTCGTCACGCGCGAGGTGATCCCGGTCTCGACCGAACGGTCGATCGAGATCGGCACCGGCAAGGGCGGCACGATGGACAGCGGCCTGATGCTGACCGGCGACCAGAACATCGTCGATGTCGAGTTCCAGGTGGTCTGGAACATCACCGATCCGTCGAAGTTCCTGTTCAACATCGCCGACCCGCAGGACACGATCCGCGCGGTGTCGGAATCGGCCATGCGCGATATCATCGCGCGGTCGGAACTGGCCCCGATCCTGAACCGCGACCGTGGCCTGATCGCCGGCGATCTGCGCAATGCGGTCCAGGCGACGCTGGACAGCTATGACGCGGGCATCAACATCGTGCGCGTCAACTTCAACCGCGCCGACCCGCCGCGCGAGGTCATCGACAGTTTCCGCGAGGTTCAGGCCGCACAGCAGGAACGCGACCGGCTTGAGAAAGAGGCCGACGCCTATGCCAACCGGGTGCTGGCGGGCGCGCGGGGTGAAGCCGCGCAACTGGTCGAGAACGCCGAGGGCTATCGCGCCGAAGTGGTGAACAACGCCCAGGGTGAGGCCAGCCGCTTCAACGCCGTCTATGACGAATACATCAAGGCGCCCGAAGTCACGCGCCGCCGCATGTATCTGGAAACGATGGAAAAAGTTCTGGGCGATGTGGACAAGGTCATCCTGGATGGCGTGTCAGGCGGCCAGGGCGGTCAAGGCGGCGGGGTCGTGCCTTATCTGCCGCTGGATCAACTGCGCCGTGGCGGCGCCACCACCAGCGAAGGGGGGAACTGATGGCCCGTGCCGCACAACTTTTGATCCCCGGCCTGTTCGTGCTGGGCGCCTTGGCAATGTCGGCGGTGTTCACCGTGGACGAACGCGAAAAGGCGCTGGTGCTGCAATTCGGTCAGGTGAGGCAGGTCAAGGAAGACCCCGGTCTGGGCTTCAAGATCCCCTTCATCCAGGAGGTCGTGAAATATGACGACCGCATCCTGGCGCTGCCGACCCAGCCGATCGAGGTGACGCCGCTGGACGACCGCCGTCTGGTGGTCGATGCCTTCGCACGCTGGCGGATCACCAATATCGTCGATTTCCGCGAAGCCACCGGTGTCGGCGGCGAGGAAACCGCGCGGTCGCGTCTGGATGGCATCCTGAACGATGCGATCCGGGCGGTGCTGGGTTCTGTGCCCTCGACCACGGTGCTGTCCGAGGACCGCACGCCCTTGATGAACCGCATCCGCGATCTGGCCCGCGAACGCGCCGCCAGCCTGGGGGTGGATGTCATCGACGTGCGTCTGACCCGCACCGATCTGCCCGAACAGAACCTGGCCGCGACCTATGCGCGGATGCGGGCTGAACGCGAACGCGAGGCCGCCGATGAGGTGGCGCGCGGGGGCGAGGCCGCGCAACGCGTGCGCGCCGCCGCCGATCGGACGGTGGTTGAGCTGACCTCCGAGGCGCGCAAGAAGGCCGAGATCGTGCGCGGTGAGGCCGACGCCAGCCGCAACGCGATCTATGCCCAGGCCTTTGGCCGCGACCCCGAGTTCTTCGCCTTTACCCGGTCGCTGACCTCGTATGAGCGGGCGATGAAGGCGGGGGATACCTCGATCGTGATGCAGCCCGACAGCGTGTTCTTCGACTATCTGCGCGACTATACCGGCGGGCAGGCGCTGCCCTCTCCGGTGCTGACGCCGCCGCCTGCGGTGAGCGAGTCGCCGATGGGTGAGGAGCAGCAGGACAGCGCGGTGACGCCGCCTGCGGCCGAGCTGCCGGCCTCGGCGCTGGAACCCAGCCTGCCGCGCGCCGAAAATGTCACGACGGATGTGCCGCTGACCCAGCCGTAAGCGGCCGATCAAGGCTTTGGCAACGCCCCGCCCCTGTGGTGGGGCGTTGTCGTTTGGCAGTGTCGCGCGGGGGCGCTGCCCTGCCCTCGGCCAGGGCCTCGGGCGTTCGTCGGGGACACGGTCCCCCGGACCGTTTCCTGATCCTCCTCACCCCCCGGCGTATTTGGACAAGAAAGAAGGGCGGGCGTCACATCAACGTGACGCCACGCGATTGTCTTTCATTTGAAACCCGGCGAACCTAGGTGAAGACATGAACCGCCCCGCATCGCTGTGACGCCGTGTCCGCGCCGGGGCCTGTAATGCCGGAGTTGCCCATGCGTCTGCCCTTTATCCCCGTTCTGAACCGCGTGACCGATCGTGCCCGTTTCGGTCTGACCACCGCGCTGGTCGCGGCCCTGTCGCTGGGGCTGCCCGCCGCGTCCATGACCGTGATGCCCAGCGTTGCCGAGGCGCGGGGCGCGCCTGAATCCTTTGCCGATCTGGTCCAGCAGGTCAGCCCGGCGGTGGTGAACATCACCACCTCGACCAAGGTGTCGGTTCCGGCCGGGCCGCGCGGCATCTTCCCCGAAGGCTCGCCGTTTTCGGATCTGTTCCGCGATTTCGGAATGCCCGGCATGCCGGGGCAGCCGGGCCAACCCGGTCAGCCGGGGCAGGGACCGACCCAGGAAAGCCAGGCGCTTGGCTCGGGCTTCGTCATTTCCGAGGATGGCTTCATCGTGACGAACAACCACGTCATCGAGGGCGCCGACGAGATCGAGATCGAGTTTTTTGGTGGCAATAAGCTGCCAGCCAAGCTGGTCGGCACCGACCCCACCACCGATATTGCCGTTCTGAAGGTGGAAAGCCCGACGCCGCTGGCCTTTGTGCCCTTTGGCAATTCCGATCTGATGCGGGTGGGTGACTGGGTGCTGGCGATGGGCAACCCGCTGGGCCAGGGTTTTTCGGCCAGTTCGGGCATCGTATCGGCCCGCAACCGTGAATTGTCGGGCACTTACGACGACTATCTGCAAACCGATGCGGCGATCAACCGGGGCAATTCGGGCGGTCCTCTGTTCAACATGAACGGCGAGGTCGTGGGCGTGAACACCGCGATCCTGTCGCCCAACGGCGGCTCGATCGGGATCGGCTTCTCGATGGCGTCGAACGTGGTGCAGAAGGTCGTGACCCAGTTGCGCGACTTTGGCGAGACCCGGCGCGGCTGGCTGGGTGTCAAGATTCAGGACGTGACGCCCGACATGGCCGATGCTCTGGGGATGGAGCAGCCGCGCGGCGCCATGGTCAGCGACGTGCCGCAAGGTCCGGCGGCCGAGGCCGGGATGCGGTCGGGCGATGTGATCGTGTCCTTCGCGGGCGGCGATGTGTCCAGCAGCCGCGATCTGGTGCGGCGCGTGGCCGATGCGCCGGTGGGGCAGGCAGTCGATGTGATCGTGCTGCGTGACGGCAAGACCCAGAACCTGAAGATCACCCTGGGTCGGCGCGAGCTGGCCGAAGCCGGTGAGACAGGCGCCACCCCCGCGACCCCGCCCGCCGCCGATGAAGGTCAGGTTCTGGGCATGACGCTGGCGCCGCTGACGCCTGAAAGCGCGGCCGAACTGAGCCTGCCCAGCGACGCCAGGGGGCTGGTCGTGCATGGCGCCGATGAAACCGGCGCGGCCTTTGAAAAGGGCATCCGTGCGGGCGATGTCATCACCGAGGCGGGCCAGCAGCCGGTGACCAGCATGGCCGATCTTCAGGCCCGCATCACCGAGGCGAAAGAGGCCGGGCGCAAGTCGCTGCTGGTGCTGGTGCGCCGCGCGGGTGAGCCGCGCTTTGTCGCGCTGCCGGTCGAGTAAGGGTCAAGGGCGGGGGGCGCTGCCCTCCGCGCCCCCCCGCGCCCCAGGCGTATTTGGGCAAGAAAGAACAGGGCGCGACCTTTGTCGTGCCCTTTTCAACGCGGGGCCGATGCCCTACATCGCCCCAAGGTCGTTTCAAGGAGCAACGCATGGCCCGCATCACCTATGTCGAACATAACGGCACCCGTCACGAGGTCGAGGTCAAGCCCGGCATGACCGTGATGGAGGGCGCGCGCGACAACGGCGTGCCGGGGATCGACGCCGATTGCGGCGGCGCCTGCGCCTGCTCCACCTGCCATGTCTATGTCGATCCGGCCTGGCTTGACCGCGTGCCGCCGAAGGATTCCATGGAAGAGGACATGCTGGATTTCGCCTGGCAGCCCGATCCGGCGCGGTCGCGTCTGACCTGCCAGATCAAGGTCAACGACAGCCTGGACGGGCTGGTCGTGCATATTCCCGAAAAGCAGATCTGAGGTCGCCTTCGCGCGCCCGCCCGTCGCCTTCGGGCAATGATCGCGGCCCGGCTTGGGCAATCTGACAGCAGCAAAACCGGGGGACCGAATGACCGCCTTTGTTCTGACCGTTGCCTGCAACTCGCGTCGCGGGATTGTCGCGGCGATTGCCAATGTGCTGGCCGACAACGGCTGCAACATCACCGATGCGCATCAATATGACGATGTGCAGACCGGCCGGTTCTTCATGCGCGTGTCGTTCGTGTCGGAAACGGGGGCGGGGCTGGCGGCGTTGCGTGCGGCCTTTGAACCGGTGGCGCAGGGCTTTGGCATGGATTGGCACATGGCCGACGCCTCCGAGCGGATGAAGGTTCTGCTGATGGTGTCGAACTTCGGCCATTGCCTGAATGACTTGCTGTATCGCTGGCGCATCGGGGCGCTGCCGATCGACATCGTGGGCGTCGTGTCGAACCATCTGACCTATCAGAAGGTGGTGGTGAACCACGACATCCCCTTTCACCACATCAAGGTGACAGCCGCCAACAAGCCCGAGGCCGAGGCGCGGCTGATGGCTGTGATCGAGGACTCCGGCGCCGATCTGGTTGTGCTGGCGCGCTATATGCAGATCCTCTCCGATCAGATGTGCGCGAAGTATTCGGGGCGGATCATCAACATCCACCATTCCTTCCTGCCCAGCTTCAAGGGCGCGAACCCCTACAAGCAGGCCTATGAACGCGGGGTGAAGCTGATCGGGGCGACGGCGCATTATGTGACCGCCGATCTGGATGAAGGCCCGATCATCGAACAGGATACGGTCCGCATCACCCATGCCCAGTCGCCCGACGATTACGTCAGCCTGGGCCGCGACGTCGAGGCGCAGGTGCTGGCGCGCGCCATCCACGCCCATATCCACCGTCGCACCTTCCTGAACGGCAATCGCACCGTGGTCTTCCCCGCCAGCCCCGGCGGCTATGCCAGCGAACGCATGGGCTGACGCCGGGCGGCACCGACCGCCCTTTCTTCTTGGACGTAGTATTCTGGGCTGAGGGGCCAATGGCCTCGAGGGGCAAAGCCCCTCAGATGCCCTAAGTCACCGCCTTGCGCGCCCGCAGCGCGGCCTGGATCGTGCCGTCATCCAGATAGTCCAGCTCGCCGCCGATCGGCACGCCCTGGGCCAGCATGGTGATGCGGATGCCGCTGCCCGACAGCGCATCGGCGATGTAATGCGCGGTGGTCTGGCCCTCGACAGTGGCGTTCAGCGCCAGGATTACCTCGGTCACGGCCTCGTCGCGCAGCCGGGCGATCAGGCGCGGGATGCCCAGATCCTCGGGACCGATGGCGTCCAGCGCCGACAGCAGCCCGCCCAGAACGTGATAGCGGCCGCGAAAGGCTTGGCCGCGCTCCATCGCCCACAGATCGCCCACATCCTCGACCACGCAGATCTCGCCGGTGGCGCGGCGCGGGTCGGCGCAGATGGCGCAGGTCGCATCCAGCGTCAGGTTGCCACAGGTGGGGCAGTCGTGGATGCGCCCGGCGACATCGCTGATCGCCGCACCCAAGGGTGCCATCAGCGCGCCGCGCCGGGCGATCAGATGCAGGACCGCGCGCCGGGCCGATCGCGGGCCAAGGCCGGGCAGCCGGGCCATCAGCCCGATCAGCGCCTCTATATCGTCGGCCTCGCGCGTCATGCCCGGTCAGATCGGCAGTTTCATGTCGGCGGGCAGGCCCAATTCGGTCTGGATGCGGCCCATTTCGCGCGCGGTATGTTCGGCGGCGCGGCGCTGCACATCCTTGATCGCGGCCAGGATCAGGTCTTCGACAACCTCCTTGTCCTCGGCCTGAAAGATCGAGGGGTCGATCTTCAGGCTGACCAGCTCGCCCTTGGCGGTGGCCTCGGCGCGGATCAGGCCCGCGCCGGCCTCGCCCTGGACGATGGTCGCGTCAAGATCCTCTTGCAGCTTGGTCATCTTGGCCTGCATGTCCTTGGCGGCCTTCATCATCTTGGCCATGTCGCCCATGGCGCCCAGTCCCTTGAACATCGGGTCTCCTTTGCGGTGTCAGTCGTCGGTATCGTCTTCAAACGGATCCCAGGCCTCGGGCGCGGTTTCGGCGCTGTCGGGGGCGGGGGTCTGCACAGGCTCATCGGGTTCGGGCAGGTGGATCTGGTGGATGCGCGCCTGCGGGAAGGCCTCGAAAATCGCGCGGATGCGGTCGTCCTGCATGGCCTCCTCGCGCGCAGCCTCGCGCTCGGCAGCGGCTTCCTCGGCCAGGGTCGGTGCGCCGCCCTGCGCCACCACCGACACCCCCCAGGGCGCGCGCGTCAGCCGTTGCAGCGTGTCGCGCAGGCTACCGGCCAGGCTGTCGGGCGCGCCAGGGGCCGGCTCGAACTCGATCCGGCCGGGGCTGTAGCGCACCAGCCGGACATAGGTTTCGACGTCCAGCAACAGCCGCAATTCCTTCATCCGGCCCAGCAGCGCCACGACATCGGCAAAGCGCGCGTAATGGGTCAGCGCCAGCGCATCCCCGGCGGGCTGGGTGGCCAGGGCGGTCGCGCCGCCGCCTTGTGGGGCGCGGATCGCGCGCGGGGCGGCTGTGGGCGCGGCTTGCGGCTGGGCCATGGCGCGCGCGCCGCCACCACCGCCAGCGGGGGCAGCACGGGGGGCGGGGCCACCCTCGGACTGGATCTGTTGCAGGCGGCGGATCAGCGGCTCGGGGTCGGGCAGATCGGCGACATGGGTCAGCCGGATCAGCGCCATTTCAGCCGCCATCATCGCATTGGGGGCCAGGCTGACCTCCTCGATGGCTTTCAGCAGCATCTGCCACATCCGCGTCAGCACCCGGATCGGCACAGCCGCGGCCAGCGCCACACCCCGCGCGCGCTCATCGGGCGACAGGGTGATGTCGTCGCCCGCCTCGGGGCTGACCTTCAGCACGCTGACCCAATGGGTGATCTCGGCCAAATCGCGCAGCACCGCCATCGGATCGGCGCCATCGGCATATTGTGCGCCCAGTTCCGACAGGGCCTCGGCCGCCTGCCCGCGCAGGATCATGTCGAACAGGTCAAGACCCCGGCCCCGGTCGGCCAGCCCCAACATGGCGCGCACCTGGGTGGCGGTGGTTTCGCCCGCGCCATGGGCAATCGCCTGATCCAGAAGGCTGGTCGCGTCGCGTGCCGAACCTTCGGCGGCCCGTGCGATCAGCGCCAGCGCGTCATCGCTGATCGCCGCGCCCTCGGCCCCGGCGATGCGCCGCATCAGGGCGATCATCACCTCAGGCTCGATCCGCTTCAGATCGAACCGCTGGCAGCGCGACAGAACGGTGACCGGCACCTTGCGGATCTCGGTCGTGGCGAAGATGAACTTCACATGCGCGGGCGGTTCCTCAAGCGTTTTCAGCAGCGCATTGAAGGCGCTGGTCGACAGCATGTGAACTTCGTCGATAATATAGACCTTGTAGCGCGCGCTGGCGGCCCGATAGTGAACGGAATCAATGATTTCGCGGATGTCGCCCACGCCGGTTCGGCTGGCGGCGTCCATCTCCAGCACGTCGACATGGCGGCCCTCGGCAATGGCGCGACAGGAATCGCACACGCCGCAGGGTTCCGTCGTCGGCCCGCCCGTGCCGTCCGCGCCGGTGCAGTTCAGCCCCTTGGCGATGATGCGCGCGGTGGTCGTCTTGCCGGTGCCGCGAATGCCGGTCAGGATGAAGGCATGGGCGATACGGTCGGCGGCAAAGGCGTTTTTCAGCGTCCGCACCATCGCGTCCTGGCCGACCAGATCGGCAAAGGTCTCGGGCCGGTATTTGCGCGCCAGAACCTGATAGTTGCTGTCGGTGGTGTCGCTGGTCATGCCGGCCCTTTCGTGACTGCCGCCAATCTAGGCGCTTGGCGCGCTGGCGGCAACCGGACCGTGCCAGGCCGCGACGGTCTTGAGCGTGGAAAAGCCATACAGCGCCTCGAACCCCTTTTCGCGTCCATGGCCGGACTTGCCGACACCGCCAAAGGGCAGTTCCACCCCGCCGCCCGCGCCATAGTTGTTCAGAAACACCTGACCCGCGCGCAGGCCGCGCGACAGCCGCAGGGCGCGGCCCAGATCGGCGGTCCAGACCCCGGCCACCAGCCCGTAATCGGTGCCATTGGCAATCGCCATTGCCTCGACCTCGTCGTCAAAGGGCAGGATGACGATCAGCGGGCCAAAGATTTCGGCCTGCGCCAGCCGGTGATCGGGACTGGCCCCGGTGTAAAGGCGCGGCGTGACGTAAAAGCCACCCGCCGGGGCATCGTCCAGCACCCGGCCTTCGCCCGCCAACGTCAGGCTCTGCGCCGATTGTGCGAAATCCTGCACGATCGCCTGTTGGCGGGCCGAGATCAGCGGCCCCAGATCGGCATCGGCCAGCGCCGGGCCGACCCGCAGCGCATCAAAGCGCGCGCCCAGCCGGGTGGCGACCTCATCGAACCGGGGGCGCTGCACCAGGATGCGCGCGCCGCAGGAACAGGTCTGCCCGGCATTCTGGACGGCGGCGTTCAGCAGGAACGGCAGCGCGCGGTCCAGATCGGCATCGGCAAAGACCAGTTGCGGCGACTTGCCGCCCAGTTCCAGCGTGACCGGCACCGCCTGCGCGGCCGCAGCCGCCTGCACCCGCGCGCCGGTGGCGACCGATCCGGTAAAGGACAGGTGCTGAATGCCGGGATGACTGGCCAGCGCCGCCCCGGCCTCGGCCCCCAGGCCAGGCACGATATTGACCGCGCCGGGGGGAAAGCCCGCCTCGATGGCCAGCGCGCCCAAGGCAAGCGCGGTCAGGCAGGCCTCCTCGGCCGGTTTGATGACGCAGGCGTTTCCCATCGCCAGGGCGGCCGCGACCGACCTGCCCAGAATCTGCATCGGATAGTTCCAGGGCACGATATGGCCGGTGACGCCATGCGGCTCGCGCAGGGTCCAGACCGTATAGCCATCCAGATAGGGGATGGTCTCGCCCATGATCTTGTCGGCGGCCCCGGCGTAGAACTCGAAATAGCGGGCAAGGGCGCGGGCGTCGGCGCGGGCCTGCGACAGCGGCTTGCCGACGTCGCGCGCCTCGATCCGGGCCAGGGCTTCGGTGCGGGTTTCGACCAGGGCGGACATGCGTTGCATCAGCCGCCCGCGTTCGGTGGCGCTGAGCCGCCCCCAGTCGCCCGCCCGCGCGGCCTGCGCGGCGGCGACGGCGGCGTCGATATCCGGGCCGGTGCCGCGCGCGATGGCGCACAGCCCCGCGCCGGTCGAGGGGTCGATCAGCGCCAGCGTCTCGCCGCCCAGCGGTGCCTGCCACCGCCCGCCGATCAGCACCCGATCGGTTGGAAACCAGATGTCCTTGGCCAGATCCTGCATGATGTCATCCCCCGTTCACGCCCCAATCTGTCGCGCGCAAGGCGCGGCGTCCAGATGGCGATGCGGTGCGGGGGAAGGGTGAGAGGCTGGACAGCGACCCAAGCGGGTCTCGTTACGGCTGCTACCTTCCGGTCCTGACCGGGTTGGCGAGGCGCTTGCCCGCGCCAACCTCTCGTGGCCCGATATAGGGCAGGGTGCGGGGCAGGGCAAGCCCCTGCCGAACCTTCTAACGCGCGGCGTCCAGCATCAGGCGGAAGCGGGTAAAGCCGCCGGGCGCGGGTCCGGTCGGTTCCAGCCCGTGACGGCGGGCGTGATCCAGATGATCCAGCGCGGCGGGTCCGGTGTCAAAGACGACGCTGGCGCCCGGCACCGGCAGGATGCGCCAGTCGGGTGCGGCAGGCGACAGGCTGTCCTGGGCCTGGACGTAATGGCGCAGCACGTCATGCGCGGGGGCGGGGCGGTCGATCACATGGCGGTCGCGGGCAAAGCCGCGGGTGGCGGCGCGGAAATCCGATGTGGCGATCACAAAGCGATCTTCGGGGCTGACCGGCCGGCCATCATGGGCCAGATCGCGCAGGCGCCGCGCGCTGCCATTGACCAGCCGCCCGGATGCGTCATAGCGCGCGGGCTGGGTCAGATCGAAGGCATAGCTGACGCCGCCGATCACGTCGAACTCATAGGCGGGGAAGTCGGGGTCCAGCAGCCGCTGATCCGGCTGGCCCGGCGCGATCCGGCAAAAGGCCGATGCCGAGCGTTCCAGCCATTCCTCCAGCTCGGCCCCGCTGACCGCCACCGCCTGCACCCGGTTGGGGTAGGCGTACAGATCGGCCAGCGACCGCAGCGTCAGCGGCCCGGCGGCGACATCGGTATAATAGCGCGGCCCGCCCCGCCCACCGGCCTTGAAGGGCGACACGGCGGCCAGCACCGGCAGCCCATCAAAGGTGGTTTCCGCCAGCAGCGCCCGGATATGCCAGCGGTGCGCCTCGGCCAAAAGGCCCAGCGCGGGTTCGGGCGCGACCATGGCGAAATAGGTGGTCAGCGGCCGGTTCGTGCGCCCGACCGGGGCGCGCAGCCGCGCCAGCGTCGCGTCATGGGCGGGGGTGACGGCGGCCACCACCTCGGGGTCGGCGGGGCAATCGATCGGGATCGCCAGCGACCGCGCGCGGTGGCTGTCGACCCGCCAGTGCCCGCCCGGATCACAGGCAAGGTCAAGGTCGATCATCCCCAGATGCGACCCGTCATGGCCGGGCTGCACGGTCGGCACGCCGTGAACCGTGCCCGCCACCGGGTCGATCCGCGCCCCCGCGCGATAAAGGGCCGAGGGGAACACCAGATGACTGTGCCCGGCGATCATGGCATCGATCCCGGCAACGGCAGGCAGCGCGCCCGCGGCATGTTCCATCCGTGGCGCGGGCGCGATCGGGCCGATGCCGCTGTGACAAAGGGCGATCACCAGATCCGCCCCCGCCGCGCGCAGCGCCTGCGCCGTTTCGGCGGCGGTGTCGCAGATGTCGGTGATCGTCGCCACCCCGTCCAGATGAGCGCGATCCCAATCCATCGTCTGCGGCGGCAGCAGCCCCATCACCCCGATCCGCAGGCTGGCCCGGCCGCCGTCCGTCATCGCCAGATCGCGGCGCAGGATCAGGTGGCGATGCAGCACGGCCTGCGGCAGCGCCAGCGACAGGTTGGAACAGACATGCGCGAACCGCGCCTGGCCCAGCACCGTCAGCAGGTAATCCAGCCCATAGTTGAAATCGTGATTGCCCAGCGTCGCCGCGTCATAGCCCAGCAGGTTCATCGCGCCGATCGCCGGATGCAGGCTGCCGGTCTGCCCCGCGCCGACCAGATAATCGCCCAGCGGATTGCCTTGCAGGAAATCGCCGTTATCCATCAGCAGCGTCAGCCCCGGCCCGATGCGCAGCCGCCGGATCATCGTCGCCAGCCGCGCCAGCCCGTGATCGGCCAGCGGCAGGTCGGCGCAATAATCGTAAGACATCAACTGCATGTGCAGATCGGTGGTGGCCAGCAGCCGCAGCCGGCCGTGCCGCGTCCCGTCGGGGACAGGCGGCACCGGGGGGGCCATCATCTGCGGCCCCGCATCGGGTGGGCCGCGCACACGCCAGACAGGATCACGATTGCCCCCTGCATCCCTTGGTTGAAAAAATCATATCGCCGTGAACAGGGCAAAATCCATCTAAATCTTGCGGCATCGTCGGAAGTGCCGTTTTCGACCGGGCAGGGCGGGTTAATGCGTTGAAAAAACGCTGTTTCCCAGTGGCTTTGCGGCAACGCCCCGGTAATTTTTGCTTGAGCTTGGGGCGAATAATCGCCATAGCCCCTTGGGGTCAGACGGCACGACCAGGGGGCGAGTCATGAAGTTTTCTTCGCGCGAGGATATCGAGGTTCCGGCCGGTTTCCTGTTCGCGCAACTGACCGACTTTCCGGCGTTCGAGCGCACGGCGGTGCGCCGGGGCGCCGACCTGCGCCGCACCGCCGCGCCGGGGGCGGCGATGGATGTCGGGCAGGGCTGGGATGTCAGCTTCCGCTGGCGCGGCAAGGGGCGCAAGCTGCGCCTGACCCTGGCCGAGATCACCGCGCCCGAAGTGCTGTCGCTGACCGGCGTCAGCGAATCCTTTGATCTGACGGTGCGCGCCACGGTGATCCCGCTGTCGCCGCGCCGGTCGCGCCTGATGGGCGAGCTTGAGATCCGCCCGCGCGGCTTCAAGGCGCGCGTGCTGCTGCAATCGGCCCGGCTGGGCAAGGTCGCGCTGGACCGCCGCTATGCCGAGGGGCTGCGCAGTTTCGCGCATGAGGTCGAACGCCGCTACGCCCGCAGCCCCGCGGCCTAGGCCGCAGGCCGACAGTCGCACGGCCTGGGCGCGCGTCCGATCAGCCCATCTGCGCCAGCCGCAGCGGGTCGGCGGGATAGACGCCCAGCACCTTCATCTCACTGGTGAAATAGCGCAGTTCCTCCAGCGCGCGGGCGACGGCGGGGTCGTCGGGATGGCCCTCGATATCGGCATAGAACTGGGTCGCGGTGAAGATGCCGTCGACCATATAGCTTTCCAGCTTGGTCATGTTCACGCCATTCGTCGCAAACCCGCCCATCGCCTTGTAAAGCGCCGCAGGAATGTTGCGCACCCGGAACACAAAGCTGGTCATCATCCGCTCGGCCCGGCGCGAGGTGTCGGGCTGGCGCGACATCACCAGAAAGCGGGTGGTGTTGTTCTGGCGGTCCTCGATCTGGTTGGCCAGCACGTCCAGACCATAGATTTCCCCGGCGATGTCGCTGGCCAGCGCCGCCAGATGCGGCTCGCCACGCTCGGCCACCTCGCGCGCGGAACCAGCGGTATCGGCCCCGATGATCGACCGGATGCCGTGCTGGCGCAGGAAGTTGCGGCACTGACCCAGAAGCACGGTATGGCTCATCGCGTCGGTGACCTGATCCAGCCGGGTGCCGGGCACCGCCAGCAGCGCGATATGGACGCGCACGAAGGCCTCGTCGATGATGTGCAGTCCGCTTTCGGGCAGCAGGTGGTGGATGTCGGCCACCCGCCCATAGGTCGAGTTTTCCACCGGCAGCATCGCCAGTTCGGCCTCGCCACGGCGCACCGCCTCGATCACGTCCTCGAAGGTGCGGCAGGGCAGGATTTCGTGATCGGGGCGGGCCAGGCGGCAGGCCTGATGGCCATAGGCGCCGGGTTCGCCCTGAAAGGCGATGCGGCCCGCGCCGGCTGTGGCCGGGGCTTGGGGCAGATCGTCCAGCGACAGGTGTTCGGTGGCCATGGTGTCCTTCCTTCTGGCGGGGCGTTCGGGGCGGGCCAGGGCCTTGTCGCCCTGCGTCCCGATGTCGCCCGCCTGCGCCGCCGCTTGCGGCGGGTTTTGCGGTTCATTCCGCTAACTATACCTTGATCCTCTGCGGGGGAAGCGGATAGATAGCCGTCAAACCCCGACCGCCAGCCACGGATCGGCCCGGTCGCCGTGCCGCTTCCCCGCCCGAGGAGACACCTATGTTCAACACCATGACCATCACCAAGACGCTTGGCGCGCTGCTGGGATCGGCTTTGTTCCTGCTTTTGCTGCTGTGGGCGGGTTCGGGTCTGTTCAACATTTCCCCGGCCCATCACGCCGAGGGTGAGGCCCCCGACCAGGCCTATGTCATCGCCACCGGCGACGGCGCTGGCGCGCCGGTCGAGGCCGAGCCGGTCGCCAAGGTGGTGGACGTCGCCGCCGTGCTGGCCGCCGGTGATGCCGCCGCGGGCGAAAAGCTGTGGGCGCGCTGCCGCGCCTGCCACACGGTCGATGGCACCGACCGCACCGGCCCGCATCTGAACGGCGTCGTGAACCGCGACAAGGCGTCGATCGCCGGCTTCAACTATTCGCAGGCCGCGATTGACCTGCCCGGCGTCTGGACCCCGGAAAACCTGTTCGAGTTCCTGCGCAGCCCCAAGGACTACATGCCCGGCACCCGCATGGCCTTTGCCGGTCTGCCCAGCGATGCCGACCGCGCCAACCTGATCGCCTGGCTGGCGACCCAGCAGTAAGCGCCGGGCCATCGCACCGATCTGCGCCGCCCCCTCACCGGGGCGGCGTTTTTCATGCCCATCACACGAACGCGCCTTGAAGGGCGTTCGGGGCGGCCCTAGCCTGTGACGGTCGGGTGACAGACCCGGTGGTCGATGGGGGGATGCGGGTGATGATGGGCAGGCTGTTGGGTTATGCGGTTGCGGCGGTCATGACGGCCACGCCGGTGATGGCGGAAACGGTGATCCGCGCGCATGGCATCGCCACGATGGGCGAATTGAAATACGGCCCCGATTTCACCCATCTGGATTACGTCAACCCCGACGCCCCCAAGGGCGGCGAGATCAGCCAGTGGATGCCGGGCGGCTTTGACAGCTACAACCCGTTCACCATTCGCGGCCGCGCGGCGGCGTTGTCCTCGGTGATGCTGGAAAGCCTGATGACCGGCACGGCGGATGAGATCGGCAGCGCCTATTGCCTGATCTGCGAGACCATTGAATATCCCGAAAGCCGCGACTGGGTGATCTTCCACTTGCGCCCCGAGGCGCGGTTTTCCGATGGCAGCCCGCTGACCGCCGATGACGTGCTGTTTTCCTATGAAACCCTGCGCGACAAGGGGTTGTCGTCGTTCCGCACGGTGATCGCCCAGCAGGTCGCGGGGGCGAAGGTGATCGACCCGCAGACCATCCGTTTCGACTTTGTGCCCGGCTATCCGCGCCGCGACCTGATCCAGTCGGTCGGTGGCCTGCCGGTGATGTCGCGCCAGGACTTCACCGCCAAGGGCCGCGATCTGGAACAATCGACCGACCAGCCTTTTGTCGGCTCTGGCCCCTATCTGTTCGACAGCGCCGAGATGGGCCGACGCGTGGTCTGGAAGCGCAACCCGGATTATTGGGGTGCCGACCTGCCGATCAACCGTGGCCGTAACAATTTCGACCGCATCCGTGTCGAATATTTCGCCGATTACGACACGGCGTTCGAGGCCTTCAAGTCCGGCGCCTATACCTTCCGCAACGAGGCCAGCAGCCTGGTCTGGGCCACGCGATACGATTTTCCAGCGTTCCGGGCCGGACAGGTGGTCAAGGCCGAACTGCCCGATGGCCGCATCTCCTCGGGCCAGGCCTGGGTGTTCAACCTGCGCCGCCCGCAGTTCCAGGACATTCGCCTGCGCCAGGCGATCGGGCTGATGTTCAACTTTGAATGGTCCAACCAGACGCTGTTTTACGGCCTTTACACGCGCACCCAGTCATTCTGGGACAACAGCGATCTGGCCGCCACCGGCACCCCCGGCCCAGATGAGCTTGCCTTGCTGGACCCGGTCGCCGCTGATCTGCCGACCGGCGTGCTGACCGATCCGGCGGTGCTGCCGCCTGTCTCGGGCGCGGGGCAGTTGGATCGCGGCAATCTGCGCCGCGCCGCCGCGCTGCTGGACGATGCCGGTTGGACGGTCGGCAGCGACGGGCTGCGGCGCAAGGATGGTCAGGTCTTGCGGATCGAGATCCTGAACGACAGCCAGACCTTTGATCGCGTGCTGAACCCCTTTGTCGAAAACCTGCGCCGCCTGGGCGTCGATGCGGTCAACAACCGCGTCGACGATGCGCAATATGAGACCCGCCGCCGCGCGCATGATTTCGACATCATCAACGCGCAACTGGGTCAGGATTACATCCCCGGCGCCAATCTTCAGCAATATTTCGGATCGGCCAGCGTGGGCGATGTGTTCAATCAGATGGGTCTGGCGAACCCCGCCATCGACCGGCTGATCGCCGGGGCCGAGGCCGCAACCACCCCCGATCAGGTGAAAACCGCCACCCGCGCGCTGGACCGGGCGCTGCGGTCGCTGGTGTTCTGGGTGCCGCAATGGTTCAAGGCCAAGCATACCGTCGCCTATTACGACCAATACGCCCATCCCGATACGCTGCCGCCCTATAGCCTCGGCGAACTTGATTTCTGGTGGTTTGACGCCGATAAGGCCGAAAAGCTGAAAGCCGCGGGCGCGTTGCGTTAGGCGGCAAACGACAGGCAGGTGAATGGGCGCGTATATCCTTCGGCGGCTGTTGCTGATCATCCCGACCTTGCTGGGGATCATGATCATCAACTTCACCCTGACGCAATTCGTCCCCGGCGGCCCGATCGAACAGATCGCCGCCCGGATCGAGGGCGAGGGCGACGCTTTCCGCAACATCACGGGTGGCGCTGATCCGGGGCAGGCGCAGGCGGCCAATGACAGCGCGGGCTATGTCGGCGCGCGCGGCCTGCCGCCCGAGTTCATCGCCCAACTGGAAAAAGAGTTCGGCTTTGACAAGCCGCCCGTCGAACGCTTTGTCACGATGATCGGCAATTACCTGCGCTTCGATTTCGGCCGGTCCTGGTTCCGGTCGATCAGCGTGGTCGATCTGATCAAGGAAAAGCTGCCGGTCTCGATCACGCTGGGACTGTGGTCGACGCTTCTGGCCTATCTGATCTCGATCCCCCTGGGCATCCGCAAGGCGGTGCGCGACGGCACGCCCTTTGACACCTGGACATCGGGTGCGGTCATCATCGGCTATGCGATCCCCGGCTTTCTGTTTGCCGTGCTGTTGATGGTGCTGTTCGCGGGCGGCAGTTATTGGAAGATTTTCCCGCTGCGCGGCCTGACCAGCGACGATTTCGACACGCTGTCGACCTTTGGCAAGATCAAGGACTATCTGTGGCACATCACCCTGCCGGTGATCGCCTCAACCATCGCCAGCTTTGCCACGCTGACGCTGCTGACCAAGAACAGCTTCCTCGATGAGATCAACAAGCAATATGTGATGACCGCCCGCGCCAAGGGCCTGACCGAGGCCCGCGTGCTGTATGGCCATGTGTTCCGCAACGCCATGCTGATCGTGATCGCGGGCTTTCCAGCGGTGTTTCTGGGCGTGTTCTTCGGCGCGTCGATCCTGATCGAGACGATCTTTTCGCTGGATGGTCTGGGCCGTCTGGGCTTCGAGGCCGCGGTGGCGCGTGATTATCCGGTGATCTTCGGCACGCTTTATGTCTTCGGCCTGCTGGGCCTGCTGATCGGCATCCTGTCCGACATGATGTATGTCTTTGTCGATCCGCGCATCGACTTTGAAAAAAGGGCCGGATGATGCGGCTGTCACCCCTGAATGCCCGCCGCTGGCGCAACTTCCGTGCCAATCGCCGCGCCGTCGTGTCGCTGGTGATCTTTGCGGTGTTGCTCGTCGCCTCGCTGTTTGCCGAGCTGATCGCCAATGACAAGCCGATCCTGGTCAGCTATCGCGGGGATCTGCATATGCCGGTCTATCGCTTTTACTCCGAACAGACCTTCGGCGGCGATTTCGGCACCGAGGCCAGCTATCGCGACCCCGAGGTGCAATGCCTGATCCAGACCGGCGGCATCACCACCTGTCTGGACGACCCGCAGGCGGTGCAGGATGAGGTCGCGCGGACCGGCGCGTTCGAGGGCCAGCCCGCCCAGCCCGGCTGGATGATCTGGCCGCCGATCCGCGCGCATTACCGCAGCATCAACGATGTCGGCACCGCACCATCCGCGCCCGACCGCAACCATATCCTTGGCACCGACGACACCGCCCGCGATGTCGCGGCGCGGGTGATCTATGGCTTCCGCACCTCGATCCTGTTCGCGCTGATCGTCACCAGCGTGGCCAGCGTGATCGGCATCGCGGCGGGCGCGGTGCAGGGCTATTTCGGCGGCCGGGTCGACCTGACGTTCCAGCGCCTGCTGGAAATCTGGGGCAGCACCCCCAGCCTTTACGTCATCATCATCCTGTTTGCCATTCTGGGGCGGTCGTTCTGGCTGCTGGTCTTCGTCTCGATCCTGTTCGGCTGGCCCGCCCTTGTCGGCGTCGTCCGGGCCGAGTTCCTGCGCGCGCGCAACTTTGAATATGTGCGCGCCGCCCGCGCGCTTGGCGTCAGCGATCGGGTGATCATGTTCCGCCACATCCTGCCCAATGCGATGGTGGCGACGCTGACCATGCTGCCCTTTGTCGTGACCGGCACCATCGCAAGCCTCGCCAGCCTGGATTATCTGGGCTATGGTCTGCCCGCCTCGGCCCCCAGCCTGGGGGAACTGGCGTTGCAGGCCAAGCAGAACCTGCAAGCGCCCTGGCTGGCCTTTGCCGCCTTCTTCACCTTCGCGATCATGCTGTCGCTGCTGGTGTTCATCTTCGAGGGCGTGCGCGATGCCTTTGACCCGCGAAAGACCTTCAAATGACCCGCCCTGAAACCGTGCTTGAGGTCGAAAACCTGACCGTCAGCTTCCGTCAGGACGGGCGCGTGATCCCGGCGGTGCGCGGCGTCAGTTTCGCGGTGGCGCGGGGCGAGACCGTGGCGCTGGTCGGCGAATCCGGGTCGGGCAAGTCGGTCACCGCGCTGTCGACCGTGGGCCTGCTGGGGGAGGCCGCCGAACTGGCTGGGTCGGTGCGCTACGCGGGCCAGCAGATGATCGGGGCGGATGCGGCCACGCTGCGGCGGGTGCGCGGCAATGACATCAGCTTCATCTTTCAGGAGCCGATGACCAGCCTGAACCCGCTGCACACGATCGAACGGCAGTTGGGCGAAAGCCTGGCCCTGCATCAGGGCCTGCGCGGCGGCCCGGCGCGGGCGCGCATCATCGACCTGCTGACCCGCGTCGGCATCCGCGATGCCGAATCCCGGCTGGGCGATTATCCGCATCAACTGTCGGGCGGGCAGCGCCAGCGGGTGATGATCGCCATGGCCTTGGCCAACGGCCCTGACCTGCTGATCGCGGATGAACCGACCACCGCGCTGGACGTGACCATTCAGGCGCAGATCCTGGATCTGCTGGCGGAACTGAAGTCCAGCGAAAACCTGTCGATGCTGTTCATCAGCCACGATCTGAACATCGTGCGCCGCATTGCCGACCGGGTTTGCGTGATGAAGGATGGCGAGATCGTCGAGCAAGGCCCGACGGCCGAGATCTTCGCCAATCCGCGCCATCCCTATACGCAAAAGCTGCTGGCCGCGCAGCCGCAGGGCCGCCCCGATCCGGTCGCGCCGGATGCCCCGGTGCTGGTGCAGACTGATGACCTGCGGGTCTGGTTCCCGATCCAGCGGGGGCTGATGCGACGCACCATCGGCCATGTGAAGGCCGTCGACGGCGCCACCCTGTCGGTCCGCGCGGGTGAGACGCTGGGGATCGTCGGCGAAAGCGGATCGGGCAAGACCACGCTGGCCCTTGCGATCATGCGGCTGATCCCCTCCGACGGGCCGATCCTGTATCTGGGGCAGGACATTTCCCGCTGGCGGGCACGGCAGTTGCGGCCCCTGCGGCGCGACATGCAGATCGTGTTTCAAGACCCGTATGGCAGCCTGTCGCCGCGCATGAATGTGGAACAGATCATCGCCGAGGGGCTGTCGGTCCACGGCCTTGAACCGGGCCGCAACCGCCGCGCCATGGTGGCCGAGATCATGGCCGAGGTGGGCCTCGACCCCGCCGCCATGTCGCGCTATCCGCATGAGTTTTCGGGCGGCCAGCGGCAGCGCATCGCCATCGCGCGCGCGATGATCCTGCGCCCCAAGGTGGTGGTGCTGGATGAACCGACCAGTGCGCTGGACATGACCGTGCAGGTGCAGATCGTCGATCTGCTGCGCCGCCTGCAACAGGCGCATGGGCTGGCCTTCCTGTTCATCAGCCACGACCTGCGGGTGGTGCGCGCGCTGTCGCATCAGGTGATGGTGATGCAGGCGGGCCAGGTGGTCGAACAAGGCCCGGCGCAGGCGGTCTTTGCCAATCCGGCCAGCGATTACACCCGCGCGCTGATGACGGCAGCCTTTGGCAGCGGCGCGGTGCCGCCGCTGGGCGCGGGAGCCGATGACACGGCCGATGTCGCGGCCGATGTCGCGGGCGCGATCCCCCATGTCGCCCCGCCCGCCGGCCCGCATGTCACGCCGCCACCCGCCGCCGGTGCCGCCGCAGCCCCCGCCGACACGGACCCCCGATGAAGATCCTGCTGGTTCACCAGAACTTCCCCGGCCAGTTCCCGCGTCTGTCCATCGCCCTGAAAAATCGCGGGCATGAGGTGCTGGCCCTGACCGACCCCGCCAACGAACGCACGACCCCGATCCAGGTGGCGAAATACAAGCCCCTCGATCTGACCCGCATCGGCAGCGGAATGCACCGCCATTTCGCCGAGGCCTGCGAACGCGGCCTGCGCGCCGGTCTGGCGGCGCGCGCGCTGCGCGACAAGCACGGCTTTGTGCCCGATGTGATTCTGGGCCATTCCGGCTGGGGCGAGACGCTGTTTCTGAAAGAAGTCTGGCCGGATGCGACGCTGATCGTCTATTCCGAGATGATGTTCCGCTCGCGCGGGCTGGATGTGGGCTTTGACCCCGAATTCGCGGACGATCCCTTCAACGCCGGTGTCCGCGTCACCACCCGTCAGGCGCATCTGCTGCAGGCGCTGGCGATGGCCGATCACGGCGTCACGCCGACGCGGTTTCAGCGCGACAGCCATCCGCCGATGCTGCACCCCAAGCTGACCGTGCTGCATGACGGCATCGACACTGCGCGCCTGGCCCCGAACCCGCAGGCGCGGCTGACGCTGGCTGACGGCACCGAACTGGCGGCGGGGCAAGAGATCCTGACCTTCCTGTCCCGCTCGCTGGAACCCTATCGCGGCTTTCACATCTTCATGCGCGCGCTGCCGCAGATTCTGGCGGCGCGGCCCGATGCGCGGGTGGTCATCGTCGGCAAGGACAAGCCCAGCTACGGCACCGCGCCCAAGGATGCCGCCAACTGGCGCGAATGGTCGCTGGCCGAGGTCGGTGACCGGCTGGACATGTCGCGGGTGCATTTCACCGGGATGCTGCCCTATGGCGATTACGTCAACCTGCTGCATGTCAGCCGGGCGCATGTCTATCTGACCTACCCGTTCGTTCTGTCCTGGTCGCTCTTGGAATCGATGGCGGCGGGGTGCCAGATCATCGCCTCCGACACCGCCCCGGTGCGCGAGGTGATGGCCCATGGCGACACCGGCCTTTTGGTCGATTTCTTCGATGTCGATGCCCTGGCCCGCACCGTGGCAGGGGCGTTGGCCGACCCCACGGCGGGGGCCGAGCGTCGCGCGCGGGCGCGACAGCATGTGCTGTCGCGCTATCGGCTGGAGGACTGCCTGCCGCGCTGGATCCGGCTTCTGGAAAGCCGCGGTCAGATCGCCGAGGAATGGCCCGCCTTCGACAGATCATAGGCGTCAAAGGCCCGCGCGATCATTCGCGTCAGCGGCCGCCCCGGTTCCGGGATCTCGAACCCGGCAGGCGTCAGCCGCACCATGTCGCCGAAATGCGCGGCAATCGGGCGATACAGATCATCCAAGGCCTGCTGGCTGATGCCGAAATCGCGCCGGATCTCGTCATTGTCGATGCGGAAATCGCACATCAACGCCTCGATCAGCCGCGACCGCAGCCGGTCGTCATCACTGAACACATGGCCCTTGGCGGTCGAGAAACGCCCCTCGCGGATCGCACCGGTATGGGCGCCGGTGGCGGGGGCGTTCTGCGCATAGCCCTGCGGAAACCGCGAGATGGAGCTGGCGCCCAGCCCGATCAGCGCGCTGGCCAGATCGTCGGTATAGCCCTGGAAGTTGCGCCTGAGCTGCCCGGCCTTCAGCGCCCGCGCCAGCCCGTCGCCGGGGCGCGCGAAATGGTCGATGCCGATTTCGTCGTAACCATCCCAGACGAACAGCTTGCGGGCGGTTTCAAACAAGGCCAGCCGCTCGCGCGCGTCGGGCAGTTGGTCGGACGGGATCATCACCTGCCGCTTGGCCATCCACGGCACATGCGCATAGCCGTAAAGCGCAACCCGGTCGGGCGACAGCGACAACAGCTTCTGCACGCTTTCGCTGATCTTCTGCTGGCTCTGCCCGGGCAGGCCATACAGGATGTCGGCATTCAGGCTGGCAATGCCCCGATCGCGGATCATCTCGGCGGCGCGGCGCGTCACCTCATAGCTTTGGTCGCGGCCGATGATCTTCTGGATCTCGGGGTCGAAATCCTGCACGCCGATGCTGGCGCGGTTTAGCCCGGCCTCGGCCAGGGCATCCATCCGCGCCTCGTCGATCTCATTCGGGTCGATCTCGACCGAGAACTCGGCCCCTTCACCCATCGGCACCGCGTCAAAGATCGCGGCGGCCAGTTCGCGCATCTTGTCGGGCGGCAGCATGGTCGGCGTGCCGCCCCCCCAATGCAGGCGCGATAGCGTGACCCCTGGCGCCAGCCGCGCCTTCAGCAGCGCGATTTCCGCCAGCAGCGTGTCGGCGTAGGCGCGCACGGGGTCATCGGACTGCGTGCCCTGCGTGCGGCAGGCGCAGAACCAGCACAGCCGCCGACAGAAGGGCACATGCAGATAAAGCGAAATCGAGCCGCCCGCAGGCACTGCGCCGATCCAGCGCGCAAAGTCATCCGGCCCCACGGCGCCGGAAAAATGCGGCGCGGTGGGATAGCTTGTGTATCGGGGCACGCGCGCGTCGAAAAGACCATAGCGTGTCAGTTGCGATTCCTGTTCCATAAATGTAGGAAATAGGGACTGACGAAAGTGCTGGCCTTGACCCAAATCAAGATACCTCATCTGTCCCAGGCGGTGCCTGCCTGCGATCCGGGCGGGACGCCTTGCGATGGCTGCCCGATCCGCTATCGGGCGGTCTGCGCGCGCTGCGAAACGGATGAGCTTCAGGCGCTGGAGGCGATCAAATACGAACGCTTCTATCAGGCCGGGCAGACGGTGGTCTGGTCGGGCGACCGGATGGATTTCGTCGCCTCGGTCGTCACTGGCGTCGCCACCCTGACCCAGACGCTTGAGGACGGGCGCACCCAGATGGTTGGCCTGCTCTTGCCATCCGATTTCCTGGGGCGTCCTGGGCGCGATCAGGCGGCCTATACCGTCACCGCGGTGTCGGACATCGAACTGTGCTGCTTTCGCCGTCGCCCGTTCGAGGACATGCTGATCCGCACCCCGCGCCTGGGCCAGCGCCTGCTGGAAATGACGCTGGACGAACTGGATGCGGCGCGCGAATGGATGCTGCTGCTGGGCCGCAAGACCGCGCGCGAAAAGATCGCCAGCCTGCTGGCCATCATCGCGCGCCGCGACGCCGCGCTGAAACGCGAACCCGCCGAAGGGGTGATGGCCTTCGACCTGCCCCTGACGCGCGAGGCGATGGCCGATTACCTGGGCCTGACGCTGGAAACCGTCAGCCGCCAGATCAGCGCCCTGAAACGCGAGGGCGTGATCGAACTCTCCGGCAAGCGCGCCATCACCGTGCCCGATTACGACCGTCTGGTGAATGAAGCGGGCGACGACAGCGACGGCGGCCCGCTGGTCTGACCGGCGCGCCCGTCGGCGGGTGCGGATGAGTATTCAAGAACAGAAGAAGCGGCAAGGACGGCGCCATCTGGTGCGGTCGGATGAGTATTTGGGCAAAGCGGAAATCAGCTTCTTTCTGTTTCCAAATACTCACGGCGCGCCGCAGTCATCGGCGCGGCGGCAGGCAGGGGCGGCTTTGCCCCTTCCTCTTTGCCCAAATACTCACCTTGCGACAGGCATCACAGCGCGCGCCAGCCGATATCGCGCCGACAGAAGCCGCCAGGCCAATCGATCGCATCGACCATCGCATAGGCCGCGTCGCGGGCCTGGGCCAGCGTGTCGCCACGCGCGGTGACGTTCAGCACCCGCCCGCCGCTGGCGGTGATCTGGCCGTCCCTTTCCGTGGTTCCGGCGTGAAACACCATCCGGCGGCTGTCAGCGGGCAGGGCGGCCAGCCCGCAGATCACGCTACCCTTGGCGTAATCGCCCGGATAGCCCCTGGCCGCCATCACCACGGTCAGCGCATGGTCATCGGCCCAGTTCACCTGCGTACCCGCCAGCCGCTCCTCGGCGCAGGCCAGCATCAGGTCCAGCGCCTGTGCGCCCAGCCGCATCATCAGCACCTGTGCCTCCGGGTCGCCGAAGCGGGCGTTGTATTCGACCAGCCGGGCCTGGCCGTTCTCGATCATCAACCCGGCGTAAAGCACGCCCTGATAGGGGGTGCCGCGCCGCGCCATTTCGGCCACTGTGGGGCGCACGATCTGCGCCATCACCTGATCCTGGATGGCCTGCGTCAGCACCGGCGCCGGGGAATAGGCGCCCATGCCGCCGGTATTCGGGCCGCTGTCGCCTTCGCCCACGCGCTTGTGATCCTGCGCGGTGCCGATGGCCAGGCAATCGGTGCCGTCGGTCAGGATGAAGAAGCTGGCTTCCTCGCCTGCCATGAACTCCTCGATCACTACCTCGGCGCCCGCCGCGCCGAAGCTGCCGCCGAACATGTCGTCGATGGCGGCCAGCGCCTCAGCCTCGCTCATCGCCACGATCACGCCCTTGCCGGCGGCCAGCCCATCGGCCTTGACCACGATCGGGGCGCCCTTTTCGCGGATGTAGGCGCGCGCCGGTTCCGCCGCCGTGAACCGTGCCCAGGCGGCGGTCGGCGCGCCGCAGGCATCGCAGATGTCCTTGGTAAAGGCCTTCGACGCCTCAAGCCGCGCCGCCTCGGCGGACGGCCCGAAGGTGGCGATCCCCGCCGCGCGCAGGCGGTCGGCCACGCCGGCGGCCAGCGGCGCCTCGGGTCCGACGATCACGAAATCGACGGCGTTTTCCTCGCAGAAGGTGGCCACGTCGCTGCCCGACAGGATGTCCAGCGCCGCGCATTCCGCGATCTGGCCGATGCCCGCATTGCCCGGCGCCACGATCAGCCGGTCGCATTTCGGGTTCTGCTTGACCGCCCAGGCCAGCGCATGTTCGCGCCCGCCGCTGCCCAGGATCAGAATGTTCATGGCTTTCCCTTTCCGCGCTTGGCGCTTAGGCTTTAGTCGCCGCAGCAGGATCAGACAATGGACCTTTTTGAAGCCGCCGAACGCGCCAGCAACACGCCCGACTTTACCGTTTCGGAACTGTCGGGCGCGGTCAAACGCATGATCGAGGGTGAATTCGCCCGCGTCCGCGTGCGCGGTGAAATCGGGCGGGTCTCGCGTCCGGCCTCGGGTCACGTCTATTTCGATCTGAAGGACGCCAATGCGGTGCTGGCCGCCGTGTCCTGGAAGGGCCAGGTGGCGCGCCTGTCCACCCGCCCCGAGGAAGGTCTGGAGGTGATCGCGACCGGCCGCCTGACCACCTTTCCCGGCCAGTCGAAATACCAGCTGATCGTCGATGAGATCGAACCGGCGGGCGAGGGCGCGCTGATGGCGATGCTGGAAAAGCGTCGCAAGGCATTGGCCGCCGAGGGTCTGTTCGACCCCGCACGCAAGCGCCCGATCCCGTTCCTGCCCCAGGTGATCGGCGTCATCACCAGCCCCTCGGGCGCGGTGATCCGCGACATCCTGCACCGGCTGCGCGACCGCTTTCCGCGCCGGGTGCTGATCTGGCCTGTGGCGGTGCAGGGCGCCGCCTGCGCGCCCGAGGTCGCCCGCGCCATTCGCGGCTTCAACGCGCTGCAACCGGGTGGCCCGATCCCGCGCCCCGATGTGCTGATCGTGGCGCGTGGCGGCGGCAGCCTGGAAGATCTGTGGGGCTTCAACGAGGAAATCGTGGTTCGCGCCGCCGCCGACAGCACGATCCCGCTGATTTCCGCCGTGGGGCATGAAACCGACACCACGCTGATCGACCATGCCGCCGATCTGCGCGCGCCGACGCCCACCGCAGCGGCGGAAAAGGCGGTGCCGGTGCGCGCCGACCTCGCCGCCTGGCTGGCCGAGCAGGGGCTGCGCATGGCGCGCGGCGCGCAGGGTGCGATGCGGGCGCGGCGGCAGCGCGTCACCGATCTGGGGCGCGGTCTGGGCCGACCCGGCGCGCGGGTCGAGGTCGCGCGCCAGCGGTTTGACCTGACTGCCGAGCGGCTGCCCGTGGCGCTGACCGGGCTGACGCAGCGCCGCCGTGCCGACTGGCAGGCCCGCGCCGCCCGGCTGGACCCGGCGTTGCGCGCGCTGACCCATCGCGCCCGGCTGCGCTGGACGGCGGCGGCCCTGTCGCCCGCCAGCCTGCGCGCCGGTCTGGCTCTGAAACGCGCGCGGCTGGGCGATCACGCCGCGCGTCTGGACCTGGCGCGGCAGCGGATGCTGGCCGATGAGACGCGCCGCATGGCCGAGGCCCGCGCCCGCCTGACCCAGATCGCCGCCCGGCTGGATCAGGCCCCGCGCGCCCGCCTGACCCTGCTGGCCGAGCGCCTGATGCGGCTGGACCGGCTGCGCGAAAGCCTTGGTCCCGACCAGACGCTGAAGCGCGGCTTTGCCATCGTGCAGGCGGGTGAGCATGTTGTGACCGGGGTCGATCAGGCGCGGGCTGCGGGCGCGGTCACCATCCGCTTTGCCGATGGCCAGATCGGTGCGCGGATCACCGACTAGGGGTGGTGAAAACCAAAGGCGCGCCGGGCTAAGCCACGACGCGCCTTGGGATTTTGGTAGCGGAGGAGGGATTTGAACCCCCGACCTTAGGATTATGATTCCCGCGCTCTACCGCTGAGCTACTCCGCCACTGGGGGGCTAGGTAAGTCAGCCGGGCGGGACCGTCAAGGCCGTTTTTGGCGGCATCTGGCACTTTTTCCAGCGCGCCCGGCGCGATGAAAAAGGGGGGCCTCGCGCCCCCCTTTGATCTTAGTAGACGAACACCTGGGTGCCCAGCGGCACCTGGTCATAAAGCGCCATCACCTGTTCATTGGCCATGCGGATGCAGCCGTTCGACACCGCCTTGCCGATCGAGGACGGATCGGTGGTGCCGTGAATGCGGATCGCGGTATCGCGGCCGTTGTGATACAGATACAGCGCGCGTGCCCCCAGCGGGTTCTGCGGGCCGCCCGGCATCCCGTTTTCGGCGTATTTCGCATAGGCTTCGGGCTTGCGCTTGACCATCTCGGCGGTGGGGCGCCAGGACGGCCATTCGACCTTGCGCGCGACCTCGGCCCAGCCCTTGTAGACCAGTTCCGCCTTGCCCACGGCCACGCCATAGCGGATCGCCTCGCCGGGGGCGGTGACGTGATACAGGAAGAACTGCGGGCTGACCACGACGATGGTGCCGGGGGTAAAGTCCTGACGGATCTGCACCTTGGTCGGCAGGTATTTCGCGTCATAGGGCAGGCGCGGGGCGGCGGCCTTGGGCTTGGTCTCCTTGGCCGACAGGATCGACGGCGCGGCCAGCAGCGGCAGGGCGCTGGCGGCGCCGATCAGCAGGCGGCGGCGGTTGAACAGGTCGGACATCGGGTTTACCTCATGGATGCTGGCCCCCATCTAGCGCGGTGGGGGTGCGGCCAGCAACCGCGGGGGCCACTGCACCCCCGATGTTAACGCAGATTTGTTGCATTTCTGCGCGACTTTCCCCCATATCTGGGGTCAGGGGCATTCATGACCACCATCCGTTTCCAGATCGATGACATGCATTGCGGCGCCTGCACGGGCCGGGTCGAACGCCTGCTGACGGCCCAGCCGGGGGTCAGCGCGGCGCAGGCGAACCTGGCCGGGCGCAGCGTGACGATCAGCGCCGACCGCCCCGATCTGGCCGCCCCGCTGGCCGATGTGCTGACCCGCGCGGGCTATCCGCCGCGTCTGGCCCAGACCCGGCTCGAGGTCGACGGCATGACCTGCGCCGCCTGTTCGGGCCGGGTCGAACGGCTGCTGGCCGCCACCCCCGGCGTGACCGGGGCGCAGGTCAATCTGGCCGCGCGCCGCGCCGATGTGACCTATGCCGAGGGCGCGACCAGCCCGACCGAGCTGGCGGCGCGCATCACCGCCGCAGGCTATGCCACCCATGCGCCGGTCGCGGGCGAGGATCGCCCCGATGCCGCCGCCCGCGCCCGCGCCGAAACCGCCGCCCTGCGTCGCGCCTTTCTGATCGCCGCCGCGCTGAGCCTGCCGGTGTTCCTGCTGGAGATGACCGGCCACCTGATCCCGACCTTTCACCACTGGATCGACCACAGCATCGGATTGCGCACAAGCTGGCTGATCCAGATGGCGCTGACCGCGCTGGTGCTGGCCGGGCCGGGCAGGGTGTTCTTCGCCCACGGCCTGCCCGCGCTGGCCCGTGGCGCGCCCGAGATGAACAGCCTGGTCGCCCTTGGCGCGGGCGCGGCCTTCGTCTTTTCCACCCTTGTGGTGCTGGCCCCCGGCCTTTTGCCCGAGGGCACCGGCGCCGTCTATTTCGAGGCGGCGGCGGTGATCGTCACGCTGATCCTGCTGGGCCGCTGGCTGGAATCGCGCGCGCGCGGTCAGGCCGGGGCGGCGATCCGGCGGCTGGCCGGGCTGGCGCCCGATCACGCCAGCGTCGAGCGTGGCGATCAGGTGATCGACCTGCCGATTGCCGAGCTGGTGCCCGGCGACCGCATCCGCATCGCCGCCGGCGCGCGGGTGCCGGTCGATGCCGAGGTCATCAGCGGCAACAGCCATGTCGATGAATCCATGCTGACGGGCGAGCCGCTGCCGGTCGCCAAATCCCCCGGCGCGGGCCTGACCGGCGGCACGGTGAATGGCGCGGGCGCGCTGGTCGCGCGCGTCACCGCGACCGGGGCCGATACGGTGCTGGCGCGCATCATCGCGCTGGTCGATCAGGCGCAGGGCGCGAAGCTGCCGGTGCAGGCCTTGGTCGACCGGGTGACGCGGGTCTTTGTGCCGGTGGTGATGGCGCTGGCGGCGCTGACATTCGCGCTGTGGCTGGCCTTCGGGCCGGAACCGGCGCTGTCACATGCGCTGGTGCGCGCGATCTCGGTGCTGATCATCGCCTGCCCCTGCGCGATGGGGCTGGCGACGCCGGTCTCGATCCTGGTGGGGACCGGGCGGGCGGCGGAACTTGGCCTGTTGTTTCGGCGTGGCGACGCGCTGCAACGCCTGGCCGAGGTGGACCTTATCGCCTTTGACAAGACCGGCACCCTGACCGAGGGCCGCCCGGTGGTAACCGAAGTGGTGGCGCTGGACCCCGAGGCGCTAACCCTCGCCGCCGCGATCGAGGCGCAAAGCGATCACCCGCTGGCCCGCGCGATCACCGCCCATGCGCGCGGGCTTGGCCTGACGCTGCCCGCCGCGACGGGCGTCACCGCGCAGCCCGGACGCGGCATCGGCGGGCAGGTGGGGGATCGCGCCGTCGAGCTGCTGGCCCCGCGCCTGGTGGCCGATCTGCCCGGCCCTATCGCAAAGGCCTGGGCGAAAGCCGGTGCTGCGGGCGCCAGCGGCGTGGTGGTGCTGGCCGATGGCCTGCCCATCGGGCTGATCGCGCTGGCCGACACGCCGAAACCCGGCGCGGCCCCGGCGATTGCCGCGCTGCACCGGCTGGGGGTGGACAGCGCGATGATCTCGGGCGATGCGCAGGCGGCGGCGCAGGCCATCGGCGCGGGCCTTGGCATCGACCGCGTGGTGGCCGAGGTGCTGCCCGAGGGCAAGGTCGCCGCGCTGGCTGAGGTCGCGGGCGGCCGTCCCGCCGCCTTTGTTGGTGACGGCATCAATGACGCGCCGGTGCTGGCGGCGGCGGATGTCGGCATCGCCATCGGCACCGGCACCGATGTCGCCATCGAGGCCGCCGAGGTGGTGCTGATGACCGGCGATCCGCAGGGCGTGGCCCGCGCCGTCGGCCTGTCGCGCGCCGTGATGCGCAACATCCGCCAGAATCTGTTCTGGGCCTTCGCCTATAACAGCCTGCTGATCCCCGTCGCCATGGGCGCGCTTGAGGTGTTTGGCGGGCCGGGCCTGTCGCCGATGCTTGCGGCGGGGGCGATGGCCTTGTCCTCGGTCTTTGTGGTCACCAACGCGCTTCGTCTGCGCCGCGCCTGAACGCGGTGCTAGTCGCCGCGCAGCAGCCGCGCCGGGCGGGCATGGCGGCCGCCATGGCCCATCGCCAGACCCAGGGCGATCATCACCGCCACCCCGGAGATCAGGATTGCGCCCAGCACCAGAACCGGCATCTGGAAGCGCAGGTCCAGCACAAAGGTCATCATCCCCCAGGCCATCAGCGTGCCAAAGCCCGCCGCGATCAGCCCGGCGACGACCCCCGCCAGCCCCAGCCGGATCAGCGCCGCCTGCCGGATCTGCCGCGCGGTGGCACCCAGGGCGCGGGCGATCGCCGCCTCACGCGTGCGGGCGGGCGCGCCCGAGGCGGCGGTGCCCGCCAGCACCACCAGACCGGCGGCCAGCACCAGCCCGCCACCGATCCGGGCGATGGTGGCGAACAGGCCCAGCCCCTCGGCCAGCCGCCCGGCAACCTCGCGCACGGCGATGGCGCTGACATTGGGCCAGTCGGCCAAGGCGGCTGGGATCGCGGCATCGCTGCCGGATTCGGCGCGCACCGTGGCGATGGTGGTATGGGGCGCACCGGCCAAGGCATTCGGTGACAGGATCATCACGAAGCCGATGCCTGCGCTGCGGAAATCGACCGCGCGCAGGCTGGTGATCGTCACCTCGACCTCGCGGCCCAGCACGGTGATGCCCAGGCGGTCGCCCAGCTTCAGGCCCAGATCGGCGGCCTCATCGGCGGAAAAGCTGACCTCGGGCGGGCCGCTGTGATCCGCGGCCCACCAGCGACCGGCGACCAGGCGCGTGCCCTCGGGAGGGGTGGCGGCAAAGGACAGGCCGCGGTCACCGCGTGTGACCCAACTGTCGGGGGCGACCTCGCGCGCGGGGCGATCGTTGATCGTGGCGATGGCACCGCGCAGCATCGGTGCGGATTGCACCTCGGTCACGCCGGGCAGGGCGGCCAGCCGGTCCAGCACCGGGCCGGTCTGGTCGGGCTGGATGTCGATGACGAAAAACGCGGGCGCGCGGTCGGGGACGTCGGCGGTGATGGCGCGGGCCAGATTGGCCTGCATCATCCCCGAGGCCGCCATCAGCGTCAGCCCGACCCCCAGCGCCGCCGCCAGCGCCGTCAGCCCGCCGCGCCGCGCCGCCAGCGCCGCAAGCGCCAGCCGCAAGGGCGCGGGGCCGGGGCGCGGCAGACGCGCCAGTGCCGCCTGTGCCAGCCGCGCGGCCAGCCAGACCGCCGCGCCGACCGCCGCCATCACCGCCACCACCGCCGCCGCCATCTGCGGCGCGGGGCTGGCCGCTACGACCAGCCCGGCCAATGCCAGACAGCCGATGACCAGCGCCGCGATCACCGCAACGCCCGGCGCAGGCAACGCCGCGCCGCGCCAGATCGCCGCCGCCCGCATCCGCGCAAGCCGCCCCAGCGGGGCCAGCGCCGCCAGCCCCGCGACCAGCGCGCCGATCCCCGCCGCGCGCGCAAAGGCCGCCGCATCGATGCGCAGATCCAGCGCCACCGGGATCAAGGGCTGGATCAGCGGTCCGGCGATGACCAGCACCAGCGCCGCCAGCGCCAGCCCGCCCGCGATGCCGATCGCCGCCACCACTGCCACCTGCCCGCCGATCAGCGCCAAGAGCTGCCCGCGCCCCGCGCCCAACGCCCGCCAGGTGGCGATCTCGGGCGCCTTGCGCGCCAGCCAGTCGCTGATCGCCAGCGCGATCCCGACCCCGCCCAGCGCCAGCCCGGTGATCGAGGCCAGCATCAGGAATGACCCGATCCGGTCCAGAAACCGATCCGCCCCCGGCACCGCGCGGCGCGCATCGCGCAGCCGCGTGCCCTCGGGCAGGGCGCGTTCCAGATCGGCGCGCACAGCCGCCAAAGGCCGGTTGTCGTCTGGGTTCAGGCGAAAGGCGGTCTCGTAAAAGGCGCCGGGCTGGGCCAAGGCCTCGCCCACCGCGAAGGGGGCCAGCACCACCGGCGCAAAGGCGACAGACCCGCCAAGACCATCCGGCAGCCGGTCGATCAGCGCCATCAGCACCAGATCCTGCCCGGCCAGATCGAAATGATCGCCCGGCGCGATCCCCAGCCGCGCGGCCAGATCGGCCGCCATCGCCGCACCGGGCCGCCCATCGCGCCCGGCCAGCACCTGCTGCGCGCTCAGATCGGGGGTGAATCGGGGTTGGCCCAGCAGCGGCCATGCCCCGTCGACGGCGCGCAGTTCGGCCAAGGCGCGGGTGCCGTCATGGCTGACCATCGACCGCATCCGAATGACGCCGGAAACCTGCCCCATCGCCGCAATCGCCGCGCGCTCGGCCGCTGTCGCCGGGCGGTGCGAGAAGGTGGCTTCGATCTGGCCGCCCAGGATCTCGGCCCCCTGATCGGCGAGGGCGGCGCGCACCGCGCGGTCGGTCGCGCCAAGGGCGGCCATCGCCGCCACCCCCAGCACCAGCGCCGCGATCACCACCCACAGGGCGCGCAAGCCGCCGCGCAGGTCGCGCAGGATCAGGCCCGCCCTCATGCCGCAACCGCCGGATCGTGGATGCGGCCATCGGCCACGCGGACCTGCCGCCCGGCCCGCGCCGCCAGCGCCGGATCATGGGTGACCAGCACCAGCGTCGCCCCCTGTCGGTCGGCCAGATCAAAGATCAGATCCATCACCGCCGCGCCATTGGCGGCATCCAGATTTCCCGTCGGCTCATCCGCCAGCAGGATCGGCGGGTTCGGGGCCAGCGCGCGGGCCAGCGCCACGCGCTGCTGCTCACCGCCCGACAGTTGCGCGGGGTAATGGCCCGCGCGCCCGCTCAGACCCACCGCCGACAGCATCGCGGCCGCCCGGTCACGCGCATCCCGCGCCCCGGCCAATTCCAGCGCCAGCGCGGCATTCTCCAGCGCCGTCAGCGTCGGGATCAGGTGAAAACTTTGAAAGACGATGCCCAGATGATCGCGGCGAAAGCGCGCCAGTGCCTCCTCACCAAGCGCGCCCAGATCATGCCCTGCGACCCGCACCTGACCGGCGCTGGCGCGTTCCAGCCCCGCCAGCAGCAGCAGAAGCGAGGATTTGCCAGACCCCGACGGCCCGGTGATCGCCACCCGCTCGCCCGCGCCGATCACCAGATCGATACCGCGCAGAATCTGGACCGGACCGGAATCGGCGGCTAGGGTCAGGCGGGCATCGCGGCAATCAATCAGGGACGTCATGAAAATCTCCTTTACACGGTTTTTCCGATATGGGGCGGCGCGGGCGATCCGCAATGCGCTGATGGTCGCGTTTCTGCCCCTTGCGGCGATGGCGGGCGATCAGACGCGGATCATCGCGCTGGGCGACAGCCTGACCGCCGGCTATGGCCTGCCGCCCGAGGACGGTCTGGTGGCGCAACTGAACCGCTGGCTGGACGATCAGGGCGTGGCCGCCACGGTCATCAACGCGGGCGTGTCGGGCGATACCACGGCCGGGGGGCTTGCGCGGCTCGACTGGGCGCTGGGCGAGGGGGGTGACGCGATGATCGTGGCGCTGGGCGGCAATGACATGCTGCGCGGCCTGCCGGTGGCCGAAAGCCGCGCCAATCTGGACAGGATCATGACCGAGGCCAAGGCGCGCGGCCTGCCGGTGCTGCTGGCCGGGCATCAGGCCCCGGCGAATTACGGCCCGGACTGGCAGGCCGATTTCACCGCGATCTGGCCCGAACTGGCGGCGGCGCATGGCGCGATCCTTGTGCCCGACATGCTGGCCGCGATCCGCGCCGCCGATCCGGCAAGCCAGGGCGCGCTGATGCAGGATGACGGCATCCACCCCTCGGCCGAGGGGGTGGCGCTGATCGTGCAGGCGCTTGGCCCCAAGGTCGTGGATCTGGTGGGGCGCGTCCAGTGATCGCGGCCCAGCTTGGGGCGCTGATCGGCGCCGATGCCCTGCTGACCGGGGATGAGGCCGCCGCCCGTTTCGGCCATGACTGGACCGGGCAGTATCGCTGGCGTCCCGCCGCCGTGGCGCGGCCGCGCGACACCGATCAGGTCCGCGCGATCCTGACCTGGGCCAACACCACCCGCACCGCGATCGTGCCGGTCGGCGGGCATACCGGGCTGAACGGCGCGACCTTTGCCGATGGCGCGGTGATGGTCTCGCTGGACCGGATGCGCCGGATCCGGGACATCCGCCCCGCCGCCGCCGTCATGGTTGCCGAGGCGGGCGTCACCCTGCACGCCATCCACGAGGCCGCAGCGCCGCATGGCCTGGCCTTTCCGCTGACCTTCGGGGCGCGCGGATCGGCCCAGGTCGGCGGCTTTCTGTCGACCAATGCGGGCGGCTCGAACGTGCTGGCCCATGGCAATGCCCGCGCTTTGTGCCTGGGGCTCGAGGTGGTGCTGGCCGATGGCCGCCTGCTGAACCTGCAATCGGCGCTGCGCAAGGACAACACCGGCTATGACCTGCGCGATCTGTTCATCGGGGCCGAGGGCACGCTGGGCATCATCACCGCCGCCACGCTGGCGCTGAAACCTGCGCCCGCCGCCCATGCAACGGCGCTGATCGGCATGGACAGCCCGCAGGCGGCACTTGAGATCCTGTCTGAACTTCGCGCCGCAACCAACGGAACTGTCGAGGCTTTTGAATACATGCCCGCCGGTTACATGGCCCGGCTGACCGACCAGCGCCCGGATCTGACCCCGCCCTTCGCCCATCCCGCCAATATCCTGGTCGAGCTGGCCGGCAGCGACGAAGCCGCCCTGCGCGCCACGTTGGAGGGGGTGCTGGAACGCGCCCTGACCACCGGCACGGTCCATGACGCGGTGATCGCGCAGTCGCAGGCGCAGCGCGCGCGGCTGTGGGCCATGCGTGAGGCGGCGGCGGAAATCACCCTGAACCGGCACCCTCTGGTCGATACCGACATTGCCCTGCCGCTGGATCTGGTGGGCGATTTCCTGACCGCGATGCAGGCCCGGCTGGCGGCGCTGGATCCGGGCGCCGACGAGCTGGTCGTGGCGCATCTGGGCGATGGCAATATCCACTACACCGCCTATCCCAGCCGTGACGATGCCGCACTGTCGGCGGCGATCAAGGCCTCGGTGGCTGATCTGGCGGTGTCGATGGGCGGGACGTTTTCGGCCGAACACGGCATCGGTCTGGCCAAACGCGCGGGGATGGCGGCGCACAAGGATCCGGTGGCGCTGTCGGTGATGGCGGCGATCAAGGCCGCGCTGGATCCGCTGAACCTGATGAACCCCGGCAAGCTGCTGCCGTAAGGCGCGCCTAAAGATTGCCGATCCGCGCCCGCACCAGCACCGCCCGCGCCGTCCAGTCGAATTGCGCGGCGATCTGGGCGGCGTCCATGCCGCAGTGGCGGCGCAGCGCGCTGAAATGATCCCAGCCGGTGACGACCTCAAAGGACGTCAGCGCCTCGACCGGGGTGCCGGGGCGGGCCAGTTCGGGGATCATCCCCAGCAGTTGCGCGCGCATCATCGCCATCATCTCGGCGATGAAATCGTCCAGCCCGGTGGCGCCGCGCAGCCGCGCCGCCTCGATCAGGCCGCGCACCGGGTCGCCCGCCGCATAGACGCGCAACCGGTGATCCAGAAAGGCGGTCAGCCGCTCGGCCAGACTGCCGCGCGGCACGGGCTGGGGAAATTCGTCATGCAGCATCCGCGCCATCATCCGCGCGGTCTCGACCTCCAGCGCGGCGCTGTCGCTGAAATATCGGAACACGGTGCGGCGGGCGACCCCGGCGCGCGCGGCAACCGTGGCGGCATCGGGCAATTGCCCGGTCTGGCGCACCAGATCGAACAGCGCCTGCCCGACCTTCTGCCGCGTCGCGCCAGACCGCTGGCGGCGGCCATCGGCGGGCTGGTCGGGGCAGATCGGGGTGGGGCCGGTCATGAGGGGTCCGATTATTGCACTCGGGTGTCAATACCTTCGCAGGCGCGCCGAGGCAAGGCAACTTGCCGCCCCGCGCAGGCCGCGCCATAGTCGGGGCAAATGGCAGGGGGCAGGCGATGATTACACCGGTGTTGCTGGCGGGTGGGGCGGGCACCCGGCTGTGGCCGGTGTCGCGCCACAGCTATCCCAAGCAGTTCACCCGGCTGGTGGGCGATGACAGCCTGTTTCAGGCCACCGCCCGCCGCTTTGCCGCACCGGGCTTTGCCGCGCCGGTGGTGCTGACCCATGCCGACTTCCGCTTTCTGGTGCGGCAACAACTGGATGACATCGGCCTGACCCCGCAGGCGGTGATGATCGAGCCAGAGGCCCGCAACACCGCGCCTGCGGTGCTGGCGGCGGCGCTGTGGGTCGCCTCGCGCGATCCGGCGGGGCTGGTGCTGATCGCGCCGTCCGATCATGTGATCGCCCAGCCGGGGCTGTTTCGCGCCGCCGTCCAGGCCGGGGTCGAGCCGGCGCAGGCGGGGCGGATCGTGACCTTCGGCATCCGCCCCGACCGACCCGAGACCGGCTATGGCTATCTGCACTGCGCCAGCCCCGCCCAGCCGGGCCGACCCGTCGCGCTGACCCGCTTTGTCGAAAAGCCCGACGCGGCGCAGGCGGCGGCGATGATCGCGGACGGGCGGCACCTGTGGAACGCCGGGATCTTCCTGTTCCGCGCCGATGCGATGATCGACGCCTTCGCCCGCCACGCGCCTGATTTCCTGACCCCGGTCGCCGCCGCGCTGGATCAGGCGCGCAACGATCTGGACTTCCTTCGCCTTGCCTCCGAACCCTGGGCGGGGCTGCCCGACCTGTCCATCGACTATGCGGTGATGGAACGCGCCGACAACCTGACGGTGGTCCCCTATCCCGACCACTGGACCGACCTCGGCGGATGGGAGGCGCTCTGGCGCGAAGGCGCACCCAGCCCGGACGCAACCGTCACCCGCGGCGCGGCCACCGCCATCGACTGCAACGCCAGCCTGCTGATGTCCGAGGCCAGCGGCATCGAACTGGTCGGCATCGGCCTGACCGACATGATCGCCGTCGCCACCCCGGATGCGGTGCTGGTGGCCCCACGCGCCCGCGCCCAGGACGTGCGCCAGGCGGTCGCGGCGCTGGCCGCTAAGGGCGCGCCTCAGGCCCGCCGCCACCGCATCGACCATCGCCCCTGGGGCTGGTTTGAAACGCTGGCGCTGGACGATCGCTTTCAGGTCAAGCGCATCCATGTGAACCCCGGCGCGGCGCTGTCGCTGCAAAGCCATGTGCATCGCGCCGAACACTGGATCGTCGTCACCGGCACCGCCCGCGTCACCGTGGCGGGCAAGGTCATGGATCTGGGCGAAAACCAGTCGGTCTATGTGCCGCTTGGGGCCATTCACCGGCTGGAAAACCCCGGCACCCGGCCGATGGTGCTGATCGAGGTGCAGACTGGCGCCTATCTGGGTGAGGACGACATCATCCGCTATGACGATGCCTATCACCGCGACCCGTCCGAGGGCACCGCGCGCTGACCCCCTCTTTCTTGCCCAAATACGCCGGGGTCCGGGGCAGCGCCCCGGTCCGCCGCCATCATGCAGGCCGCCGCACCCGATAGACCGCCAGATACAGCGCCGGCACGAAGATCAGCGTGATCAGCGTGCCGGCGATGATGCCGCCCATCATCGCATAGGCCATCGGCCCCCAGAACACCTGCCAAGAAATCGGGATCAGCGCCAGACTGGCCGCCGCCGCGGTCAGCAGGATCGGCCGCGCCCGGCTGTCGGATGCCTCATAGACGGCGGTCCAGGCGTCCAGGCCTGCGGCGCGCAGATCCTCGATCTCGGCCACCAGAATGACCGAGTTGCGGATCAGGATGCCGACCAGCGCCAGCACCCCCAGGATCGCGACGAAGCCCAGTGGCGCGCCCGAGACCATCAGCGCGATCACCACCCCGATCAGCCCCAACGGCCCCACCGCCATGACCACCGCCATGCGCCGGAAGCCCTGCATCTGGGTCATCACCAAAGCCAGGATGATCAGCACCATCAGCGGCACCACGGCGGCGATCGGCTCTTGCGATTCCGCGCTGCGTTCCACGGTGCCGCCGATCTCGACGCTGATGCCGGGGGGCAGGCTGGCGCGGAAGGTCGCGATCCGGTCGGCCAGCAGGCCGACCAGCGTGTCGGGCTGGTCGTGGCCCGCGATCGCCGCCTTGACGGTGATCGTCGGCACGCGCGACCGCGACTGGATCAGCGGCTGTTCCAGCCCATATTCAAAGGTGGCGATGGTGCCCAAAGGCACGCGATTGCCCGCCGCCCCCTCGATCTGAAGATCGCTCAAGGCCTCAAGCGAGCCGCGCGCATCGGCATCGCCGCGCGTCACGATGTCGATCAGATAGGTGCCGTCGCGCAACTGCGTGATCGTCTGCCCGGCATAGACCGCGTTCAGCGACAGCGCGATGTCCTTTTGCGTGACGCCCAAAGCACGCGCCTTGTCCTGAAGCAGGTTCACCTTCAGCACGCGGGCGGGTTCGTTCCAATCCATGATGACCGACCCCAGACGCGGTTCCGCCCCCAGGATCGCCGCCAGTTCGGACGCGGCATCGCGCAGTTCGGCGATGTTGTCGCCCGACACCCGGTATTGCACCGGGCGGCCACCCACCGGCGGGCCGATTTCCAGCAGCTTCACATAGGTATCGCTGCCGATCAGTTCGCGGTCGGCAAAGTCCTGCAACTTGGCGCGCAGCCGGTTGCGGGCCTCAAGATTGGGGGTCTGGATGACCATCTGCCCCATGTGCGGCCCCGGCGTCGGCACGTCGAAGGCCAGGATGAATCGCGGCGCGCCACGGCCGATATAGCTGGTGCGGAACAGCGCATCCGGGTCGCCCTCGACCACCGCATCCAGCCGCGCCATCTGCGCCGATGTTTCCGTCAGCGAGGCGTTCTGCGGGAGCACCAGATCGACCACCAGTTCGGGCCGATCGGATGAGGGGAAGAACTGGTTTTCGACAAAGCGCATCCCCCAGATCGAGACGGCGAAGGCCAGCACGGTGGCGGCGATGGTCAGCCAGCGCGCCCGCATCGCGCCGCGCAAGAGCGCCCGGAAGCCGCGCCGCAGCGGCCCGACCTTTTCGGCATGGTGCTTCCATTTCGCGGGCAGGAAGGTCACGCCCAGCAGCGGCGCGAACAGCACCGCGACGATCCAGCTGACCAGCAGCGACACCGCGATCACCACGAACAGCGAAAAGGTGAACTCGCCCGCCGCCGAGGTGTTCAGCCCGATCGGGATGAAGCCAGCCACCGTCACCAGCGTGCCGGTCAGCATCGGCCAGGCGATCGAGGTCCAGGCATAGCTGGCGGCCTGATACAGGCTTTCGCCCTTTTCCAGCCGCGTGATCATCGTCTCGATGGCGATCATCGCGTCATCGACCAGAAGGCCAAGCGCGATGATCAGCGCCCCCAGCGAGATGCGTTGCAGGGTGATTCCCCAGATGTCGAGGATGATGAAGGTGATCGCCAGCACCAGCGGAATGGTCAGCGTCACCACCAGCCCGGCCCGCAGGCCCAGCGAGATGAAGCTGACCGCAAGCACGATCAGGATCGCCTCGATCAGTGCCTGCACGAAATGGCCGATGGCCTGATCGACGACCTGCGGCTGATCGGCGACCTGATGCAGCGTCAGGCCGATGGGCAACGCCGCCTGGGCCTGGGCCATGGTGTCGCGCAAGGCCTTGCCGAAGGTCAGGATGTTGGCGCCCGACTTCATGCCCACCGCGATGCCAACCGCGTCCTGGCCGTCAAAGCGGAACACCTCGGCGGGCGGGTCTTCATAGCCGCGCCGGATCGTGGCCACATCCGACAGCCGAAAGAACCGGTCGCCGACGCGCAGGTTGATCGCCTCAAGGCTGTCCTCGCCCTTGAACTGGCCGGTGACGCGCACCAGCACGCGCTCGGCCCCGGTATCGACGACGCCCGAGGGGATGATCGCGTTCTGCGCTTGCAGCGTGCCCTGCACCTGCGCCTGGCTAAGGCCCAAAGCCGCCAGCCGCGCGGTCGAAAACTCAAGATACAGCTTTTCCTCGCGCAGGCCGAACAGCTCGACCTTGCCGGCATCGTCCAGCGCCTGAATGCGGCGCTGGATCGCCTCGGCCTGGTCGCGCATCTCGGCGGGGGTAAAGCCGTCGCTGGTCAGCGCGTAAAGGTTGCCGAACACGTCACCGAAATCGTCGTTGAACTGAAAGCCTGCGAACTCTTGCGGGAAATCGGGGCGGATGTCGGCCATCATGTTGCGCACCTTCTGCCAGATCTGCGGCAGTTGCGGCCCGCGCGTGGTGGGCTTCAGTTCCAGATAGACGATGGCGACACCGGGCCGGGTGATCGACCGCGTGTAGTCGTATTCCTCAAGATCCTTCAGCTTGGCTTCGATGCGGTCGGTGACCTGGGTCAGGGTTTCTTCCGCCGTCGCGCCGGGCAGGGCGGCGCTGATCACCATGGTCTTGATCTTGAAGCTGGGATCTTCCTCGCGCCCCAGGTTGAAATAGGCGATGGTCCCCGCGATCAGCGACACGATCATCAGGAACCAGACATAGGACCGGTGGTTCAGCGCCCATTCCGACAGGTTGAAGCGCGGCCCGTGATGCGCGCGACGGGCGGCGGGTTCAGTGTGTTCGGTGGGCGGCGTGTCGATCTGGGACATCGGGCGGGCTTTCGCGCAAGGGGGCCGGGGCGGGCTGTGTCGGACGGGATCAGTGCGTCAGGGGTCAGTGCGGGGGCCGACACTCTCGCCCTCGGTTACCGAATGGATGCCGCGGATCAGCACCTCATCGCCCGGTGCCAGACCGTCGCTTACGCTGAGACTGCCGTTCAGCACCGGGCCGGGGGTGATGGTGCGGCGCTGGATGGTGCCGGGTCCGCCCGGTTCGGGACGGATGACCACCCAGACCGAGGGCGCCTCGCCCGCCATCACCGCGCCGACCGGCACCATCGGCAGCGCCGCCGCGCCGCTGATCGGCAGCACATCGGCAAGCGCGCCCAGCCGCAGCCCCTCGGGGGCGTCGGCGGGCAGGTTCAGGTGAACGCGCCGGGTGCGGGTGGCACTGGCCGCGACCGGATCGACGCTGCCCAAGGTGGCGGTGGCGGTCACGCCCGGATCGGCCAGCAGCGCGATGCGGAACTCTGATTGCCGACCCAGCACCGCCAATTCGGATTCGGTGACGTCGATCACCACCTCGCGCCGTGCGATCGAGGCCAGTTGCACCACCGGCTGCCCGGCGGCCAGCGTCGCGCCGGGTTCCGCCGGGGCCTGGGTGATGATGCCGCCTTCGGGCGCGACCAGCGTGGCGGATGCCTGACGGTCGGCGGCGGCGGCCTGGGCGGCCTGCGCCTGTTCGACAGCGGATTGCGCGCCGATGCGCGCCTGGCGCGCCTGATCCAGTTGCACCTGCGAGGCAACGCCCCGGCCTTGCAGCGCGGCCGCGCGGGTTTCGGCGTCGCGCGCCTGCGACAGTTGCGCCTGGGCGGCGGCCAGCCGGGCCTCGGCCTCGCGCAGGGCGGCATCCACATCCTCGGGGTCCAGCACCGCCAGCACATCGCCCGCCTGCACCAGATCGCCGGGATTGACGCGGCGTTCGGCCAGGCGCCCGGGCAGGGTAAAGGCCAGATCGGTTTCGCTGGCGGCGGTGACGGTGCCGGTGGTGGCGCGCGCGGGATCGGCGCCTTCGGTGACGACCAGCGTGGCGACCGGGCGGGGCGGCGCGCCCTCGGGCGGGGTGATGACGGGGCTGACGGTAGCCTCGGCCCCTGCCGCCAGCACGGCGTGCGGCAGCAGCAGGCTGGCCGTCAGGATCAGCGGGCGCAGGATCATGGTTGCCCCCCAGAGCGTTCGACCTTGCGGCCGGGATAGAGCAGATGCGCGCCGCGCCCGACCACCCATTCGCCGGGGCTCAGACCATCGGCGATGACGATGCCGGTGGTGTCGTGGCGCAGCAGGGTAACGGGGCGGATGCTGACCGTCATGCTGGCCGGATCGACGACCCAGACCGCCGGTGCGCCGTCGCGCGCGGCCAGGGCCCAGCCGGGCAGCGTCATGCGGTCGCCATCGGTGACGGTGACGGTGCCGCGCACCGCCGCGCCCAAACTGACGCCCGGCGGGCTGCCCGCGATGCTGACCCGCACCCGCACCGTGCCGCGCTGCGGGTCGATACGGGGCGAGACCTCACGCGCGCGACCGGGGAAGGGCGGCGCGTTGATGTCGATCAGCGTCATCCAGATGTCGGGGGACAGCTCGTGCGGGCGGGCCAGCATCGCCTCGGGAATGTCGAAGATGGCGTCGAAACCGGCGGCGGTGGCCAGTTCCAGCACCGGTTGGGCGGGGCCGACGACCTGGCCCGGCTCGGCCAGGCGCGCGGTGATGACGGCATCGGCGGGGGCGCGCAATTCGGTATCGGCCACGGCCTTGTCGGCGCGGTCCAGCGCAGCGCGGGCGGCGGCGGCGGCGGCCTCGGCGGCCTCGGCCACGGCCCTGGCGCTGTCGCGGCGGGCGCGGGTGCTGGCGCCCTCGGCCAGCAGGCGATCCTGGCGGGCGGCCTCGTCACGGGCCTGTCTGGCCTCGGCCTCGGCCCCGGTCAGCCCGGCGCGTGCGGCGCGCTGGTTCTGTTCGGCTTGCACCGCGTCGATGCGCCCCAGCAGATCGCCCGCCCGCACCGTCGCGCCCTCGGCCACGTCCAGCGCGACCAGCCGCCCGCCCGAGGGAAAGGCGATGCGCAGGCTGTCGCGGGCAGCGATGTCGCCGGTGATGGCGAAGGCATGGCTGACCGGGCTGGCGGTGACCGGCACGATCTCGACCATCAGCGGGCGGTCGTCGGCGGCGGCGGGCAGGGCGGGAAGGACCAGCGCGGCGATCAGCGCCAGCGCGACACGGGACAGGCGGGGGAATCGCGACATGGGGCACCGGCTGTTGCACTGGCGCGGGTTTATGGCACTGGCAGTGTCAAAACAAGTCCCCGCTTTGGGGGATCCCCAGCCGCACCGCAAGCGGCGGGTGCGGATGCGTATTTGGGCAAGAAAGAAGGGCTGGGCCTTGCGTGCTGTGTGGGGCTATGGCATTCAATTCAAGAATCATTGAAATGATGCCACAATGCCCGATGCCCCGCCCCTGACCGACCAGAGCGCCAGCGCCGGTTTCGCCGCGCTGGCCCAGCCGTCGCGGCTGGCGCTGTTGCGGCGCCTGATCGCGGCGGGGCCGGACGGCATGGCAGCGGGCGATCTGGCGGCGGCGGTCGGCATGGCGCCGCCGCTGCTGTCGTTCCATCTGGGCCAGCTTGCGGCGGCGGGGCTGGTGCGCGCCCGTCGTCAGGGACGTTTCGTCATTCATGCCGCCGATCTGGGGGCGGTTGGCGCGCTGATCGGCTTTCTGGTCGATGACTGCTGCGACGGCCACCCCGAGGTCTGCGCCGCGCTGCCCCCAACCCTTCTGCCCCCAACCCTTCTGCCCCAAGCCCGAGGATGCCGATGAGCCAGCCCTTTGTTCGTATCTATCATAACCCCGCCTGCGGCACGTCGCGCAATGTGCTGGCGATGATCCGCAATGCCGGGGTCGAGCCGGAGGTGATCGACTATCTGACCGACCCGCCCGACCGCGCCACGCTGGAGGCGCTGGTGGCGGCGATGGGCGGCGGGGTGCGGCCGCTGTTGCGGCAGAAGGGCACGCCCTTTGACGATCTGGGTCTGGGCGATCCGGGCCTGTCGGATGACGCGCTGATCGAGGCGATCCTGGCGCATCCGATCCTGATGAACCGCCCGGTGGTGGTGACCGATCGCGGCACGCGCCTGTGCCGTCCGTCCGAGGCGGTGCTGGATCTGCTGCCGCCGCAGCGGGGCGGTTTTGCGAAAGAGGATGGCCAGGTGTTGATCGACGATCAGGGGCGGCGGGTCTGATGCGGCGGCTGTCATTTCTGGATCGCTTTCTGACGCTGTGGATCTTTGCCGCGATGGCTGTGGGCGTGGCGCTGGGCCGCGCCTTTCCCGGCCTGCCCGAGGCAATCGAGGGGCTGCGGATCGGCAGCACCAATATCCCGATCGCCATCGGCCTGATCCTGATGATGTATCCGCCGCTGGCCAAGGTCCGCTATGAGGATCTGCCCAAGGTCTTTGCCGACCGCCGCATCCTGACGCTTTCGCTGGTCCAGAACTGGATCATCGGGCCGGTCCTGATGTTCGTGCTGGCGGTGATCTTTCTGCGCGATCAGCCGGAATACATGACGGGCGTGATCCTGATCGGGCTGGCGCGCTGCATTGCCATGGTGCTGGTCTGGAACCAGTTGGCCTGCGGCGACAGCGAATATGGGGCGGCGCTGGTGGCGTTCAACTCGGTCTTTCAGATCCTGTTCTTTTCGACCTATGCCTGGCTGTTCCTGACCGTGCTGCCGCCGCTGTTCGGCCTGCAGGGGCAGGTGATCGACGTGTCCTTCGGCATCGTCACACAGGCGGTGCTGGTCTATCTGGGCATCCCGTTTCTGGCCGGTTACCTGACCCGGCGCTGGCTGGTCGCGGCGCGGGGCGAGGCTTGGTATGCCACGCGCTTTCTGCCGCGCATCGGGCCGGTCACGCTGATCGCGCTGCTGTTCACCATCCTTGCGATGTTCAGCCTGAAGGGGGGCGACGTGCTGGCACTGCCGGGCGATGCGCTGCGGGTGGCGCTGCCGCTGGCGATCTATTTCACCGCGCAATTCCTGATCGCCTTTGTGATGGGGCGCTGGATGGGGGCGGATTATCCGCGCACCACCTCGGTCGCGTTCACGGCTGCGGGCAACAACTTCGAACTGGCCATCGCGGTGGCCATTGCGACCTTTGGGCTGGGATCGGGCGTGGCCTTTGCCACGGTGATCGGGCCGCTGGTCGAGGTGCCGGTGCTGATCGGGCTGGTCTGGGTGGCGCGCGCCTTGGGGCGGCGGTGGTTCGGCGCGACCATGCCGCGCTGACGGCTGGCGCTGACTTTCGCGTCAGCGCCCCGGATCCGCCGATTTTCCTGTGGAATCGGCGGCTTCCGCACCGTAAAGCACAGGGCATGACCCTGTTTGCTTTTACCGCGTTAAGCGCCGCACTGTTCGTGCTGATCGCCTTGGCCGAGCCGTTGGCGGCGCGGCTGCGGGTGCCCTTTGCCGTCATCCTGGCCGTGGTCGGTGCCGCGCTTGGCATCGGCGCTGTCATCCTGTTGCAGGTCGACATCTCGCCCGAGGTCGACCAGATCGCGCGGGTGATCCGCGACATCCCGATCCGGTCGGGGGTATTCCTGTATATCTTCCTGCCGACGCTGATCTTTCAGGTCTCGCTGGGCCTTGACCTGCGCCGGATGAGCGATGACGCCGTGCCGATCCTGGTGCTGGCGGTGCTGGCGGTGGTGGTGGCCACCGTGGTCATCGGCTATGCGCTTGAGCCGTTTCTGGGCCTGCCGCTGGCGGCCTGCCTGCTGATCGGGGCGATCGTGTCGACGACCGATCCTTCGGCGGTCGTGTCGATCTTCCGCTCGATCGCCGCGCCTGCGCGCCTGGGCCGCATCGTCGAGGGCGAAAGCCTGCTGAACGACGCCGCCGCCATCGCGCTGTTCGGCTTTTTCCTGACCTTCGTGATGGCCGGCGTGCCGAACCCCACGGCCGATGACATCCTGCGCGAATTGCCGGTGCTGGTGCTGGGCGGCGTCGCGGTGGGATGGCTGGTGGCGCGGGTCGGGCTGATGCTTCTGATCTGGCTGGCGGCCTTTCCAGTGGCGCAGGTCACGCTGTCGCTGGCGGTGCCTTATGGCGCCTATCTGATCGCGGAACTGGCGCACAGCTCGGGCGTGATCGCGGTGGTGGTCAGCGGGCTGGTGCTGAACCTGATGGGTCCGGGGCGGCTGGCGCCCGCATCCTGGGTCAATCTGCGCGAGGTCTGGGATCTGCTGGCGCATTGGGCAGGCTCGCTGATCTTCGTGCTGGCGGCGCTGCTGATCCCGCGGCTGATGGTGCAGATCAGCCTGCGCGACATTGCGATGATCGGCGTGGTGGTGATCGCGGCCTTCGTGGCGCGGATCATCATCCTGTTTCTGGTGCTGCCGCTGCTGACCGGGCTGCGGCTGTCACCCAGGGTCGAACGTCCCTATCGCCTGGCGATCCTGTGGGGCGGCCTGCGCGGCGCGGTCACGCTGTCGCTGGCGCTGGCGGTGACGGAAAACTTCCGCGTGCCGTTGGACATCAAGCGCGACGTGGGCATCCTGGCGACCGGCTTCACGCTGTTCACGCTGCTGGTGCAGGGCACGCTGCTGCGCAAGGTGATCGGCTGGCTGGGCCTTGACCGGCTGTCGTCGATGGATCGCGCGGTCAGCAACCAGGCCATCGCCGTTGCCCTGCAGAATGTGCGCGAGGACATTGCCGAAACCGCCCGCGACCGCGAGATGACGCATGAGATCGTGCGCGCCGAGGCCAAGAGCTTTGCCGAGCGGCTGGATGAGGCCGTCGCCCGCGCCGACAGCGACGATGTGCGCGAGACCGACCGCATCCGGCTGGGGCTGATCGCGCTGGCGGGGCGCGAACGCGATCAGGTGATCGAGGCGTTCCGCGACGAGCTGATCCCGCCGGTGCTGGCGCAGCGGATGATCGCCGGGGCCGATGACCTGATCGAGGCCACGCGCACCGGCGGTCGTTCTGGCTATCGTGACGGTGGCCGCCGGGGCCGCGCCTTTGGCCGCTGGTCGCGGCTGGCGGTGTGGCTTTACAACCGGCTGGGCATTACCGGCCCGCTGGCGCGGCTGACCGGCGACCGGTTCGAGCTGCTGCTGGTGCAGCGCTTCATCCTGCGCGACCTGCACCCGTTCATCGACCGCCGCATCCGCCGCCTGCATGGCAAGCGGGTGGCCGATCTGCTGCACGAATTGCTGACCCGCCGCGAGGAGGAGATCGAGACCGCCCTGGCCGGCCTGCGCCTGACCTTCCCGCAATTCGCCGAAGAAATGGAGCGCCGCTATCTGCGCCGCACCGCGCTGCGGATGGAGGCGCGCGAATATGACCTGCTGCATCAGGACGGGCTGATCGGGCGCGAATCCTTTGTCAGCCTTCAGGACGGGCTGCGGCCGTTGCGTCAGCGTGCCGACCGCCGCCCGGCGCTGGATCTGAAGATCCAGACCCCCGACATGCTGGCGCGCCTGCCGGTCTTTGCCGATCTGGACGAGACCGCGCGCAAGTCGCTGGCGCGCGCGTTGCGCCCGATGTTCGCCGGTCCCGGCGAGATGCTGATGCAGCGCGGCGAGCGTCCGCGCCGGGTGCTGTTCATCGCCTCGGGCGCGGTCGAGATCGAACAGGCGGGCGGCAACCGGCTGCGGCTGGGCCGGGGCGAGATGGTGGGGCAATTGTCGTTGCTGTCGGGCGGTCTGCAACGCGCCAATATCCGCGCCATCGTGCATTCAGCCTTTCTGGAACTGGACGGCGAGCGGTTCCGCAAGCTGCTGGAGCGCCATGAATCCCTGCGCGTCGCGGTGGCCGAAAGCGCCCGAAAGCGCGGCCAGACCGTGCCCGACCTGCCGGGCGGCCTGCCGCCGGTTCCGGTCACCCTGCAACCGCCAGAGCCGGAGCCGGAGACCGCGCCTGTCGCGGCACCCGAAGGTCGGGATGTCGTGGCGGATGTTGCGCCCGACGCCGTGCCCGATGCTGTGACAGCCGATCTGCCGCAACCCACGGTGCCGCCGACCGATGTCGCGGGTGAGGGCGCAGGCGACGGCGCAGGTGAAGGCGCGCCGCCCCCGGTCAAAGCCGATTAGGCGTTCCGGCATGAAAAAGACCGGGCGCAATGCGCCCGGCCAAGATGAGGTCCGACAGGGGTGCGGACCTGGGAGTAAACCTTAGTGCCAGAACGGGCGCGCGGCCTCGGTCGCGGCGGCGTCGGCGGTCAGACCGATATCGGCCAGCAGATGCGCATCCAGACGCGCCAGTGCGGCGCGCGAATGATGGCGGGCCATCAGGTCAAGGATCAGGGTCAGCGGGTTCATCGGGAACCGGCGGCGGGGAAGGGCGGGTGCGTAGGCAAGAACGCGGGCGGACATTTTCGAACTCGTTTCGTTTTGCGGTTATTGTGTATTGATACAATCGTGGATCTGTCGTAAGAAATACATACAATATCGCAACAATCCTGTCCAAGGGAATATTGTGTCAAATACAATCTGGCCGCCGATCTCACTCAACCGTGATACAAATGCCACCCTTTCCGGGCTGGATGGCGGGCGTTCGGCGGGGCCGAAGTATCTTTTGCTGGTCCAGCACCTGCGCGAGGCGATTCGTGATGGCGCCTTGGCGGCCGGGGCGCAACTGCCGACGGTGCGCGATCTGGCGCAGCAACTGGGGGTGACGCCGGGCACCGTCGCGCGCGCCTATCAGATCGCCACCGCCGAAGGGCTGCTGACCGCCCATGTCGGACGCGGCACATTTGTCGCCGAGCCGCCGGCGCCGGTGGTGCCGCATCCGCTGCTGGCCGAACGCGCCGCCGGCTTTGACCGTGACAGCGGTCCGGTCGATCTGCGCACCCCGCAACTGGCCGATGTGGGGCAGGCCGCAGCCATCGCCCAATCCCTGCGCGAGGCCGCCGATGCGATCGGTCCCGAGGTCGTCGAATATCCCGGCCTGCGGCTGGATCTGGCCTGCCGCCAGCAGGTGCTGCGGCTGCTGGCCAGCTATCCTTTGGGGCCTTTGGGCGTCGATGATCTGGTGCTGACCCACGGCGGGCAGAACGCGCTGGGGCTGGTCATGCAATGCGTGCTGCGCGGCGACCGGCCGCTGGTGCTGGCCGAGGCGCTGGCCTATCCCGGCATCCGCCAGGCCGCGCGGCTGAACCGGGCCGAGATCATGGGCGTGCCGATGGACGACGAGGGCGCGCTGCCCGAGGCGGTCGAGGCGATCTGCCTGCGCCACCCCGTCCGGCTGCTGTGCCTGACGCCCGAGGCGCAGAACCCCACGACCGCGCGCATGGGGCTGGCCCGGCGGCAGGCGATGGCCGATCTGGCGCGCAGATACGATTTCCACCTGCTTGAGGATGATTGCTTCACCACACCCGAAACCGGCCTGCCGGGGTTGCGGGCCTTGGCGCCCGATCGCGGCTGGTATTGCACCAGCCTGTCGAAATCGGTGTCGGCGGGCCTGCGGTTCGGTGTCATGGCCTGTCCTGCGGGGATGGGCGAAACCGGGCGGCTGGCGGCGCAATACAGCTTTTTCGGCCTGTCGCGCCCGATCATCGAAACCGTCACCCGGTTGATCGCCAGCGGCCGGTCCGAGGCGTTGCGCGATGCCGCCCATGCGGTCGTGGTCGAGCGTCTGAAGATCGCGGTCGATGCCTTTGCCGGCTGGGATCTGCGCTGGCAGCCGGGCCTGTCGTTCATGTGGCTGTCGATGCCGATCGGCTGGCGCGCTTCGACCTTTACCCGCATGGCCGAGGCCGAGGGGGTGCTGGTCCGGCCCGCCGATGAATATGCCTTGCAGGATGGCCAAGCCCCGAATGCGGTGCGCATTGCGCTGGCCTGCGGCATCAGCGAGGCGCGGTTTCGCCGCGCGCTTTCGGTGCTGGTCGGGCTTCTGTCGCGCCCTCCGGGCGAGATGGTCATATGACCGCCCCCCCCCCGAGGCCGCGACGAGATCAGCGAGCTGATCTTTTGCCATGTCGTCGGCGGCGACTGGCGGGTGCCGCTGCCGGGCGGGGCTGCGGCCGATCTGGCGCGCGCCTGCGCCCTGTCGCGCCCCGATCCGGGCCGTGCGCTGCCTGCGCCGGTGGCCGATGCGCTGTCGGGCCTGCCCGCGCTGATCCGCCCCGGCGCGGCGATCCTGCTGGCAGATAGCACGCGCGCCGAGGAGGCGCTTTACGCGATGGCCGAATGGCTGCATCACTGCCGCGCCGAAGGGCGCGATGCCGCCTGTCTGTCGCTGATCCAGCCGATTGCCGCGCCCTTTGCACACCCCCCGGCTGACTGGCATCTGAAACCCCTTTTCTATGGCCGCACCTTGTGAAAATCTGGCGCCGCGCGGGGAATCCATGCGCGGGGCAGATCAGGCAGGGGGAACATGTCCGCACCGATCCAACGCAGGCGGTCTGGCGACAGCGAGGCCGCGCAGGGCATGACGATGATCGCGCCCCCGTTCCTTTATGCGCTGGCGCTGCTGGCCGTGCCTCTGGCGGTGATGGTTTTCATCTCGTTCTTCCAGTTCAAGCTGGGATACAACGAGGTCAGCCACGGCTTTACGCTGGAAAACTATCGCCAGACCTGGGGCAGCGAGATCTTTCGCGTGGTCACGCTGCGATCGGTGCTGGTCGCGGCCTCGGTCACGCTGACGACGGTCGTGCTGGCCTTTCCCATCGCCTATTTCATCAGCTTCCACGTCGCGCCGGAGCGCAAGTCGCTGTGGCTGTTCCTGATCACCATCCCGTTCTGGACCAGCTATCTGATCCGGGTGTTCCTGTGGAAGGTGATCCTGGGCTTCAACGGCGTGTTCTCCTCGACGCTTGAGGGGCTGGGGATCATCGACGGGCCGATGTCGTTCATGACCAACGGGGTCGCGGCGATCTCGGTCACGCTGGCCCATGCCTATGCGCCCTTCGCGATCCTGCCGATCTTCGTTGCGCTGGAAAAGATCGACCGCTCGCTGTTGGAGGCGGGGCTGGATCTGGGGGAATCCAAGCTGATGACCTTTTGGCGCGTCACCTTGCCGCTGGCAATGCCGGGGGTGATCGCGGCGACGCTGATCGTGTTCATCCCGACGATCGGCGATTATGTCACGCCGACGCTGATCGGCGGCGGCAAGATCCCGATGGTGGCGAACCTGATCCAAAGCCAGATGCTTGACCAGAACAACCGCCCGCTGGGCGCGGCGATGGCGGTCAGCGCGATGCTGGTGGTGACGCTGGTGGCGGTGGTGTTCCTGTTCCTGAACCGCCGCGTGCTGAAGGGGCAAAGCCGATGAAACACCCGATCCTGCGCGGCTATGCCTGGCTTTACCTGCTGTTTCTGTATGCGCCGATCCTGCTGCTGCCGGTCTTTGCCTTCAACCAGGGCACGATCATCTCCTTCCCGCTGCAAGGCTTCACGACCGACTGGTTCAGTCAGATGATGGGCAATGCGGCGCTGCGGCTGGCGCTGAAGAACTCGCTGATCATCGCGGCTTCGGCGGCGGTGCTGGCCACGTGCCTGGGGATCTTTGCCGCCCGCGCCTCGACCCGCTACCGGTTTCCGGCCAAGGGCGCCGCGATGAGCCTGATCATGCTGCCGATGGTGCTGCCGGAAATCATTCTGGCGATGTCGCTGTTGGTGGTGTTGCTGGCGGTCGGGGTGGAACTTTCGCTGCTGACGGTGATTTTGGGGCATGTGCTGATCTGCCTGCCGTTCAGCATCGCCATCCTGACCACCGCCTTCAACAGCCTCGACCGCTCGCTTGAGGAAGCGGCCTACGATCTGGGCGAAACCAAATGGTCGACCTTCCGGCTGATCATCCTGCCCTTGGTGATGCCCGGCATCATCTCGGCCTTGCTGATGTCCTTCACCATCAGCCTGGATGAGTTCATCCTGGCCTTCTTCCTGGCCGGCAAGGAGCCGACCCTGCCCACCTATATCTTCAGCCAACTGCGCTTTCCCAAGAACATCCCGGTCATCTTGGCCCTGGGGACGGTGCTGGTGGTGATGTCCATCCTTCTTCTGACCATCGCTGAATATTTCCGCCGCCGCGGCATTGCCAAGACCGGCGGCAAAGATACCGGAGGCTTCCTGTGAGCGCGCCCACCCCCGCCAAACCCGCCAAGGCCACGGCCGCCGCCCTGGACGCGCGCAAGCCGATGATCGAGTTCAAGGAGGTCCATAAATACTATGGCGATTACCACGCGCTGCGCGGCATCACCGCCACCATCCGCGAGGGCGAGTTCTTTTCGCTGCTTGGCCCCTCAGGCTGCGGCAAGACTACGCTGTTGCGCACCATCGCGGGGTTCGAGGGGATCGACAGCGGCGCGGTGCTGATCGACGGCAAGCATATGGAGGATGTGCCCGCCAACATCCGACCCACCAACATGGTGTTTCAATCCTATGCCATCTTCCCGCATCTGACGGTGGCGCAGAACGTCGGCTTCGGCCTGCGGCGCGAGCCGGGAACTGCCGCCGAAAAGGCCGCCCGCGTCGATGAGGCTTTGGCGATGGTGGGCCTGAAGGGCTATGGCAACCGTGCCGCCCACGCGCTGTCGGGCGGTCAGCGCCAGCGGGTCGCCCTGGCCCGTGCGCTGATCCTGAAGCCCAAGGTGCTGCTGCTGGATGAGCCGCTGAGCGCGCTGGACAAGAAGATGCGCGAGCAGATGCAGGTCGAGCTGATCAAGCTGCAACGCCAGGTCGGCATCACCTTCGTGCTGGTCACCCATGACCAGGAAGAAGCGTTGGTCATGTCCGACCGGATCGCGGTGATGTTCGAGGGGCAGATCGCGCAACTGGCCGATCCCGAAACGCTCTATCGCCGCCCGAATTCGCGTCAGGTGGCGGATTTCATCGGCGTGATGAACTTCCTGCCCGCCACCGTGGTCTCGGAAGGCCCGGCGGGTGTCGAGGTCGAGGTGCAGGGCCTTGGCCGCGCCCATCTGTCGCCGGATCAATGCCCCGCCGCGACGGGGGAACCGGTCACCGTGGGCTTCCGCCCGGAAACGCTGACGCTGCTGTATGACGGCCAGTCCCCCCACGAACGCGAGGCGGCGGGGCTGGTCGATGAGGCGATCTATTACGGCGACATGACCTATTACGACGTGATCCTGGATGGCACCGAGCAGGAGGTGCGGATCTCGATGCGCAACGTGCCGGGCCGTCCGGTGCTGGACGCGGGCGCGCGCGCGCGGGTGGCCTGGTCGCCGGGCGCCCTGGTACTGTTCCGCTAAGGGCGGCGTCGGACCGGGGCGCTGCCCCGGACCCCGGAGTATTGACCCAAAGAGGAAGGGGCAGGGCGCGCTTCTTGCCCCTTCCTCTTTGTCCAAATACTCACAGCGACGGCGGGGTCAGGTTCAGCATCTGGCAGAGGCGGGCCAGCGTCGTCTGATCCTGCGACCAATCGGCATCGCGGGCGGCGAACAGTGTGGCCTGGCTGGCGTGGATCAGCCCGTCCGACAGGATTTTCAGGTGGTTGGCGCGCAGCGTCTCGCCCGAGCTGGTGATGTCGGCGATCGCCTCGGCGGTCAGGTTAGCGACGGTGCCCTCGGTCGCGCCCTGGCTGTCGACAAGCTGGTAATCGGCCACGCCGTGATCGCGCAGGAAATCGCGCACCAGCCGGTGATATTTGGTGGCGATGCGCAGACGGAAGCCGTGGGTTCGACGGAAGGCGGCGCAGGCGGCGTCGAGATCCTCCAGCAGGTCGACATCGGTCCAGGCGGCGGGCACGGCGATGATCAGGTCGGCATGGCCAAAGCCCATCGGCGTCAGCGCGGTGACGGCGCGGGGATCGGGCAGTTTTTCCTGGATCAGGTCCGACCCGGTGACGCCCAGATGGATACGCCCGGCGGCCAGTTCGCGCGGGATCTCGCCCGCGGACAGCAGCACCAGTTGCACATTGTCGATGCCGCTGACCGCGCCTGCATATTCGCGGTCTGACCCGCTGCGCGTCAGCCGGATGCCGCGCGATGCGAACCAGTCGAATGTGTCGGCCATCAGCCGCCCTTTCGAGGGGACGCCGAGTTTCAGCATGGCGCGGTCTCCAGCCGGGCGACGGCGGCGGGGCGGATGATGCCGCCGACCGCCGGGATGCCGTCATGGCCGTCGGCCCGCCCCAGCACCCGTGTCAGCGCATCATAGCGCCCGCCCGAGGCGACCGGCGGTTGGCCGGGGTCGCGGTCAAGGAAGGTGAAGGTGAAGCCGTCGTAATATTCCATGCTGGCGCGTCCGTGGCTGGCGGCAAAGGTCAGGCGGGCCGGGTCGATGCCGCGTGCGGCAATCGCATCCAGCCGTGCGGCCAGCCGGTCGGTGCCCCGGCCGATGGCGGGCAAGGCGCGCGCCAGATCGCGCAGCGCCGCCAAGGCCTGCGGAGCCGGGCCGCGCAGCGCGAACAGCCGTGACAGATCGTCCACGACCTGCGCAGGCAGGCGCGGGGCGGCGGCGTCTTCGTGCAGATGCGCGATGCGGGCGGCGATTTCATCGGCGCCGCGCAGCCCGGTCAGCGGCGCATCGCTGATGGCCTGGCCCGCCAGCAGCGCGGCGCGCGAGGGTGGCACCGGCGCGCGGCCCGCATAGCGATCGAGCAGCGCCGCGAACCTGCGGGGCCGCCAGATGTGGCGCAAAAGCGCCGCCTTGCGCGCGGGCAGGGTGTCGATCCCCGCCACCGCGTCGATCAGAAGGCCGATGTCACCGATTTCCACCGTCAGGTTCAGATGCGCCAGTTGCGCATGGATCAGCGCGAAGACCTCGGCATCTGCCTGGGCAGGATCGCCTGCGTCGAAAAGCTCAAACCCCGCTTGCAGGCTTTCGCGCGGCCGGGTCGAGCCGGGGGCCTGCTGGCGAAACACCTCACCCAGATAGGCATAGCGCGCGGGCGTCGCGCGGCCCGCCATGTGCCATTCGACGACCGGCAAGGTGAAGTCGGGGCGCAGCATCATCTCGCCCTCGGTCGGGTCAAGGGTGACGAAGGCGCGGGCGCGGATGTCCTCGCCGTAAAGGTCCAGCAGGCGACCGGCGGGCAGCAGGATCTGCGCCTCGACCGGTTCGGCCCCGGCGGCGGTGAAGGCCGCCAGCAGGCGCGCGCCGACCGCGCGGGCGGCGGGTTTGTCGGCCATCAGGCGGATCCCAGCATGGCGCGGACGGTGGCAACCAGATCGGCGCGGGGAACCTCACGCTGGCTGGGGTTGGTCTTCCACTCCTCGACGCTGGCCTCGGCGGCGATCTGCGCGCCCAGGATCAGATCCTTGATCTGCACGACCCCGCGCGCCGCCTCATCCCCGCCCTGGATGATCGCCAGCCGCGCGCCGCGCTTGTCGGCATATTTCATCTGATTGCCGAAGTTCTTGGGGTTGCCCAGATAGACCTCGGCGCGCAGGCCGGCGGCCCGTAGTTCGGCGGCCATGGCCAGATAATCGCCCATCCGGTCGCGGTCCATCACGGTGACGACCACGGGGCCTTCCGCCGCCGCCGTGCCGCCCCGCGTCTCGCGCAGCGCGGCCAGCAGGCGGTCGACGCCGATGGAAACGCCGGTGGCAGGCACCTTTTGCCCGGTGAAGCGTTCGACCAGCCCATCATAGCGCCCGCCGCCCGCGACCGATCCGAACTGGCGCTTGCGGCCCTTGTCATCAAGGATTTCAAAGGTCAGTTCCGCCTCGAACACCGGGCCGGTGTAATAGCCAAGCCCGCGCACGACCGAGGGGTCGATCTGCACACGGTCGGGGCCGATGCCAAGCGCGGCCAGATGCGCCGCCATCTCGGCCAGCTCAGTGACGCCTTCGGCGCCGATGGAGCTGCCCTGAACGGCGTCGGTCAGGCGCGACAGGGTTTCGTCATTGTCAGCACCCTTGGCGGTCAGAAAGGCCAGCACCGGGCCTGCGGCATCATCAGGCAGGCCCACCCCCTCGATCATCGCACCGCTGTCGTCGCGCCGACCGGTGGTCAACAGGGCGCGCACGCCGTCCTCGCCCACCTTGTCGAACTTGTCGATGGTGCGCAGGATGGCGTCGATCTTGTCGGCTGGTGCGGCCATGCGTTCCAGCACGCCGTTCAGCACCTTGCGGTTGTTGACGCGCACGACGTAATCGCCCCGCGCGATGCCCGCCGCCTCAAGCGCGGCGGCCAGCATGGCGCAAATTTCCGCATCGGCGGCGACGGATGCCGCCCCGACCGTATCGGCATCGCATTGATAGAATTGCCGAAACCGCCCCGGACCGGGCTTTTCGTTGCGCCAGACCGGGCCCATGGCATAGCGCCGATAGGGGCTGGGAAGGTCGTTGCGATACTGCGCCGCGACACGGGCCAGAGGCGCGGTCAGGTCGTAACGCAAGGCCAGCCAGTCGCCGGAGCCGCCGCCGGGCACGTCCGCCTCTTGCCAGGCGAAGACGCCGGCATTCGGGCGGTCGACATCGGGCAGGAACTTTCCCAGGGCTTCGACCGTCTCGACCGCGCTGGTTTCCAGCGGATCAAAGCCATGCAGGCGATAGACGGCGGCGATGCGGTCCAGCACCTCGGCGCGCTCGGTCACCTCGGGGCCGAAGTAATCGCGGAAACCCTTGGGCGGTTCGGCCTTGGGGCGGGGCTGGCGTTTTTCCTTGGACATGACCTGACCTTGCACTTTCCTGCGCCGCCGGGTGTAACGGATGCACCAAGGGGGAACAAGCATGAGCCGCGATCTGGAAGAACGCATCGCCCATCTGACGCGGATGGTCGAGGATCTGTCCGATGTCGTCACCGCCCAGGGCCGCGAGGTCGAACGCCTGTCGCGCCGCGTCGCCCTGTTGCTGGAACGCGAGGCCGAGCGCGAGGCCGATGCCGGGGGCAGCGTCGCCCTGGCCGATCAGCGGCCCCCGCATTGGTAGGGGGTGTGGGCAGCCGCGATCTGACCGCAGGTCTGACGCTGGCCCTTGGGCTGGCGGGCGGACTGGTGGCAAAGACGCTGCATCTGCCCCTGCCGATGCTGCTGGGTGCGCTGCTGGCGGTTGCCATCGCAGCCGTCGCGGGCTGGCGGCCCATCGGCCATTCGGTCTGGTCGCCGCCGGTTCTGCGGCTGGTCTTCGTGCCGGTGATCGGCGTGTCGATCGGCGCGGCCTTCACGTCGGACATGATCGCGGCGGTGCCGGGCTGGTGGCCCTCGATCCTGGCGCTGGTGGTCTTCATCCCCGTGGTTCACTGGATCAGCTTTGCCATCGCCCGCGCGCTGGGCCTGCGCGACCGGGCGGCGGCGTTTTTCGGCACCGCGCCCGGCGGCTTCATCGAGGCGATCGAGATGGGCCAGGCGGCGGGTGCCGATGTGCGGATGCTGACCACGCTGCAATTCCTGCGGCTGGTGCTGACGATCCTGACCGTGCCGGTGATCTTTGCCGCGATCACCGGCCATGCGGTCGGATCGGGCGCGGGTGTGGTGCTGGGCGATCGCGCACCGCTGGATGGCCTGGACATTGCCTGGCTGATCGCCGCGGGGGTGATCGGCGGCTGGCTGGGGCTGCGATCACGCCTGCCGGCGGGGCTGGTGCTGGGGCCGGTGCTGGCCTCGGGCGCGGTGCATCTGGCGGGGCTGTCGGATGGCGCGCCGCCGGGCTGGCTGATCGCCACGACACAGGTGGTGATCGGCGTCAACCTGGGGGTGCGCTTTGCCGGGCTGCGTGGCCGGATGCTGGCGCAGGCGGCGGCGATTTCCACGCTGAGCGTCGCCATGATGCTGGCCCTCGCGGGGGGCGTCGCCGTGGCCCTGTCGCGCGTGATGGACCAGTCGAGCGCGGCGATCTTTCTGGCTTTCGCGCCCGGCGGGCTGGCGGAAATGAGCCTGATCGCGCTGTCGCTGCATGTCAGCGTGATCTATGTCACCGCGCACCACCTGCTGCGGATCTTCCTGGCGGTATTGGCGGCGCGGCTGTTGCGGGGGCGCGGGTTGGGGCGGGGCTAGGCCCCCCATCAGCCGCATTTCGAATGGCCGCAATCGGCGCAGGTCATGCAGCCCTCGACCTTGCGCATCGCATAGCTGCCGCAATGCGGGCAGGACGCGCCGCGGGGGGCGCCGGTGGTGCCGTCCATCTGCATCGCCACGACATTGCTGGCGATTTCAGCCTTGGGGTCGGATTTCAGCCCCATGCCTTCGCCCGCCATGAAGCCGGTGGCGATCAGATGCCGTTCGATCACGCCCCCGATCGCCGCCAGGATCGAGGGGATATAGCGCCCCTCGGACCAGGCGCCGCCGCGCGGGTCGAACACCGCCTTCAGTTCCTCGACGACAAAGGACACGTCGCCGCCGCGACGGAACACCGCCGAAATCATCCGGGTCAGCGCCACCGTCCAGGCGTAATGCTCCATGTTCTTCGAGTTGATGAACACTTCGAACGGGCGACGGCTGCCGCCTTCGACGATATCGTTGACGGTGATGTAGATCGCATGTTCCGACCCCGGCCATTTCAGCTTGTAGGTCGCGCCTTCCAGCGCCGCCGGGCGGTCCAGCGGTTCGGTCAGATAGACGACCTCCGCGCCGGTATCGGCCTCGGGGGCCTTGTCGGATTTCTCGCTGACCGACAGGACCGAGCCGGTCACATCGTTCGGGCGATAGGTGGTGCAGCCTTTGCAGCCCTGATCCCAGGCGGCCATGTAGACCTCTTTGAAGTCATCGAAGCTGATGTCCTCGGGGCAGTTGATGGTCTTGGAAATGCTGGAATCCACCCATTCCTGGGCGGCGGCCTGCATCCGAACGTGATCCAGCGGCGCCAGCGTCTGCGCGTTGACGAAGTAATCCGGCAGGGGCTTGTCGCCAAAGCGGTCGCGCCACATCTGCACGGCGTAATCGACGACCTCCTCCTCGGTCCGGGTGCCGTCCTTTTGCAGCACCTTGCGGGTATAAGCATAGGCAAAGACCGGCTCGATCCCCGAGCTGACATTGCCCGCATAAAGGCTGATCGTGCCAGTCGGCGCGACGCTGGTCAGCAGCGCGTTGCGGATGCCGTGTTCGGCGATCGCGGCGCGCACGTCGTCATCCATGCGTTCCATATTGCCCGAGGCCAGATATTTGTCGGCGTCAAACAGCGGGAAGGCACCCTTTTCGCGCGCCAGATCGACCGAGGCCAGATAGGCCGCGCGCGCGATCTGCTTCATCCAGTCGCCGGCGATCCGCGCGGCTTCAACGCTACCGTAACGCTGACCGACCATCAGCAGCGCATCGGCCAGACCGGTCACCCCCAGACCGATGCGGCGCTTGTTGCGGGCTTCCTCGGCCTGCTGGGGCAGGGGGAACCGCGAGGCATCGACGACATTATCCATCATCCGCACGGCCAGCCGCACCAGCTCGTCCAGCGCCGCGACATCCAGCGCGGCATCCGGGCCGAACGGGTCTTTCACCAACCGCGCGAGGTTCACCGAACCCAGCAGGCAGGCGCCATAGGGCGGCAGCGGCTGTTCGCCACAGGGGTTGGTCGCGGCAATCTGTTCGACATAGCCCAGGTTGTTCTGCTGGTTGATGCGGTCGATGAAGATCACGCCCGGCTCGGCGTAATCATAGGTCGCGCGCATGATCCGGTTCCACAGATCGCGGGCGGGCAGGGTGTGATAGACGGTGTCGTTGAACACCAGATCCCACGGGCCGTCAGCCTTGACCGCCTGCATGAAGGGATCGGTCACCAGCACCGACAGGTTGAACATGCGCAGCCGCGCGGCGTCCTGCTTTGCCTCGATGAAGGTCAGGATGTCGGGATGATCGCAGCGCATCGTCGCCATCATCGCGCCGCGCCGCGAACCGGCCGACATGATGGTGCGGCACATCGCATCCCAGACATCCATGAAGGACAACGGGCCAGAGGCATCGGCGGCCACGCCCTTCACCTCGGCCCCGCGCGGGCGGACGGTGCTGAAATCATAGCCGATGCCGCCGCCCTGCTGCATGGTCAGCGCGGCCTCTTTCAGCGCGTCGAAAATGCCCGACATGCTGTCGGGGATCGTGCCCATGACGAAGCAGTTGAACAGGGTGACGTTGCGCCCGGTGCCGGCACCGGCGGCGATGCGGCCTGCGGGCAGGAACTTGAAATCCTCAAGCGCGCCATAGAACCGGTCTTCCCACAGCTTCGGGTCCGATTCGACCGAGGCCAGATCGCGCGCCACGCGCCGCCAGCTGTCTTCGACAGACAGATCGACGGGGGTGCCATCCGCTTGTTTCAGACGGTATTTCATGTCCCAGATCTGTTCGGCGATCGGTGCGGCAAAGCGGCTCATCTCGGGTCCTTTGTCGGGCTTGCTCGGGCAGGCGGCGGTTGGCGAAGGCGATCAACTTAATCGTGATCGCGGCGCTTGTCGATAAGCCCTGACACCGGATGTGGCATTGAACCCCGACGCTGCCGCTTTATATTGCGGTGATGGGCCAAAACTCGCTGAACCTGATCAAGCTGTGCGTGGGCGCGGAAAGCCTGGCCGATCTGTCGGCCTGGCAGGCACGCCGGTTTGGCGGGGCGCAGGCCGAACATGTCACCCGGATGTGGCCCAAGCGCGGGGATGAGCTGCTGGACGGCGGATCGCTGTATTGGGTCATCAAGGGCGTGGTGCAGGCCCGCCAGCGGCTGATCGGGTTGCAGGAACGGCTGGGCGCGGACGGAATCGCGCGCTGTGCGCTGATCCTTGACCCCGAGATCGTGCCGGTCGCCGCCACACCCAAGCGCGCCTTTCAGGGCTGGCGCTATCTGTCCGCGGCCGAGGCCCCGCCCGATCTGCCCAAGGGCCGGGCCGCCGAACCGGCGCTGCCGCCCGCGCTGAACCGGGCGCTGGCCGACTTGGGCCTGCGTTAGGGGGTCACATCGCGGTGCAGGCTGCCATCGGCGGCATAGATCAGCACGCGCCCGGTCTGCGTGACCACCACCGTATATCCCGGCGCAAAGGTCAGCGCCTGTGGCTGTTCACCTGCGGGCAGGCTGATCGCGGCCGGCAGGTCAGGCAGCACCGGCGCGGGTTTGCCCAGCCGGATGACAAGCAGCGCGACGATCGCTAAAAGCCCGAAGATCATCACCAGCGCCAGCGCCGTGACCAGCCGCTTGAGAAAGCGCAGTTCGGGCGGCAGCGCGGAAAGGGGCAGTTCGTTGGATTCGGATGAAGACGATTTTGACATCGGTGCGGCCTCTGCGGTCAGGATCGTGATCGGGCCAAGCCCGCCCGACCGTCTTGATAAGGCGCTGGCCCGCGATGTGCCAGAGGCGGCCAGCCTGTCGCGGTCGCGGCTGGCGAAACTCTTGGCCGAGGGCGCGATCACCCGTGACGGCACCGCCGTGACCAGCCCCAAGGCCCCGGTGGCCGAGGGCGAGGTCTATCAGATCGCCTTGCCCGAACCCGATCCGGTCGAGGCCCGCCCCGAGCCGATCCCTCTGGTGATCCTGCATGAGGATGCCGATCTGATCGTCATCGACAAGCCCGCCGGCATGGTCGTGCATCCGGGTGCCGGGCAGCACAGCGGCACGCTGGTCAATGCGCTGCTGCACCACTGCGCGGGCAGCCTGTCGGGGATCGGCGGGCGCATCCGCCCCGGCATCGTGCATCGCATCGACAAGGAAACCTCTGGCCTGCTGGTCGCGGCCAAGTCCGACCGCGCCCATCAGGGGCTGGCGGCGCAGTTCGAGGCGCATTCCGTCCATCGCCATTACCTTGCCCTGACCCATGGCCTGCCCGAGGCCAGCGACGCGCGCCTGCGCGGGGTCGAGGGCGTGGCGTTTGAATCGGGCGGCATCCTGCGCATTGCCACGCAACTGGGCCGCCATCCCAGCGACCGCCAGAAGCAGGCGGTGCTGCGCGCCGGTGGGCGGGCGGCGGTGACGCGGGCGCGGATCGTCGAGCGGTTCGGCACGCCGCCGGTGATCGGTCTGGTCGATTGCTGGCTGGAAACCGGGCGCACCCATCAGATCCGCGTGCATCTGGCCCATGCCGGGCACGGGCTGGTGGGCGATCCGACCTATGGTGGGCGGCGCAAGGTCTCGGCCAACGCGCTGCCGCCCGGCGCGGCCCAGGCGGCGATGGACTTTCCGCGTCAGGCGCTGCACGCGGCCACTTTGGGCTTTGTCCATCCTGTTTCCGGTGCGGAACTGCGGTTTGAATCGCCGCTGCCTGCCGACATGGCGGGGCTGATCGCGAAACTGTCAAACGTTTGACACGCGCTGACATCCGCGTGACAGGGCTGGTTTTCCCCTGTTCAACCGGGGCGGGGAACCCGATGATTGCTGTCGGGTTGATATCGCGCAGCCTTGACGCCAACCGGCCGCGCGCCCATCTATCACCGCCCCGACGTGGCAGATTGCGCGCGGGCCGCCCGGCCGAACCGGCGGGCAGACAGGAGATGTTCGATGACCAGTTATGCCAACCTTCCCGCGCCCAGCCCCGAACAGGGGATGAACCGCTATCTTCAGGAAATCCGCAAGTTTCCGCTGCTGGAACCCGAAGAGGAATACATGCTGGCAAAGGCTTGGGTCGACCATCAGGACAGCGAGGCCGCGCACAAGCTGGTGACCTCCCACCTGCGGCTGGCCGCGAAAATCGCCATGGGCTATCGCGGCTATGGCCTGCCGCAGGCCGAGGTGATCTCGGAAGCCAATGTCGGCCTGATGCAGGCGGTCAAGCGGTTCGACCCCGAAAAGGGCTTCCGCCTTGCCACCTATGCGATGTGGTGGATCCGCGCCGCGATCCAGGAATACATCCTGCGGTCCTGGTCGCTGGTGAAGCTGGGCACGACCAGTGCGCAGAAAAAGCTGTTCTTCAACCTGCGCAAGGCGAAATCCCGCATCGGCGCGCTGGAGGATGGCGATCTGCGCCCCGAACATGTGGCCAAGATCGCCCATGATCTGAACGTCTCGGCCGATGATGTCATCTCGATGAACCGGCGCCTGTCGGGCGGCGATGCCTCGCTGAACGCGCAGGTGGGGTCCAGCGATGGCGACAGCACGAGCCAATGGCAGGACTGGCTTGAGGATGAGGGCGCCAATACCGCCGAATCCTATGCCGAAAGCGATGAGCTGGACACCCGCCGCCGAATGCTGATGGGCGCGATGGATGTGCTGAACGACCGCGAGCGCGATGTTCTGGTTCAGCGCCGTCTGGTCGACGATCCGGTGACGCTGGAAGACCTGTCGTCGAAATACGACGTGTCGCGCGAACGCATCCGCCAGATCGAGGTGCGCGCCTTTGAAAAGCTGCAAAAGCGGATGCGTGAACTGGCCCGCGACAAGGGTATGGAAATCCCCGCGTAGCGCCCGGTTTTCGCTTGGCAGGCGGCCTGCGACCGGCTAAGGCTGCGGGCCATGAACGCGCTGTGCATCACCACCGTCATGTGCATTACCGGCTGAGCAATCGGGCGGGCCGTTCTTCTGCGTCTTTTCCAAAGCCAGACCGACCGGACCCGCTGGGAAGGGTCTGAACCATGGTCGACATCCGGCTGACGAATACGGCGACCCGCCGCAAAGAGGCCTTTGTGCCGCTGCGCGCGGATAACGTGCGGATGTATCTGTGCGGCCCGACCGTCTATGACCGCGCGCATCTGGGCAATGCCCGGCCGGTAGTGGTGTTCGACGTGCTGAACCGGCTGCTGCGCCATGTCTATGGCGCGGATGCCGTCACCTATGTGCGCAATTTTACCGACGTCGATGACAAGATCAACGCCGAGGCGCAGCGCCGCCGCGCGGCGGGCGCGCCCGGATCACTGGAAGATCTGATCCGCCAGCGGACCGAGGAAACGATCGCCTGGTATCATGACGACATGGACGCCCTGGGCGCACTGCGCCCCGATCACGAACCCCGCGCCACCGCCTATATCGGCCAGATGATCGCCATGATCGACGGGCTGATCGCCGCGGGCCACGCCTATGCCGCCGAAGGCCATGTGCTGTTTCGGGTGCGCAGCTATGCCGATTATGGCCGCCTGTCGGGCCGCTCGGTCGATGACATGATCGCGGGGGCGCGGGTCGAGGTCGCGCCCTACAAGGAAGACCCGCTGGATTTCGTGCTGTGGAAGCCCTCGGATGCCGAAATGCCGGGCTGGGGCAGCCCCTGGGGCCGGGGGCGTCCGGGCTGGCATATCGAATGCTCGGCCATGTCGCATGACCTGCTGGGACCGTCCTTCGACATCCACGCAGGCGGCATCGACCTGCAATTCCCGCACCACGAAAACGAGATCGCGCAGTCCTGCTGCGCCCATCCGGGCAGCGGTTTCGCGCGCTATTGGCTGCATAACGAGATGTTGCAGGTCGAGGGCAAGAAAATGTCCAAATCGCTGGGCAATTTCTTCACCGTCCGTGACCTGCTGGATCAGGGCGTGCCGCCCGAGGTGATCCGCTTTGTCTTCCTGCAAACCCATTACCGCAAGCCGATGGACTGGACCGCCGACAAGGCGCGCGACGCCGAGGCGGTGTTGCGCAAATGGCGGGGTCTGGTCGCGGGCATCGAGCCCGCGCCCAGCCCGGCCCCCGCAGTCGTCGCGGCGCTGGCCGATGATCTGAACACCGCGGGGGCGATCGCCGCGCTGCACGATCTGGCGGGGCAGGGGGATGCGGCGGGGCTGAAGGCCTCGGCTTCGCTGCTGGGCCTCTTGACCGATGAACTCGCCGGCTGGGACGCGCCCAAGGCCGACCTTACCCCTTGGGCAGACCGGCTGGCCGCTTTGCGCGGGCAGGCGATGGAAAGCAAGGATTTCACGGCGGTCGACGCGCTGAAATCCGCGCTGCTGACGGCGGGGGTCGAGGTGCGCATGTCCAAGGCCGGGATCGAGCTGGTGCCCGGCACGGGCTTTGATGCGCAGAAATTGCCGGCGGTGCGGGAATGACCGGCCTGCGCCTCCGGCGGGAGCATTTGAGAACAGAAGAAAGATCGGCTTCTTCTGTTTCCCAACACTCCGGGGGGCGCGGCGCAAGCGCGGTGGGGGGCAGCGCCCCCCTTGTGACGGGGGTATGATGGACGACCGGCTGTATCTTTACGACACCACGCTGCGCGACGGGCAGCAGACCCAGGGCGTGCAATTCTCGACCGATGAAAAGGTCGAAATCGCGAAGATGCTGGATGGCCTGGGCCTTGATTACATCGAGGGCGGCTGGCCCGGTGCCAATCCGACCGACAGCGACTTTTTCGCCCATCCCCCCGCGACCCGTGCCATGCTGACCGCCTTTGGCATGACCAAGCGCGCCGGGCGGTCGGCCAGCAATGATGATGTGCTGGCGGCGGTTCTGGATGCCGCGACGCCTGCCGTCTGTCTGGTCGGCAAGACGCATGTTTATCACGTCGATACCGCACTGGGCATTCCGCGCGCCGACAATATCGCGGCGATCCGGGACTCGGTCGCCCATGTGGTCGGCAAGGGCCGAGAGGCGCTGTTTGACGCCGAGCATTTCTTTGATGGCTACAAGGCCGATCCGGCCTATGCGCTGGATTGCCTGCGCGCCGCGCATGAGGCCGGGGCGCGCTGGATCGTGTTGTGCGACACCAATGGCGGCACCCTTCCGGGCGAAATCGGCGCCATCGTGCGCGCGGTGATCGACGCCGGTCTGCCGGGGGATCGGCTGGGCATCCACTGCCATGACGATACCGGCATGGCCGTCGCAGGCAGTCTGGCCGCGGTTGAGGCGGGGGTGCGGCAGATCCAGGGCACGCTGAACGGTCTGGGCGAGCGTTGCGGCAATGCCAACCTGACCAGCCTGATCCCGACGCTTCTGCTGAAGCCCGCCTATGCGCATCTGACGCTGGGCGTGCCGCATTCGGCGCTGGACGGCATGACCCGCCTGTCGCGCCGTCTGGATGAGATTCTGAACCGCGTGCCGCTGCGCAGCGCGCCCTATGTCGGGGCGTCGGCCTTTGCGCACAAGGCCGGGCTGCATGCCAGTGCGATCCTGAAAGACCCCTCGACCTATGAACATGTCGACCCCGCGCAGGTCGGCAATCAGCGCGTCATCCCGATGTCGAACCAGGCCGGCCAGTCGAACCTGCGCGCCCGACTGGCTGCGGCGGGGATCAAGATCGACCCGACCGACCCGCGCCTGCCGCGCCTGCTCGAGGCGGTAAAGGACGCCGAGGATCACGGCTATGCCTATGACAGCGCGCAGGCCAGTTTCGAGCTGCTGGCGCGGCGCGAACTGGGCCTGATGCCGCGCTTTTTCGAGGTCAAGCGCTACCGCGTCACCGTCGAGCGGCGCAAGAACCGCCATGACCGCATGGTCTCGCTGTCCGAGGCGGTGGTGGTCGTCAAGATCGGCGATGACAAGAAGCTGTCGGTCAGCGAAAGCATGGATGCGACCGGCCAGGATCGTGGCCCGGTGAACGCGCTGTCCAAGGCATTGGCCAAGGATCTTGGTCCTTATCAAGGGCTTATCGACGATCTGAAGCTGGTCGATTTCAAGGTCCGCATCACCAATGGCGGCACCGAGGCCGTGACCCGCGTCATCATCGACAGCGAGGACGGCCAGGGCCGCCGCTGGTCGACGGTCGGGGTCAGCGCCAATATCGTCGATGCCAGCTTCGAGGCGCTGCTGGATGCAATCAACTGGAAACTCATCCGTGACGGAGCCGTGCCATGCGCGAACTGACCGCTGAACAGGCGTTTTACACGCTGCACCGCGACCTCCCGCGCGAGGGGCCGGGGACGTCGGCCGATCTGGCCTGGGCGCTGTATGTCGCGGGCACGCCCGAGGATGCGCGGATCTGCGATGCCGGTTGCGGGCCGGGCGCCGATACGGTTGGCTTGGCCAAGGCGCGCGCCGGGGCGCGGATCGACGCGATCGACGCCGTCGCGCATCTGGTCGAGGCCGCGCGGCTGCGCGCCGCGCCCTATGGCGACCGCATCCGCGTGCAGCAGGGCGATATGGCTGATCTGTCAGGGCCTTATGATCTGATCTGGTGTGCGGGGGCGCTGTATTTCCTGGGCGTCACCGAAGGGTTGTCGCGCTGGCGCGGGGCGCTGTCGGCCCACGGGCGGGTCGCGTTTTCCGAACCCTGCCTGCTGCCGCGACCGTCCGCTGCGGCAGAGGCCTTCTGGGCGGATTACCCCCAGATCACCAATGCGCAGGGCATCCGCGACCGTGTTCATGCGGCGGGCTATCGCGTGCTGGGCGAACATCTGATGATCGGCGCCCCGTGGGAGGCCTATTACAAGCCGCTCGCCGCCCGTATCGCGCGGCTTCGCCCCGACGCGACGGGCGCGCTGGCCGCTGCCCTTGACGATGCCGAGGCCGAAATCGCCCGATGGCAGGCCGCCCCCGGCGAGATCGCCTATGCGCTGATGGTCGTCGAACCCGATGTCTGACGTGGCCTTGGCCGAGGCGGTGCGCGCGGGCGATCCCGACCGTTTCTGGCCGACCATGGCCGCGCCCGCCGCGCTGCGGGATCTTTTGTGGCCCGTCTATGCGGTCAACCTTCAGATCGCGCGCGCGCCTTGGGCCTCGGACCAGCCGCTGTTGGCCGAAATGCGGCTGCAATGGTGGATCGACGGCTTGGCGGCGCCGCCGCAGGGTGACGCGCCCGCCGATCTGCGCGCGCTCTGCTCGCGGGGCGCGCCCGTCGCGGCGGCCCTGCACGGCGTGGCCCAGGCCCGGCGCGGCGATTGCTGGGCCGAGCCTTTCGCCGATGCACGGGATTTGATGGATTATCTTGATCAGACGGCGGGCAACGTGGCGTGGGCCGCGGGCCTCTCGCTGGGGGCTGGGCCTGCTGATCAGGCGGCGCTGCGCGCCCATGGCCGTGCGCAGGGCCTGGCCTCTTACCTGCGTGCGGCGGCTGCTCTGGCCCGGCGCGGGCGCAACCGGTTGGTCAGCCTGTCGGCGGGCAATCTGGCCGATTTGGCCCAGCAGGCCTTGGCCGAACGGCGAAGCGCGCGCCTGCCCGCACCGCTGCGCGCGGCGGCCTTTCCGGGCGCGCTGGCGGTGCCGATCCTGACCCAGGCCGCCCGCGATCCGGCGCTTATCGAGGCAGGCGGGCTGAGCCTGTCCGAGTTCCGTCGCCGCGCGATCCTGGCCCGGCTGGCGCTGACGGGCCGGCCATGATTTCCGTCGCGCCTTAAGCGAATCTTCAGACCTTCGCGCCATGGTCCCCTGCAAGGCCGGATTCGTCCGGCACCCCGTAGGAGCCTTTGCATGACCCTGTTGCGCCGTTTGTGGTCCGCCCTTCGTCCCTCTGCGCCGGTTGCCCCGCCGCCTGCCGCGCCGCCGACCCCGGCGTCCCACCCGCCCGCGACGCTGGGCGCTGGCGTGCCGGCCGAAGACGCCGCCCCGCTTCCCCTGGCGGCGATTGCCCGCTGGATGCAAAGCGGCCTTCGTGACGCGCAGGTGCTGCGATGGGTTGAGGCGCAGGGATGGCAGGATGCCGATGGGCGCGACCTGGTCGTGGCCAGCGATCGCGGCCCGGTCCGCCCGGATGATCTGGCAGCAGGCCAGCCCGTCGATTGCCGCCTGCCGGATGGCCGCCCGGCCCGTATCGCCGGATGCCGCGCGCCCGCTGGGCTGGCGGCAGCGCAACCGCTGGCGGTTGTGGCCCCGATCATCGACGCGCCGCCCGCCACTGATCCTGCCCTGGTCGCCGCGCTTCAGGCGCGCGCCGACGACCTTTCCGCCGACCTGTCTGAGGTTGACGCCGCCCTGTCGCGTCTGGTGCAGGGTGACCTGACCGCTTCGATCAGTCGGGGCCGCACCCGCGAACGCCAGGCGCTTGCCGACCGCTTTTCGCAGGCCGTCGACCGGCTGCGCGACCCGCTGCGGCAGGTGTCAATGGCAGCCCAGTCGCTGCGCGGTGATCTGGATCAGGTCGCCGGTGTCGCGCAGGTTCTGGCCGAGCGTTCCGATCAGCAGGGCGCGGTTCTGGCCCATGCGCAAGGTGCGGCAAAGCAACTGGCCGGATCGGTTCAGGCGGTGGCCGATGGTGCCGCCGATGCCGATCGCGTCGCCTCTGACGCTGTGCAACGCGCCCAAGGGTCCGAGAATGTCGTGCGCGATGCTGTCGCCGTGATGGGGCAGATCTCCGACTCTTCTACCCGGATCTCGCGCATCGTGTCGGTGATCGAGGATATCGCCTTCCAGACCAACCTGCTGGCCCTGAACGCCGGGGTCGAGGCCGCCCGCGCGGGCGAGGCCGGGCGCGGCTTTGCGGTCGTCGCCTCCGAGGTGCGGGCGCTGGCGCAACGATCGTCGGATGCGGCGCGCGAAATCGGCGGGCTGATCGGGGATTCCGCCGCGCATGTCAATCGCGGCGTCAACCTGGTCGGTCAGGCGGGCACCGCGCTTGAGGCGGTGGCGCAGTCGCTGGGTGACATTTCCGGCCGGATCAGTGCCATGGCAGCCGCGACGCGGCAGCAGGCGGGCGACGTGGCGGACATGTCCGCCGACCTGGGCACGCTGGAACGCGGTGCCCGCGATCTGGCGGGTGGTGCGCAATCGGCGCTCGCGGCCGTCGCGTCCGCCGGGGCCGACCTGGCGCGCCTGATCGAGCCGGTGCAGCGCGTCCGCACGGGTGACCCTTTGCGCCTGTCGCCTGCCATGAATAACGCACCCGCGAAAAACATGCGCGCCGCCGAACCCCGGCCCGCACCAGCCGCGCCGTCACGCAGTCCGGCACCGCCGTCGCCCGTTCGTCCCGCGCCGTCGCCCGCCGTGGCTGCCACCCGCCAAGCTGCGCCTCAGGCCCGTGCCGCCGCCCCTCCGCGCCCCGCCACGCCGCAGCCCGCGTCGCGCCCGGCGCCAGCCGCGCCACCCGTGCGCGCCGCTGCATCCAGCCGTGCCGCTGCACCCAAACGCGCCGCTGTCGAGGACGATTGGGAAGAATTCTGATCCCCCCCGCTTGTCTCAACCGCAACTGCCGCCACACCCTTCCTGTGACCTTTGATCGAGTGTGCAAATGCCTCAACAACCGGTTCGTGTTCTGGTCGTCGATGACAGCATCACCATCCGTCAGCTGATCCGCCTGCGCCTGGCCGGCGACCCGCGGCTGGTCGTCGTCGGCGAGGCCGCTGACGCCTTCGACGCGCGCGAAAAGATCAAGTTGCTTAATCCCGACGTCATCACCCTGGATGTCGAGATGCCGGGGATGAGCGGGCTTGATTTTCTTGAACGCCTGATGCGCCTGCGCCCCACCCCGGTTATCATGGTCTCAAGCGAGACCCACCGCGGATCCCACGCCGCGCTCGAGGCGCTGTCGCTGGGCGCGGTGGATTGCATCGGCAAGCCGATCAACGCACATTCTGCCGAAAGTTTCGCGCAGCTTCCCGATCTCTTGTGCATGGCCGCCCAGGCCCGTCTGCGGCAGGCAGGTCCGCGCCCGGACAACCCGCCCCCGCCAAGCAACTTCCGCTGGAACGGGCGGGTCGTGCTGATCGGGTCGTCAACGGGCGGCGTCGATGCGCTCGAGACGGTGTTGTCGGGCTTTCCCGCCGACTGTCCGCCCACGCTGATTACCCAGCACATGCCGGCGGGGTTCCTGTCCAGCTTTGCGGCCCGGCTTGACCAACGCATCGCCCCGCATCTTAGCCTCGCGACCGATGGCGCGCGGCTGGAACAAGGCCGTGTGTACCTGGCCCCCGGCGGCGAGACGCATCTGGCGGTATTGCCCGGCAGCGCGCCAAGCTGCCGCTTGGTGCAGTCGGATAAACGCTCTGGCCACCGGCCATCGGTCGATGTGCTGTTCGCATCCGCTGTGCCCATGGCCAGCCGCGTGGTCGCAGCGCTGCTGACGGGGATGGGGCGCGACGGTGCAGATGAGATGCTCAGCCTGCGGCAGGCGGGGGCGCGTTGCCTTGCCCAGGATGAGGCCAGCTGTGTCGTCTATGGAATGCCGCGCGCGGCGGTCGAGAACGGAGGTGCCGAGCAGGTCGTGCCGCTTCGTGGCATCGCCGCCCGTATCCTTGAAGCAGCGGGAAAGGGGGCAGCCGCCCCCGAGGCCGCAATCGCGGCGCAGCCTCGACGTTTCCCGCCGGGGGCGAACGTCGCTGACGATCGGTCGCGTCATGTCTGAAAACCGGATGCAAGGACACCAGTCTGCGACGCGCTATTCTGCGTATTCGCGCGCCGGGATGCGCAGCAACTCAAGTGACCAATCCACCCCCGCCGGCGGACAACGCCAACCGATGACGCAGTGCGCAACGACGACCGCGCCGATTGGAGCTGGGCAAGGCCCCGCTTCGACAAGCCGGTCGATCACGCAGGGCGAATATGCCAGCGGCGGCGCGGGCTTCGGGTTGATTTCAACCGTGCTGGGGTCGTGCGTTGCGGCCTGCCTTCACGATCCGGTCGCCCAGGTCGGCGGTATGAACCACTTTCTGCTGCCCGATGGGACCAATCGCGGCGGCGCAGCGGCCAGCTATGGCGTCAACGCGATGGAACTGTTGATCAATGACCTGATCAAGCACGGCGCGAGCAAATCGCGGCTGACCGCGAAGGTGTTCGGTGGCGCGCGGATGGTGCAGGGCTTATCCGATGTCGGCGCGAAGAATGCCGAGTTCATCCTGCGCTTCCTGACGGCCGAGGGGATATCCTGCCTCAGCCAGAGCCTTGGCGGCACCCACGCGCGGCGCGTCGAGTTCTGGCCCGACACCGGCCGCGCACGCCAAAAGCTGCTTCGCGAAACGGCCGCCACGGTTGATCTGCCGTTGCCGGTCGCAAGGGACGACGCGGACTCAGGGTTGGAGCTGTTCTGACCCTGGGCGATCATGCAAGCCGTGCGGGCAGCCCTGTGTGCGGTGCCGGGCAGTCCTCAGCTGCTCGGCAGGTCGCTGCGGGGCCAGGGCCTTCCGATCTGGCAAACCGCATGGGGTCAAGCTTTTCACGGTCAGGTCATGCTTGCGCGGCCGGCCTCTATGCGCCCGACCCATACGACCGCAGCTTCGGGGTGACGATTCGCGCCAGCATGGCGTCAGAAGGCGGCCCGAGATGCTAGCGTCTGCCACTGAACGCGCGGCTGGATAGCCCTGTTCCGGACACGGAGACCCACCAAGGCCGCGTGTTGCCCACCTGCCCACGTATGTCGCGCGGTGGCGCGCCCGCAGGATGCTGGTCTGCTGCGTCACGCCGCGCGCGGGGGCCGCGATGCTGGCAGACCACGCGAAGGCACCCGCAGCTATCTCGCCGCGCGCACGGTCGCTGCTCGCGCGCGCCGGCAAACGAGAGCTACATCTGTCACCGCGCGCGCTTACGGACGCAGCCCGGCCGCGACGGCACAGGCGTTGCAGTGCCCCTATCACTCCGCCGACGAACGGCCGCTGCGATGCCCGTTCCCGCAGAAGCGCGGTGACGATTCTCATCCCCGCGCGCGCCCTGGCACCGCGCGCCCGTTGAATCGCAGTACATTGTGAGGACGTGAACTCACGCGCGCGCGTGGCGACGTCCTTAACCTCGACGAGGGCGATGGGCTCGAGGCGATGTGAGCTCACGCGCCGGCGGGTGCCTGGCGAGGATAGGGCAGCCGCCCGCGGCTAAGGAATGTCACCCCAAGCGCATGCGGGCGCCGCCCGAGAAGGAAAAGCTTGGACCCAACCCGGCCTGTCACCCCGTGCGTGCGTGACCCGTGGCAGGCAGTACCGGCGGCATCGTCGTGGCCCCTGTCGTCCCGCACCGGCTCGCCGCTACACCGCCCCCGGTCGTTTGCCTATGCAACGCTCAACTGCGCGCGAGAGACCCGCGTAGGCGATCCGCCACAGTTCGTAACCAACGACCTTATAGATAGCCCCGCGCGCGTGAGAGCCACCGACGGATGAGCTGCGGTTGTTTTGGCGGCGTATTAGATAGCCCAGCGCACGTGGGCGCCACCGAGCGGGCGCTGGTCATGTGGGAAACGACCGAACTCTCACCCCGCGCGCGCCATGAGGGCTGCGCTGATGTCCGCCGCCGCGGTCCCCCCGCGCCCCGCGCGCGCGGAAGGCAGGGGACAGGCCCACCCGATCCAGCAGATCGCCCCCCCGCGCCCCGCGCGCGCGGAAGGCAGGCCCCATGGCCCCCAACCCCACGCCCGCCCTTCCCCCGCGCCCCGCGCGCGCGGAAGGCAGGCTGACCGGCTGGCGGATAGCCCCGAGGCTGACCCCCGCGCCCCGCGCGCGCGGAAGGCAGCTTCAGATCGTCAATCATTCTCGCCCCCTCTGCCCCCGCGCCCCGCGCGCGCGGAAGGCAGGCGTCATCAGAAACAGGCCGAGGCCGGAGAGCACACCGGACCCTGCGCGAACCGCAGGCGCTTGTCGCAGGAGCGGCTGCCAACCTCGTCGGGTTCCCTCACACCGCACGGGCTCGCCGCTACATCGCCCCCGACTGTTTGCCTGTGCCGCTCTTGCCCGAGTGCTCGAGAGCCACATAGGTCGATGCGGGTCAGGCGTCGCATTCACTCAGCGCCCTCTCACGCGTGCGCGTCATCCCCGCGCTCACCGGCACCGGGTTTTTCGCGGCGATGACCGACGTCAAACCTGCTGCCCGCCGCACGGGCGCCGTGCACAAGATCGATGACCCGCTCGTCGGCACCTCTGTGCCCTGTGCGCGCGGCAGTCGCCCCTTAAGACGTAGCCGCATTGATCCGCGCGCCGCATGCGGACCGCCATTGGATGTGGCTTTGCAGTCAACCCATCGTCGCCAGCCACTCATAAACCCGCCCCCCGACATCAGCCTTGCCGGTTTGCCAGGACAAAGTTCTGCAACGCAGCCGGACTGCGGCAAGCTCCCGCCGATTTGCGCGACCTGGCGATGCTTGACGATCTCGTCCCGGCCCTCTGGTGACCAGTCGAGCCAAGCTCGACGATACGCCCAGCAAGTTTCATCAATCCGTGCAAGATACGCATGTCGTCCTTTCCGCGCAGACGCCGCGCTCAGCCCCTCTCGCGAGGATCACTCTGCATGCGCGGCCAACATGTTGTCGGACCCGCACCCCGCGCTTCTCAAGGCAGCTTCTCGTTCCCCAAGCGCCGTCACCGCAGCCATGTCCACATGGCAGCCTTTGCTTCGCCCGGCTCGCGCATCCGTTGCCGCGCGCCGCTTGCCGCCGCGACCCGGCAAGGCTAAGGCTGGCACATGATGCGCGCTTCTCCTCACCCTTTGCCTAAACCCTTCCTGGCCGAGCTTCGCACCACGGTCCAGCTGGGCCTGCCGCTGATCCTGTCGCTGATCGCCTCGATGCTGCTGGGCGTCACGGACACGGTGATGATGGGCTGGTATGGCGTGCCCGAGCTTGCCGCCGTCACCCTCGGCTCGTCGACCTTCTTCACCATCTTCATCCTGGGCGGCGGCTTCGGCACGGCGGTGATGGGCGTCGTTGCGGCGGCGCGGGCGCGCGGCGACGACGACCAGTTGCGCCGCGCCACCCGCATGGCGATCTGGCTGTCGGTGATCTTCGCGGCGCTTGCCCTGCCGGTTTTCTGGGCCTCGGCGCCGATCCTGCGCGCCCTTGGCCAGTCGCCCCAGGTGGCGGGCCTGGCACAGGATTACCTGCGGATCATGGCCATCGGCATGTTCGCGGCGCAAGTCTCGATGGTGCTGCGCAGCTACCTGGCCGCGATCGAGCGGACCGCAATCCTGTTGGTCGTCACGCTGATCGGTCTGGTCGTCAACGCCGCGCTGAACTGGCTGTTGATCTTCGGCCATGGCGGGTTCCCCGAATTGGGCGTCCAGGGCGCGGCCATCGCCAGCGTCACCACCCAATTCGTGATGCTGGCGCTTCAAGTCGTCTATGCCGCGCGCCGGGCGGAATCGCGCCGGGTACGGCTGTTCCACCGCCTGTGGAAACCCGACCGCGCCGCCTTGGCCGAAGTGTTCCGCCTGGGCTGGCCCATCGGCCTGACCGGACTGTCGGAAAGCGGGCTGTTCCAGGCCTCGGCGCTGATGATGGGCTGGATCGGCACGGTCGAGTTGGCGGCCCATGGCATCGCTCTGCAGATCACCAGCCTGACCTTCATGGTCCATGTCGGCCTGTCGAATGCCGCGACGGTGCGCGTCGGCCGGGCCTTCGGCGCGGGCGACATCGACCGCATGGATCGCGCCGCCTGGGCGGCGATCGCGCTGTCGCTGGCGATGGTCGTCGCCACGGCGGCGGTTTTTCTGACCGTCCCCGGCCAGATCGTCGGCCTGTTCCTTGACCGCGCCGATCCGGCCGCCGCGCGCATCATCGCCATCGGCAGCCTACTGCTGTTCATGTCGGCGCTGTTTCAACTGTTCGACGCCATGCAGTGTCAGGCGCTTGGCCTGTTGCGCGGCGTGCAGGACACGCGCGTGCCGATGTGGCTGGCGGGGATCAGCTATTGGCTGATTGGTATCCCCGCGGGCTATCTGCTGGCCTTTACCCTGAACATGGGGCCGGAGGGGCTGTGGCTGGGCCTGGTCATCGGCCTTGCAGCGGCCAGCGTGCTGCTGATGGCACGCTTCTGGCGCGGTCAGGCGCGCCGCCGCGCCGGCTGATCCTCGTTCTTCTTGGCGGAAGTATCCCGGGGGTGCGGGGGCAGCACCCCCGCTTCACGCGCCATCAGACGCTGTCCGCCAGCATCCGCCGCAACACCCGCGCCAGCTTTTCCGCCCCCAGCGGTGCCATCGCCTTGGTGTGGTCGTGGCTGATCGCCTCATCCGACAGGCCCGCACCCATATTGGTGATCACCGACACGGCGGCGACGCGCAGGCCCAGGAACCGCGCCAGGATCACCTCGGGCACGGTCGACATGCCGACGGCATCCATACCCAGCACGCGTGCGGCGCGGATCTCGGCCGGGGTCTCGAAGCTCGGGCCGGAAAACCAGCCATAGACACCCTCGGGCAGGGTGACGCCCTCGGCCTGGGCGGCATCGCGCAGCGCGGCGCGCAGGGCCGGGTCATGCGCATCGGTCATCGGCACGAAACGCGCGTCGCTGACCTCGCCGATCAGCGGGTTCATGCCGGTGAAGGCGATATGGTCCGACAGCAGCATCAGCCCGCCCGGCGGCAGGTCGCTGCGCAGGCTGCCCGCCGCATTGGTCAGGATCAGCCTTTCGCAGCCCAGTGCCTTCAGCACCGCCAGCGGCAGCCGCATCACATCGGCGCGGCCATGTTCATAGTAATGCGCCCGCCCGCCGAACACCGCGACCCGGCGGCCCGCCAACTGGCCGATCACCAGTCGCGGGCTGTGACCCGACACCCCGGCCTGCGGAAAGCCCGGCAGATCGGCATAGGGGATCGAGACGCCCTCGACCTCATCGGCAAGGCCAGCCAGACCCGACCCCAGGATCAGGCCGAAATCGGGGGGCGTTGTGCCGGCACGGTCGTGGATCAGGCTTGCCAGGCGGGTCACATCGGTCATCTTTGCACCTTTCCGGGGGCCGGCCTCGGCCGCAGCCCCCTAGCGTTCCTTGACATAAGGCTCACCCCCGGCGCGCGGAGGGATCGCCTTGCCGACGAAGCCCGCCAGCACCAGCACCGTCAGCGCATAGGGCATCGCATCCAGCAGCGCCACCGGCACCGCCATCCCGAGCATGTTTTCCAGCACGTCGCCGCGCAGCGCGAGCGCCTGCAAAAAGCCGAACAGCAGCGTCGCCCACAGCGCCGACCAGGGGCGCCACTTGGCAAAGATCAGCGCCGCCAGCGCGATATAGCCGCGCCCCGCCGTCATCTCGCGCCCAAAGCCCGCTTGCAGGCCGGTCGACATATAGGCCCCGGCCAGGCCGCACAGGATGCCGGTGATGGCGACCGCCGCAAAGCGCAGCCGCACCACAGACACCCCGGCAGTATCGACCGAGGCAGGGTTTTCGCCCACCGCCCGCAGCCGCAGGCCAAAGCGCGTGCGATAGAGCACCCACCAGGACAAAGGCACCAAGAGCGGCGCGATATAGACCAGCGCCGTGTGGCCCGACAGCACCTGCGCATAGAACGGGCCGATCACCGGGATCGCGCCGATCTGATCGACAAAGGGCAGGGTGATCGCGTTGAACCGCGCCCCGCCGCTGAGCGGCGGCGTCCGCCCGCCCTGCTGGAACAGCGATTGCGCCACCAGAACCGTGATCCCCGATGCGATGAAGTTCAGCGCCACCCCGGAAATCAACTGATTGCCGCGAAAGGTGATCGAGGCGATGCCATGGATCACCGCCAGCACCAGCGAGGCCAGGATCGCCGCGCCTACCCCCGCCCAGACATTGCCGGTCAGAAAGGCGACAGCCCCCGCCGCACAGGCAGCGGCCAGCATCTTGCCCTCAAGCCCGATGTCGAAAATGCCGGATCGTTCGGAGTAAAGCCCGGCCAGGCAGGCCAGCAGCAGCGGCGTATAAAGCCGCAGGGTCGAGGCGAGGATTTGCAGGAAGGTATCGTAATCCATCACGCCGCCCCCCGCGCCCGGCGGCCCGCAAACAGCGGCGCCAGCATCATCCGCACCATGTAATCCAGCGCCCCGGTGAACAGGATCACCAGCCCTTGCACGACGATGCGCAGCTCGATCGGGATCGAGGTCCACAGGCCCAGCTCCGCCCCGCCCTGATACAGAAAGCCGAACAGCACCGCCGCCAGCACGACGCCGAACGGGTGGTTGCGCCCCATCAGCGCCACCGCGATGCCGATGAAGCCCGCGCCCTCGGCGCTGTTCAACAGCAGCTTTTCCGACCCGCCCATGACGGTGTTGATCGCCATCATCCCGGCCAGGGCGCCGGAAATCAGCATCGCCAGCATGGTGACGCGGGTGGCGTTGATCCCGGCGTAACGCGCGGCGGCCTCGGATTTGCCGAAGGCGCGGATTTCATAGCCCAGCCGGGTGCGCCACAGCAGCACCCAGACCAGCCAACAGGCGGCAAGCGCAATGAACAGCGACACATTGGCAGGCACCCGGCTGTCGAAGATCAGCCGCACGCCGGGGATTTCATTCAGCGTGGGCAGATGCACGACGGGCGGAAAACCGGCCGTCGCCGGGTCGGCCTGGCCCGCGGGGCGCAGGGTGTAGGACAACAGATGCGACATCAGCGCCGCCGCCAGATAGTTGAACATGATCGTGGTGATCACGACATGGCTGCCGCGCTTGGCTTGCAGTGCGGCAGGGATCGCCGCCCAGGCCGCGCCAAAGGCCGCCGCCGAAATGCTGGCCGCGATCAGCGCCACCGACCAATGCGGCCAAGGGATGAACAGCACCGCCAGCGCGACGCCGAGGCCGCCAAGCTGGGCCTGCCCCTCGCCGCCGATGTTGAACAGGCTGGCGTGAAAGGCGATGGTCACGGCCAGACCGGTGAACATGAAGCTGGTGGCGTAATAGAGCGTATAGCCCCAGGCATAGGGCGAGCCGAGCGCGCCCTCGACCATGGTCTTGAGCGCCTCAAGCGGGCTTTGGCCGATCGCCAGGATCACCAGCGCCGAAATCAGCGCGGCCAGGGCCAGCGAGATCAGCGGCACAAGGACCAGATCGGCCCAGCGGGGAAGGGGGGTCATGCCGCGGTCTCGTTGTTGATGCCGGCCATCAAAAGGCCCAGTTCGCGTTCGTCGGTTTCCTCGGGGCGGCGTTCGCCCATGATGCGGCCGTCGAACATCACCGCGATCCGGTCGGACAGCGACATGATCTCGTCCAGTTCGACGCTGACCAGCAGCACCGCCGATCCGGCGTCGCGCAATTCCACGATGCGCTTGTGGATGAACTCGATCGCGCCGATGTCCACGCCGCGCGTCGGCTGGCCGATCAGCAGCAGCGAGGGGTTCTGTTCGATTTCCCGCGCCAGCACGATCTTTTGCTGGTTGCCGCCGGAAAAGTTCTTGGCGGCAAGGCCGGGGATCGGCGGGCGCACGTCGAACCGCGCCATCTTGCCCTCGCAATCGGCCATGATTGCGGCATTGTCCATCAGCGGGCCACGCTGAAAGCGCGGGTTGTGGTGATAGCCGAAGATGCTGTCCTCCCACGCCGCGAAATCAAGGATCAGGCCAAGCGCGTGGCGATCTTCGGGGACATGGGCGATGCCCGCGGCGCGGCGGCTCTGGCCGTTCGACTGCGGCCCCGACAAGGGCAGATCGACGCCGTTCAGCCGCACCTGGCCGGTGGCGTCCTGAAACCCGCCGAGCACCCGCAGCAGTTCCGACTGGCCGTTGCCCGCGACCCCGGCGATGCCCAGGATTTCGCCCGCGCGCAGCGTCAGGTCGATGCCACGAAGCCGTTCGACCTTGTTTTCATCGACGACGCGCAGGCCCTTGACCTCCAGCACGACATCGCCGACGCGCGCCGGGGCTTTCGCCACCTCAAGCAGCACCTTGCGGCCCACCATCAGCTCGGCCAGTTGCTCGGGGCTGGTCTCGGCGGTCTTGACGGTGGCGGTCATCTGGCCGCGCCGCATCACCGAGACGGTATCGGTGATCTCCATGATCTCGCGCAGCTTGTGGGTGATGATGATGATCGTCTTGCCCTGTTCGCGCAGGCCTTTCAGGATGCGGAACAGGTGGTCCGCCTCGGCCGGGGTCAAGACGCCGGTGGGTTCGTCCAGGATCAGGATGTCGGCCTGGCGATACAGCGCCTTCAGGATCTCGACCCGTTGCTGATGTCCGACCGACAGATCCTCGACCACGGCATCGGGATCGACATCCAGCCCGTATTCGCGCGCCAGATCGCGCAGCACCCGCCGCGCCTTGCCCAATGAGGGGCGCAAGAGCGCGCCATCCTCGGCCCCGAGGATGATGTTTTCCAGCACGGTGAAGTTTGGCACCAGCTTGAAATGCTGGAACACCATGCCGATGCCGGCGCGGATCGCGGCCTGGCTGTCGGGGATCTGCACCGGGCTGCCGTTGATGCGGATCTCGCCGCTGTCGGCGCGGTAAAAGCCATACAGGATCGACATCAGCGTGGACTTGCCCGCGCCATTTTCGCCGATGATGCCATGGATCGTGCCGGGCATGACCCGGATCGAGATGTCCTTGTTGGCCTGCACCGTGCCGAAGGCCTTGGAAATGCCGATCAGTTCAATGGCCGGAGCGGCGCTTTCGCGCCGCTCCGATCCGTGGCTGGTCTGGGTCGTGGCCATCACTGCACCGGGCAGGTGTCATCCGACTGATAGTCGTGAACCTTGATCTCGCCCGAGGCGATCTTGGCGCTGGCGGCCTCGACCGCGGCTTTCATCTCGGGCGTGACCAGGGCTGCATTGTTGTCATCCATCGCCACCGAGACGCCGCCATGCGACAGGTCCATCACATGCACGCCGGTTTCCAGATCGGCACCGCCCTTGAAGGCCTCGATCACGGCCGCATCGACGCCCTTGACGACCGAGGTCAGCACCTTGCCGGGGTGCAGGTGGTTCTGGTTGCTGTCGACGCCGATCGACAGGATGCCCTCATCTGCGGCGGCTTGCAGCACGCCGATCCCGGTGCCACCGGCGGCGGCATAGATCACATCGGCGCCCTGCGATTTCTGCGCCTTGGCCAGTTCCGCGCCCTTGACCGGATCGTTCCAGGCGGTCGGCGTGGTGCCGGTCATGTTCTGGATGACCTTCGCATCGGGGTTCTGCGCCTTGACGCCCTGCACATAGCCGCAGGCGAACTTGCGGATCAGCGGGATGTCCATGCCGCCGACAAAGCCGACGGTGCCGGTCTTGCTGGCCATCGCGGCCATGATCCCGGCCAGATAGCTGCCCTGTTCCTCGGTAAAGACGACGCTGCGGATGTTGGGCTGTTCCACCACCATGTCGATGATGACGAACTTGGTGTCCTTGTAGTCGGGCGCGACCTTGGCCAGCACGTCGCCAAAGGCAAAGCCGGTCATGACGATCGGGTTGGCACCGCTTTCAGCCAGGCGGCGCAAGGCCTGTTCGCGCTGCGCCTCGGATTGCATTTCCAGTTCCTTATAGGAACCGCCGGTCTCGGCCTTCCAGGCCTCGGCACCGTGGAAGGCGGCCTCGTTGAAGGATTTGTCGAACTTGCCGCCAAGGTCATAGATCAGCGCCGGATCGGCCAGCGCTGCGCCTGCGGTCATCGCCAGCGCCGTGGCCGCGGCGAAAAAGCGTTTCATCTGGGTCATGTGGTTCTCCTGACCTTTTACCGGGCGGCGAGTCAACGCCAGCCCACCCTGTTGTGGCAAGGATTAGGGACAGGAAGGCCAGGAAGGGTCAACAGGAATCTGCGCCAAAAGGCGGGGGTTCGGGCGTGCCTAATCGGCCGGACGCAGCGTCCGGGTCAGGATGCGCGCATCGGTTGCAGGGCCGCCCGCAGGGTCACGGTAATAGCCGCGCCGCTGCCCGGCGTCCACGAAACCTGCCGCAAGGTAAAGCGCGATAGCGGCGGGGTTGTCGGCCGCGACCTCCAGAAAGGCGGTGGCCGCGCCCTTGTCGGCGCTGGCGGTCAGGAACCGCGCGACCAGCCGCGCGCCGATGCCCGCGCGCCGGGCCGGGGGCGCGACGGCCAGGGTCAGCAATTCGGCCTCATCCGCGATGACCCGGCCAATCAGAAAGCCCTGCGCCTCGACCAGCAGAAACGCGCCGGGCGCGGCAAGGGTCGCGCCGATCTGATCCGCCGACCACGGCGCGGGTCGGGTAAAGCTGGCGGCGTGGATGGCCGCCAGATCGTGCAGGTTCATGGCAGGATCACCGGTGCCGGATCGCGCGGCGGGGCGGCATCGGCGGGGCGCAGATACAGCGGCGCGGGGCGCGGCTGGGGCGTGTCCAGGCGCGTCGCGGCGATGCGGGCGATGGCCTCGGCAATGGGATGGGCGGGGGGTGTCGCGCCGGGGATGTCGCCGATCAGCGGGCCTGCGGGTGCGACGTCGAGCAGCGCAGGCGGGCTGTCGGGGTCAAAGCCCTGCGCATAGACCGCGCCGCGCCGTGCATCCAGCGCCACCGTGACCGGGCGGGGGGCGTCCAGCGCCGCGGCCTCAAGCGTGGTGACACCGACGGCGGGGATGCCGGCGGCCAGCGCGATGCCGCGCGCGGCGGCCACGCTGATGCGCACGCCGGTGAAATTTCCGGGGCCAACGCCCACGCCGATGCCGTCCAGATCGCCCCAGCCGATCCCCGCGCCCGCGAGCAGCGATTGCAGCAAGGGCATCAGCCGTTCGGCCTGGCCCTTGTCCATCGCCTCGACCACAGAGGCGACGATGGCCCCGCCGCGCAGCAAAGCGGCCGCGCAATGCGCGGCCGATGTGTCAAAGGCAAGGACCGTGGGGTCAGACCGCAACGGGGCGCACCTCGGTCACTTCGGGGATGTAGTGGCGCAGCAGGTTCTCGATCCCCATTTTCAGCGTCAGGGTCGAGGACGGGCAGCCTGCGCAGGCGCCCTTCATGTGCAGATAGACGACGCCGCGATCAAAGCCGTGGAAGGTGATGTCGCCACCGTCCTGGGCCACGGCGGGGCGCACGCGGGTGTCCAGCAGTTCCTTGATCTGTTCGATCACCTCGGCATCGGGACCGTCGGTGGCGACATGGCCATCATCGCTGCCATTGCCCTCGATCGCCGGGGCGCCGGATTGGTAATGCTCCATGATCGCGCCCAGGATCGCGGGCTTGACGTGATCCCATTCGACGCCGCTGGCCTTGGTCACGGTCAGGAAGTCGGACCCGAGGAACACGCCGGTCACACCATCGACCGCGAACACACGCCGGGCCAGGGGCGAGGTCGCCGCCGCCGCGGCTTCGGGGAAATCGGCTGTGCCTTGGGCCAGAACGGTCTGGCCGGGCAGGAACTTCAGCGTGGCGGGGTTCGGCGTGGATTCGGTCTGGATGAACATCGGGCGCTCCTTTGGGGCCGATATGGGGGTGGGGTCCGGGTCAAGTCAAGGCGCAGGGCCTGCGACGGATCTGCGACGGGCGGCCGCGTCAGGTGATCGCCTCAAGCCGTTCCTTGGACATATCGCCCGGCACCACGGTCAGCGGGCAGGGCAGGGCGCCCGCGTTGCGCGACATATGGGTGACCAGCGGGCCGGGGCCGGACTTTTCGGTGGAGGCCCCCAGCACCAGCACGCCGATCTGCGGGTCTTCCGATATGGCGGCCAGGATTTCGGCCACCGGCTCGCCCTCGCGCACGATCAGCTCGGGGTTGATGCCCTGCTTGTCGCGCATCCATTTCGCATAGACCTCGAAATGGGCCTCGATGCGTTCGCGGGCCTCGGCGCGCATCAGGTCGGCGACGCCGATCCAGCCCTTCAACTCGTCCGGGGGGATGATCGACAGGATGGCGACCCCGGCCCCGGTATGGGCGGCGCGCAGCGCGGCATAGCGCATGGCGTTCAGGCATTCGCGGCTGTCGTCCAGCACCACCAGAAACTTGCGCATCCGAGCTTCCCCCTGGGTCGACCCTTGCGGCGGGCGCCCTTCTTCAGCGGCGATGATCGCGCGAAATCGGCGGCGGGGCAAGCCGGGCCGAGGGCGCGGGGCGGTGACGCAGCGCGCGACGCAAGGCCAGTTTCAGCGCGGCCAAGGCCAGGGCGGTCACTTGCGCCGCTGCAAGGGCGACCAACCCAATGGCCGCAACCGCCGCCGTGCTGACCCGGTTCAGCACCCGCAGCGCGCGGGCCTTTCCCAGCAAGGTCAGCGCCTTGCGGCTGTCTGGCCCGGCGACCTCGGCCAGCCGCGCAAGCCGCGCCAGATCGGGCGCGTCATCGGCCAGACGCACGACCCCCAGCACCTCGGCGGTCGATGTCGCGCGCGCGATCCGCGTGACATCGCCCGCCATGTCGGCCAGCCGCTCGGCCCCGCCCGCCTCGCGCGTGGCGCGGATCAGGGCGGCGTTCAGGCCGGGGCTGATCGCCTCGGCCCGGCGCGCGACGCGCAGCGCGGTGACGCCGGTCTTGATCGGCGCCGCGCCGCCCACGGTGGCCACGGTCGCCGCCGTCGCGGCAAGGCCCAGACCGGCAAGCGCCGCCTCGATTTCGTCAACATCATCGCCGCTGGCCCAAGCCATGCCCTGACGGCGCAGCGCGTTCACATCCCCGGCGGGCGAGATTTCAAACGGGATCGCGCAGGCCCCGATCAGCGTCAGGCTGCGGCAGGACCGGATGTCGGCCATGCAGGTCAGGCAGGCCCCGGCAGTGGCCATCCAGCCCTGATCCTGCGCCAGCCGTTCGGTCGCGCGGGCGCGCAGATCGGCGGGCAGGGGGGTGGCCTGGTCATCGGCAATCGCCAGCATCAGCGCGATCTGATCGGCGTCATCGGCGGCAAGCGCGGCCTCGATCCGCGCATCCAGCGCCTCGGGTGTCGCCGCCCGCGCCATCGCGCGGCTCAGCGCGGCGCGGGCCTGATCGGCGCTGCGTTCGACCAGCGGCTGCGCAAAGGGGTGCTGCGACAGCGCCCCAGCCGCCGCCGCCACCGTGACGCCCGCCCAGATCAGCAGCGCCAGCCGGGCAATTGCGCGGATCATCGGCTGTGCGCGAAATCCCAATACATGTCGCGGATGCGCCGCGTCACCGGCCCGATGCCATAGGTCACATCGTCGAACCCGGTGACCGGCATCACCTTGGAAAAGTTGCCCGACAGGAACACCTCATCGGCGGCGCGGAAATCATCGAGGCTCAGCACGGTTTCATGGACGGTCACGCCCGCCGCGCGCAGGTTGGCGATGTGGCGGGCGCGGGTGATGCCCGACAGGAAGGTGCCGTTGGCGACAGGGGTGAATACTTCGCCGTCGCGGATCATGAAGATATTGGCGGTGGCGGTTTCGGCGACATTGCCCATGGCATCCTGCACCAGGGCATTGCCGAACCCCTTGCGCCGCGCCTCGACCAGCATGCGGGCGTTGTTGGGATAAAGGCAGCCGGCCTTGGCGTTACAGACGTTGTCGGCCAGCACCGGGCGGCGGAATTGCGTCGTGGTCAGGGTCGTCGCGGCCTCGGGCGCGGGCATGGCCACCTGTTCCAGACTGATCGCAAACCCGGTCGAGTTCTCGGCCGGGGCCACCCCCAGATCAGAGCCGTCGATGGCCCAGTACATCGGCCGGATATAGACGGCGGCGCCCGCGCCATAGGTCGACAGCCCCTCGCGGATCGCCTCGACCATGGTGTCGGGGGCGACGGTGGGGGTGATCATCAGCGCCTCGGCCGACCGGTTCAGCCGCGCGCAATGGGCATCCAGATCGGGGGTCACGCCCTCGAACAGGCGGGCGCCGTCAAAGACCGAAGATCCTTGCCAGATGCCGTGATCGGCGGCCCGCATCACCGCAATGTCGCCGTCGTGCCAGCGACCGTCGAAAAAGGTGCGGATATGGGTGCCAAAGGCCATCGTCGTCCCTCCTGAAAGTCGCGGCACGCTAACGCGGGGACACGCGGTCGGCAAGGTCAGGCAAAGGGGTCGGCGGGATAGCCCACGCCGGTCAGGTAAAGCCCCTGCGGCGGGCTGACCGGGCCACAGGCGGCGCGGTCGCGCGCTTCCAGCGCCTCGGCCACGCGGCCCGGCGGCCAGGCCCCGGCGCCCACACGTTCCAGCGTGCCGATGATCGAGCGCACCTGATTGTGCAGGAACGATCGCGCGCGCAGGGTGAAGCGATGCTCGATCCCGCCCGGCACGGCGTGGCTTTCCAGCGTGATCTGATCCAGCGTCTTGACCGGGCTGGCCGCCTGACAGATCGAGGATCGGAAGGTGGTGAAATCATGCCGCCCGATCAGATGCGCGGCGGCTTCGCGCATCGCATCCCCGTCCAGCGCGTTTTTCACCTGCCAGACCCGGCCCCGGTCGATCACCGCAGGGGCGCGCCGTTCCAGCAGGCGGAACAGATAGCGACGCTCGACGGCGGAAAAGCGCGCGTGGAAATCGTCGTTGACGCGGGCGGCGCGTAGGATGGCGACGGGGGCAGGGCGCAGATGGGCGTTCAGCGCTTCGGCCAGCCGAAAGGGATCCCAGTCGCGGGTCAGATCGGCATGGGCGACCTGACCTGTGGCGTGAACCCCCGCATCGGTCCGCCCGGCGGCGGCGATCCGCGCGCCTGCCGCGAAACCGGGGTCAAGCCGCGACAGCGCGGCCTCAACAGCGCCCTGCACGCTGGGCTGGTCGGCCTGGGCCTGCCAGCCCGCGAACGGGCCGCCGTCATATTCGATCAAAAGCGCATAGCGGAACATGCGGATGACATAGCGCCGCGCAGGCACCCTACACAAGCCGCGACCGCGCCCCTATCTTGGGGCCTGATTGGCAAAGGAGGCGCCCTTGGGCATCGGCGATCTGGCGGACGGGCTGTTGCGCGGGGTGGAAACCCTGACCGAGACCGTGACCGCGCCCTTCAGCGACCCGGTGGTGCGGCTGGGTGTCACCGGCCTGTCGCGGGCCGGAAAAACGGTGTTCATCACCGCACTGGTGGCGAACCTGATGAACCGCGGCCGGATGCAGGCGTTTCGCGCCGCCCATGACGGCACCATCCGCGCGGCCTTCCTGCAACCGCAGCCCGACGACACGCTGGCGCGGTTCGATTACGAAGGCCATCTGGCGGCGCTGACCGGGCCGGACCCCCGCTGGCCCGATGGCACGCGGTCGATCAGCCAGCTCAGGCTGTCGTTCCGCATCCAGCCCTCGGGGATGCTGGGCAGCTTGCGCGGGGCGCGGACGCTGCATCTGGATATCATCGACTATCCCGGCGAGTGGCTGCTGGATGTCGCGCTGATGGAGAAATCCTATGCCGACTGGTCGGCCGAGGTGCTGGCGCGGATGCCCGCCCGCCCCGGCGGCGAACAGGCGCTTGCGGCATTGAGCGGCGCGGATGCAGCGGCCGATTTCAGCAATGCCACCGCGCAGGCCCTTGCCGCGGCCTATACCGCGCATCTGACGGCGGCGCGCGAAGCTGGTTTTTCCGATTGCACGCCGGGCCGGTTCCTGATGCCCGGCGATCTGGCCGGCAGCCCGGCGCTGACCTTTGCCCCCTTGCCCTTGCCCGACAAGGCCCCGCGCGGCAGCCTGTATCGAGAGTTCGAGCGCCGGTTCGAGGCCTATAAATCGCGCATTGTCAAACCCTTCTTCCGCGACCACTTCGCCCGCATCGACCGTCAGGTGGTGCTGGTCGATGTGCTGGGCGCGATCCACGCTGGCCCCCCGGCTGTCGAGGACATGCGCCGCGTGCTGGCCGAGATCCTGTCGGCCTTCAACCCCGGCCGCATCGGGTGGCTGGCGGCGCTGTTCGGCGGGCGGCGGGTGGACCGCATCCTGTTCGCCGCGACCAAGGCCGACCACCTGCATTCCGATCAGCACGCGCGGCTGACCGCGATCCTGTCGGCCTTGGTGCGCGACGCCCGCGACCGTGCCGATTTCGCCGGGGCGCGCACCGAAAGCCTGGCCATCGCCAGCCTGCGCACCACCACCGAGGAGGTGATCGACCCCGCCGGTGAGGCTTTGGGCGCGGTGCGCGGCACGCTGATCGACGCCCGACAAGCGGCCTTCTATCCGGGCGAGCTGCCCTCTGATCCGGCCACCCTGCTGTCGCCCGCGCGGGACGGCGCGGCGGCCTGGCTGGATGGCGATTACGCGGTGATGCGCTTTGCCCCGGCGAAGATCACGATGAAACCCGGCGACGGCCCGCCCCATATCCGGCTGGACCGCGCCGCCGAGTTCCTGCTGGGGGACAAGTTCCGATGACCGATACACCCCGCAAAGGCCCGGTGCTGATCGACTATTCTGCGCCCGAGGCCCCCCCCACCACCCGCCGCACCGCGCCGCGGATCGAGGCTGCCGAGACCGCGCCGCCCTCACCGGCCGAGGCGCCGCCGGTGACCGACGCACCTGAGGAGCTGGACGCGCTGCCCCCCGATGGTCGGGCGATGCGGGTAGTCTCGGCCCTGATGGCGCGGCGGGAATCGCTGCTGTCGAAATGGTTCTGGCGGGTAGCCTTCGCGCTGATCGGCTTTATCGTCTCGCTGGCGGCCTGGACCTGGGTGACCGGCCTTTTGGCCGCCTATCCGGTGCTGGGCTGGATCGCGGCGGGGCTGGTGGGTCTGTTCCTGCTGCTGGCGGCGGGGCTGGCGCTGCGCGAACTTGCGGCTTTTTCGCGGCTGCGTCGGCTGGACAGCATCCACAAGGCGGCGGTCGGCGCCTTGGCCTCGACCAATGCCAAGGACGCCCGCGCGGTGGTGGCCGATCTTGACCGGCTTTATGCGGGCCGCGCCGATCTGGACTGGCCGCGCGCCCGGCTGGCCGAACGGCTGCCCGACGCGCCCGATGCGCTGGGCGCGCTGCATCTGGCCGAGGCCGAGCTGATGGCACCGCTGGACGCCGCCGCCCGCGTCGAGATCGAGGCCGCCGCCCGCACCGTCGCCACCGTCACCGCGCTGGTGCCGCTGGCCTTGGCCGATGTATTCGCCGCGCTGGCCGCCAACCTGCGCATGATCCGCCGCATCGCCGAAATCTACGGCGGGCGCGCGGGCAGCTTTGGCAGTTGGCGGCTGGCGCGCACCGTGCTGACCCATCTGGTCGCCACCGGTGCGGTCGCGGCGGGCGATGACCTGATCGAGACGATGGCCGGGGGCGGGCTTCTGTCCAAGCTCAGCCGCCGCTTTGGCGAGGGGGTGGTGAACGGCGCCCTGACCGCCCGCGTCGGCATCGCGGCGATGGAGGTCTGCCGCCCGCTGCCCTTCGTCGCGCTGGATCGCCCGCGCGTCGGCAATCTGGTCAAACGTGCCGTAACCGGGCTGTTCGATCGCCAAAAGTGAGTATTTGTTCAAAGAGGAAGCCCGCTGTCTTTCCTCTTTGTCCAAATACTCAAGCCTTAGCGTAACACCGGCGGTGCCGTCTGAGGTTTGGCGTGGATCGACAGCCCCATCGACAGACTGTCGCCGATGCGATGCGCAAGCGCCGACCAGGCGGCGGCGGTCTGGGGCGGCAGCGCCTTGGCCAGCGTGTCGTCGAACAGGCACAGCCACGGGCCGAAATGCTGGGCGCGCACATCGCCGGCCGCGATATGGGCCTGCATCGGATTGCCGTCATATTGCCGTTCGCCCAGGATCGCGTTCTTCCAGAAGCGGGCGATCTTGGCCTCATGTTCGGGCCAGTCGGTGACGTGGCGCGCAAAGATCGGCCCCAGTTCGGGGTGGCGGCGGATGGCGGCGTAAAAGGCCGTCATTACGCGGTCGATCTGGTCGGGGGTGATGTCGAAACGGGCAAAGCTCATCGCGCGATCATAGCTGACGACCTTGCCTGGGCAAGCGGCGGCTTGACGCAGGCGGCCATGCGGGGCATCCGGGGGCACCGGTCGCAGCCCACCCGGACAAAACAGGAGCCGAGAATGACCCATTACACCGACGGTCTGACCCAGTTGGGGCAGGCCACCACCCTGCCCACCGATCCCGACAGCGCCGTGATCGAGCGGGTGCCGAACCCGCGCCCCGGTGTCGATTACACCGTCCGCTTTACCCAGCCCGAATTCACCAGCCTGTGCCCGCTGACCGGACAGCCCGACTTTGCGCATCTGGTCATCGACTATCTGCCCGGCGACTGGCTGGTCGAATCGAAATCGCTGAAGCTGTTTCTGGGCGCCTTCCGCAACCACGGCGCCTTTCACGAGGATTGCACTGTCGGCATCGGGCAGCGCCTGGTCGATGCGATTGCCCCGCGCTGGCTGCGGATCGGCGGCTATTGGTATCCGCGCGGCGGCATGCCGATCGACGTGTTCTGGCAGACCGGTGCCGCCCCCGCTGGGCTGTGGCTGCCCGATCAGGGCGTCGCACCCTATCGCGGGCGCGGGTGACTTGCGGGTCTGACGCGCGCTTTCTATAAGCGGGCCATGTTCAGGACGGGCCGGATCATCCGAATTATCCGCCCGGCGGCCTAGGGGTTCCTGGCCGCCGGGTTTTGCCATGTCTGATTTGTGATGCCTGCCGTCTGACCCAAGGATTCCCCGATGACCGACACCGACCTGTCCGCCGCCTATCGCGACACCGTTTTTCTGCCCGAGACCGACTTTCCCATGCGCGCGGGCCTGCCTGCGCGCGAACCGGAATGGCTGGACCGCTGGGCGCGGATCGGCATCTATGACCGGCTGCGCGACCAGACGGGGCGACCGCCCTTTGTGCTGCATGACGGCCCGCCCTATGCCAATGGCCATCTGCACATCGGCCATGCGCTGAACAAGATCCTGAAAGACTTCATCGTCCGCAGTCATCAGATGATGGGTTTCGACGTGCGCTATGTGCCGGGCTGGGATTGCCACGGCCTGCCGATCGAATGGAAGATCGAGGAGCAATACCGCGCCAAGGGTCAGGACAAGGATGCGGTGAACATCATCGACTTCCGCCAGGAATGCCGCAAGTTCGCCGAGGGCTGGGTCGACATCCAGCGCGATGAGTTCAAGCGTCTGGGCATCACCGGCAAATGGGACGCGCCCTATCTGACCATGGATTATCACGCCGAGGCGGTGATCGCGGCCGAGTTCATGAAACTGCTGATGAATGGCAGCCTCTATCAGGGCTCGAAGCCCGTGATGTGGTCGCCGGTCGAAAAGACCGCCCTGGCCGAGGCCGAGGTGGAATATCACGACCACACCAGCCACATGATCTGGGTGCGGTTCCGCCCGCAGTCCGGGCTGGACGGCGCATCGGTGGTGATCTGGACGACGACCCCCTGGACGATCCCGCAGAACCGCGCCGTAGCCTTCGGACCGACTATCAACTATGGCCTTTATCGCGTTGATACGGTTGCAGAAAACGCTTTGGCGCAAACGGGTGAGGTGCTGCTGCTGGCCGACAAGCTGGTCGATGGCGTGATGCAAGCCGCCAAGGTCGAAGGCTTCACCCGGCTGCGCGATGTCCCCGCGGATGAGCTGTCGGGCATCACCCTGTCGCATCCCTATCGCGGCATCGACGGCGGCAATGGCGAATGGGATTTCGACGTGCCGCTGTTGCCCGGCGATCATGTGACCGATGATGCGGGGACGGGCTTTGTGCATACCGCGCCCAGCCATGGCGATGACGACTATCAGCTTGCGCTGAAGTTCGGCATCCCGATGACCTATAACGTCGAACCCGATGGCAGCTATCGCGCCAGCCTGCCGGTCTTTGGCGGTCAGGCGATCCTGACCCCGGATGGCAAGGAAGGCCCGGCCAATGTCAGCAATATCAAGGCGCTGCATGGCGCGGAGGCGCTGCTGGCAAAGGGTAAGCTGAAGCACAGCTATCCGCATAGCTGGCGGTCGAAAGCGCCGCTGATCTATCGCAACACGCCGCAGTGGTTCGCCGCCATCGACAAGGTGCTGGATGACGGCATGGGCGAATATGGCGACACGATCCGCAGCCGCGCGCTTGCCAGCATAGACCGGCTGGTGAAATGGACACCGCAAACCGGGCGCAACCGGCTGTTCTCGATGATCGAGGCGCGGCCGGATTGGGTGCTGTCGCGGCAGCGCGCCTGGGGCGTGCCCTTGACATGCTTTGTGAAGAAAGGCGCGCAACCCACGGATTCCGATTTCCTTTTGCGCAACGACGAGATCAACGACCGGATCATCGCCGCCTTCGAGAAAGACGGCGCCGATGTCTGGTATCGCCCCGGCTTCAAGGAAGACGTGTTCGGCAATATCGCCAATCCGAACGATTACGATCAGGTCTTTGACGTGCTGGATGTGTGGTTCGACAGCGGATCGACGCATGCCTTTGTGCTGCGCGACCGCGCCGATGGCACGCCGGACGGGATCGCTGATCTGTATCTGGAAGGCACCGACCAGCACCGCGGCTGGTTCCATTCCTCGATGCTGCAAGCTTGCGCGACCAAGGGCCGCGCGCCCTACCGCGGGGTGCTGACGCATGGCTTCACGCTGGACGAGAAGGGCATGAAAATGTCCAAATCGCTCGGCAATACCGTCGCGCCCGCCGATGTGATCAAGGAATATGGCGCCGACATCCTGCGGCTGTGGGTGGCGCAATCGGACTACACCGCAGACCTGCGCATCGGGAAGGAAATCCTGAAAGGCGTGGCCGACAGCTATCGCCGGCTGCGCAACACGCTGCGCTTCCTGCTGGGGGCGCTGGACGGGTTCGCGGATGGCGAGCGGGTCGATCCGGCCGACATGCCGGAACTGGAACGGTGGGTGCTGCACCGCCTGGCCGAACTCGATGTGCAGGTGCGCGAGGGCTACACGGCCTATGACTTCCAGGGCGTGTTCCAGGCGGTGTTCAACTTTGCCACCATCGACCTGTCGGCCTTCTATTTCGACATCCGCAAGGACGCGCTTTATTGCGATGCGCCGGGCAGCTTGCGCCGCCGCGCCGCGCGGACGGTGCTGGACATTCTGTTCCACCGCCTGACCGCCTGGATCGCGCCGATCCTGGTGTTCACCGCCGAAGACGCCTGGCTGAGCCGCTTCCCCGGTCAGGACAGCTCGATCCACCTGCGCGACTTCCCCGATACGCCCGCCGACTGGCGCAATCCCGATCTGGCTGCGAAATGGGACGGCATCCGTCGCGCGCGCCGCGTGGTGACGGCGGCGCTTGAGGTGCAGCGGACGGCGAAGGTGATCGGCGCCAGCCTCGAGGCCGCGCCGGTGGTGCATGTCGAGGATCAGGCCCTGCTGGCGGCGCTGAAATCGGTCGATTTCGCCGATCTCTGCATCACCTCGGGCGTCAGCCTTACCGCCGATCCGGCCCCGGCCGAGGCCTTCCGTCTGCCCGAACTGCCCGGCATCGGCGTGGTGTTCGAGACCGCCGAGGGCCAGAAATGTGCGCGCTGCTGGAAAATCCTGCCGGATGTCGGCAGCCATGCCCACGCGGGCACCTGCGCGCGCTGTGACAGCGTGATCGCGGGCTGAGATCGTTCGGAGTGAGTATTTGGAAACAGAAGAAGCCCGCATCTTCTTCTGTTCGATAAATACTCGTCCGATCCCGCCGTCGGGCGCAGAGCATGAAAAAGGGGCGCCAAAGCGGCGCCCCTTCGTCATCTGAGCGTGACGTCAGCGCAGGATCGACCGGCCGGCATATTCGGCGGTCGCGCCCAGCATTTCCTCGATACGGATCAACTGGTTGTATTTCGCCAGCCGGTCAGACCGCGCCAGCGAACCGGTCTTGATCTGGCCGCAGTTGGTGGCGACCGCCAGATCGGCGATGGTGCTGTCCTCGGTCTCGCCCGAGCGGTGGCTCATCACGCTGGTATAGCGGGCGCGGTCGGCCATGCGCACCGCGTCCAGCGTCTCGGTCAGGGTGCCGATCTGGTTGACCTTGACCAGCAGGCTGTTGGCCACGCCCTTCTTGATGCCGTCCGACAGGCGCGCGGGATTGGTCACGAACAGGTCGTCACCGACGAGCTGAACGCGATCACCCAGACGGTCGGTCAACAGCTTCCAGCCCTCCCAGTCATCCTCGGCGCAGCCATCCTCGATCGACAGGATCGGATAGTCGGCGCACAGCGCGGCCAGGTAATCGACGTTTTCGGCCGAGGTCAGTGACTTGCCTTCGCCCTTCATCTCATACTTGCCGTCCTTGAAATACTCGGTCGAGGCGCAATCGAGCGCCAGCATGATGTCATCGCCCGGCTTGTAGCCGGCCTTTTCGATCGACTTCAGGATGAAATCCAGCGCGTCGCGCGTGGAGGACAGGTTCGGCGCAAAGCCGCCTTCGTCACCCACGCCGGTGGCCAGCCCCGCCGCCGACAGTTGCTTCTTCAGCGTGTGGAACACTTCCGAGCCCATGCGCACGGCCTCGGCGATCGAACCGGCGCTGACCGGCATGATCATGAACTCCTGAATGTCAATCGGGTTGTCGGCATGTTCGCCGCCATTGATGATGTTCATCATTGGCACCGGCAGCACCCGCGCGCCCGCGCCGCCGACATAGCGGTACAGCGGCAGGCTGGCGTAATCTGCGGCGGCGCGTGCCACGGCCAGCGACACGCCCAGGATCGCATTCGCACCCAGCCGACCCTTGTTCGGGGTGCCGTCCAGTTCGATCATCATGCGGTCGATCTCGACCTGTTCGGTGGCGTCCTCGCCCACCAGATTTTCGGCAATCTCGCCATTGACGGCGGCGACGGCCTCCAGCACGCCCTTGCCCATGTAGCGGGCCTTGTCGCCGTCGCGCTTTTCCACCGCTTCATGCGCGCCGGTCGAGGCGCCCGAGGGCACGGCGGCGCGGCCCATGGTGCCGTCCTCCAGTGTCACATCGACCTCGACGGTCGGATTGCCACGGCTGTCCAGGATCTCGCGGGCGTGGATGTCGATGATCGTGCTCATGTGTCATTCCTTTGGCGGATGATGTCGGGGCCTTCTTAGCCGCCAAAACCCGGCGCGAAAAGGCCGATCGCGCGGCTGTGGCCCTGCGGGTGCTGGACGTGGCCGCCGCGATGGGGCATAGGGGAGCAAAGCCCCGAATGACGGACCCAGCCCATGTTTCTGCGACTGCTGACCTGGTGGAACACCTCGACCCTGAACACGGCCTTCAGCACCTGGCTGCGCGGCAAGAAGGTGGGCGAAGATGCCCTGGGCAATGTCTATTACCAGTCGAAAGACGGCAAACGCTGGGTCATCTACAAGGGCACGATCGAGGCCAGCCGGATCAGCCCGGAATGGCATGGCTGGCTGCATTACACCTGGGATCACCCGCCGACCGAGGTGGCCCTGCCGCGCAAGGGCTGGGAACAGCCGCATCAGGAAAACCTGACCGGCACCGCCGGGGCCTATCTGCCCGCCGGTTCGCTGCGCCGCGCCGAGCCGATGCCGCGCCGCGATTATGAGGCCTGGCAGCCCGAATAATGGCCGAGAACCGCGCAGAAGTTCTGGCCGGCGCTGTGGTCGTGGCCGTCGCCGCCGCCTTTCTGGCCTTTGCGGTGCAGGGGCGCGGCGTCAGCACCGGCGGGCCAAGCGTCGAATACCGCGCATCCTTTCGGTCGGTCGAGGGGATCCGCGTCGGCACCGATGTGCGTCTGGCCGGGGTCAAGGTGGGCCGCATCACCAGTGTCACCCTGAACCCGCAGACGTTTTTCGCTGATACGACGATCAGCCTGCCCGCCGATGTGGCGCTGCCCGATGACAGCGCCGTGCTGGTGTCATCCGAGGGCCTGCTGGGCGGCGCCTTTGTCGAGTTGCACCCCGGCGGCAGCCCCACCGATTACGCCCCCGGCGATGAGATCGAGGACACCCAAGGTGCCGTCAGCGTGATCTCGCTTCTGATGAAGTTCCTTGATTCCAGCGGTGGCAACAAGGACGATGCCGCCCAGACCAACCCGTGACGCAGCCGAAGGCCATCCGATGATCCGCCCCCTGATCCTGTCGCTGGCGCTGCTGGCCAGCCCCGCCGCCGCCGTCGAGACCGAGGCCGCCCAGGGGGCGCTGTTGCGGGCGCTGGACAAGGTTGCCGGCACCACCACCGATCTGGATGTCGATACCGGCGGCGAACAAGGCTTCGGCCATATCAAGGTGCGGGTCAGCGAATGCCGCTATCCCTCCGGCGATGCCAATTCGGATGCGTTCGTGCATCTGACGATCACCGATGACAAATCCCCAAAGCCCTTGTTTGACGGCTGGATGGTAGCCTCCAGCCCGGCTTTGTCGGCGCTGGATCACCCGCGCTACGATGTCTGGGTGATCCGCTGCCGGATTTCCTGATTGCTGGCCAAGGGCAGGCGGGTCAGATTGGCGGCGCGGGGCAGGGCTTCGGCCAAGGCGCGGCGATAGACGGCGCGCGGGATCTCGACCCCGCCCAGGCTGGCCAGATGCGGCGTCAGATATTGCGTATCCAGCAGGGTGAAGCCGCAGCGCGTCAGCTGATCGGTCAGCCACCACAGCGCCGCCTTGGACCCGCCGGTCCGCAGCGACACCATGGATTCGCCAAAGAACGCCCCGCCCAGGCTGACGCCAAAGGCCGCGCCCGCCAGATCATCGCCCTGCCACACTTCGACCGAATGGGCATGGCCCAGGTCGTGCAGATCCAGATACAGGCGGCGCAGGGGTGCGTTGATCCAGGTTTCATCCCGCGCCGCGCAGGCATCTACGGTGCCAGCGAAATCGGCATTCAGCGTGGCGCGCCAATCGCCGCGCGCGATGGTGCGGCGCAGGCTGCGGCTGGCATGAAACCGATCCAGCGGCAGCACGCCCCGGCGCGGCGGATCGAACCAATGCAGTTCGTCATCGCCCTGCGACAGCGCCATCGGAAAAATGCCCTGGGCATAGCCCGACAGCAGCAGCCGGGGCGTCAGCCGTAGGTTCGCGCCAGCCACTTTTCCAGCCAGTGAATCGAATAATCCCCGGCCCGCACATCGGGATCGTCGACCAGCGCGCGATGCAGCGGGATAGTGGTGTCGATCCCGTCGATCACGATCTCGCCCAAGGCGCGCGACAGCCGGGCCAAAGCCTCGTCACGGTCGCGGCCATGCACGATCAGCTTGCCGATCAGGCTGTCGTAATAGGGCGGGATCGCATAGCCGTCATAGACCGCCGAATCCATCCGCACCCCCAGACCGCCGGGGGCGTGGTATTGGGTGATGCGGCCGGGGCAGGGCGCGAAGTTCGGCAGCCGCTCGGCATTCAGCCGCACCTCGATCGCGTGGCCGTTGATCTTCAGATCGTCCTGGGCAAACGACATCGGCAGGCCGGCGGCAACGCGGATCTGTTCGCGCACCAGATCGACGCCGAAGATCGCCTCGGTCACCGGATGTTCGACCTGAAGGCGGGTGTTCATTTCGATGAAATAGAACTCGCCATCCTCGAACAGAAACTCGATCGTGCCCGCGCCGATATAGTTGATCTGGGCCACGGCATCGGCGCAGACCTTGCCGATGCGGGCGCGCATTTCGGGGGTGATGACCGGGCCGGGGGCTTCCTCGAACACCTTCTGGTGGCGGCGTTGCAGCGAGCAATCGCGTTCGCCCAGATGCACGGCGCGGCCCTTGCCATCGCCAAAGACCTGGATCTCGATATGGCGGGGGCGTTGCAGGTATTTCTCGATATAGACTTCATCGTTGCCGAAGGCGGCCTTCGCCTCGGATCGGGCGGTGCGGAAGGCGATTTCCAGTTCGCTTTCGTCGCGGGCCACCTTCATGCCGCGCCCGCCGCCGCCGGCGGTGGCCTTGATGATGACCGGATAGCCGATCTGGGCCGCTACGGTCTTGGCACTGGCCACGTCCTGCACGCCGCCGTCCGAGCCGGGCACCACCGGGATGCCCAGCTTTTTCGCGGTGTCCTTGGCGGTGATCTTGTCGCCCATGATGCGGATATGCTCGGCCGAGGGGCCGATGAAGGTGATGTCGTGATCTTCCAGCACCTGCACGAAATTGGCGTTTTCCGACAGGAAGCCATAGCCCGGATGGATCGCCTGCGCGCCGGTGATCTCGCAGGCCGAGACGATGGCGGGCACCGACAGATAGCTTTGCGAGCTGGGCGCCGGGCCGATGCAGACCGATTCATCGGCCATGCGCACATGCATCGCATCGGCATCGGCGGTTGAATGCACCGCGACGCTGGCGATACCCATTTCACGGCAGGCGCGGATGACGCGCAGGGCGATCTCGCCGCGGTTGGCGATCAGGATCTTGTCGAACATGGGCCGCGCCTCACTCGACGATCATCAGGGGGGTGCCGTATTCGACGGGGCTGCCGTCCTCGACCAGGATGCGCTTGACGGTGCCGGACCGGGGCGCAGGGATGTGGTTCATCGTCTTCATCGCCTCGACGATCAGCAGTGTCTGCCCCTCTTTCACCTGTGCGCCGATGCCGACAAAGGTATCCGCGCCGGGTTCGGGCGACAGATAGACGGTGCCGACCATGGGCGAGGTGACGGCGCCCGGATGGCTGGCCGGATCGACCTGCGGCGCGGCGGCGGCAGCGGTGGGGGCGGCGGTCGCCGGGGCCGGGGCTGCGGGCGCGGCGGCCATCGGGGCGGCCATCATCGTCGGGGCGGGCTGCTTGACGACGCGCACCTTCAGCGAATCCTGGTCGCCATATTCGCGCGTCACCGCCAGCTCGGTCAGTTCATTGCGGTTCAGAAGTGCCGCCAGCGCCTCGATGAAGGCCACGTCTTTGTCATGGGTATTCTGGGTCATGCGGTCCTCGGCCTTGCCGTTCCTGCCTGTCGTTGGCCCCGCGCGGGCCTTGTGCCGTTGCGTCACGGGGTGGATTTTGCCGCTTATAGGCCGGAACGGCGGGCAGGAAAAGCGCCGAACGTGCGCGGGCGCGCGCTTGACAGGGGGCTGCTGTGCGGCTGTGCTGGTGAAAACCGAAGGCTTGCCATGCCCAACCCCCGCATTTCCCCGCCAGATTTCCTGCGCGCGCTGTTTGACGCGGCGGTGACGGCGGCTGATCCGATGCGGGTGATCCCGCCGCATTTGCCGCCCCGTCCGCCTGGTCGGGTGGTGGTGATCGGCGCGGGCAAGGCCAGTGCGCGCATGGCCGAGGCGGTGGAATCGGTCTGGGGGCCGTGCGCGGGTGTGGTGCTGACCCGCTATGGGCACGAACGCCCGCTGCGCGGCATTCGGCTGATCGGCGCCGCGCATCCGGTGCCCGATGCGGCGGGGCTGGCGGGGACGCAGGCGATGCTGGCGGCGCTCGGCGGGCTTGGCCCGGATGATCTGGTGCTGGCGCTGATCTCGGGCGGGGCGTCGGCGCTGATGGTCGCGCCGACGGTCGATCTGGCCGTGAAGCAGGCGGTCAATGCCGCGCTGCTGGCCAGTGGTGCGCCGATCGGCCAGATGAACGTGGTCCGCAAACACCTCAGCCGCGTCAAGGGCGGGCAACTGGCGGCGGCGGCCCATCCGGCGCGGATGCTGGCGCTGATGATCTCGGACGTGCCGGGCGATGATCCTGCGGTGATCGGCTCTGGCCCCACGGTGGCCGAGGCCAGCACGGGCGCGGATGCGCAGGCGATCCTGACTCGCTGGGGCATCACGCCCGACCCCGCGGTGCCAGCGGCGCTTGCGGCCTCAGCGGTGATCGCGCCGGGCGATCCCCGGCTGGCGGGCGTGACCAACCGCGTGATCGCCGCCCCGGCGCAGTCGCTGGCCGCTGCCGCCGATCTGGCCCGCGCGCAGGGCTGCGATGTCACGATCCTTGGCGACGCGATCGAGGGCGAGGCGCGCGACATCGCCGCCCGCCACGCAGAGCTTGCGCTCGCCCGCCAGCCCGGCCTGACCCGGCCCCTGGTCATGCTATCGGGGGGTGAGGTGACGGTGACCCGGCGCGGCACCGGTATCGGCGGGCCGAATGCCGAATATGCGCTGGCCATGGCCTTGGCGCTGAAGGGCGCGCCGGGCATCCACGCGATTGCCTGCGATACCGATGGCGTCGACGGCGCGGCCGAGGTGGCCGGCGCGATTATCGCCCCCGATACGCTGAGGCGCGGACCCAACGCGGAACAGGCGCTGGCAAACAACGACGCCCACAGCTTCTTCGGCGCCATCGGCGATCAGGTCATCACCGGCCCGACCCTGACCAATGTGAACGACTTCCGCGCCACCCTGATCCTGCCGCCTTCATTCTTGTAAAAATACGCACGCGAGGCATGGATGGGGGTGCGGGGGCAGTCAGCCCCCGCGCGCGGCCCCTATCGCGCGCTGCCGCGACGGATGGCGAACGGCTTAGTCCGACCCGCGATAGGGTTCGACATATTGCAGCGCCATGTCCCAGGGAAAGAAGATCCAGGTGTCTTGGCTGACCTCGGTCACATAGGTCTGCACCATCGGCTTGCCCTTGGGCTTGGCGTAGACGGTGGCGAAATGCGCCTTGGGGAACATCTGGCGCACCAGTTCCAGCGTGCGGCCCGAATCGACCAGATCATCGACCACCAGCACGCCGGTGCCATCACCGACCACCGAAGGGTCGGGCGATTTCAGCACCTGCAAACCGTCCTTGGCCTTGAACTTGTCATAGGATTTCACGCTGATCGTGTCGATCGTGCGGATGTCCAGTTCGCGCGCGACGATCATCGCGGGGACCAGGCCGCCACGGGTGATGGCGATCACGGCCTTCCATTCGCCGCCCTCCAGCGGGCCGTGGCCTTGCAGCCGCCAGGCCAGGGCGCGGGCGTCGCGGTGAAGCTGATCCCAGCTGACGTGGAATCCTTTTTCATGGGGCAGGCGGTCGGTCATGTCGTCCCTCTAACCAAGCATCAGAACCAGGCCCAGAGCCGCCAGCGCCACAGCCGTCGCGCGGTCGATCCAGAACTTTGCCGCGAAATAGCGCACACGCATCACCGCTGTCGACATGGAAACGGTCACGACCACAAACCAGAACACCTCGGTCGACAGCGCCGTCAGATAGATGCTGGCCTGCCGCGCCAGCGACAGATGCCCCGGAAACAGCGTCAGGATCAGGGATGCGTAAAACAGCGCGGGCTTGGGGTTCGACAGGTTCAGCGCCACGCCGCCCACAAAGCCGCTGCCGAACCGCATTTGCGCGGGCGCGGGCAGCGCGTCGCGCGCCGTGCTCCACAGCCCCCAGGCCATCCACAGCAGATAAAGCCCGCCCAGGATCTTCATGCCGTGAAACAGCGCCGGATAGATGCGGAACACCACCGCCAGCCCCGCCAGCGAGAACAGCCCCCACAGCGACGCGCCGAAGGCCAGCCCCAACCCATAGCGCATGGCCTTGTCGCGGCCATGCGCGAAGGCCATCTGAATGGCCGAGATGATCGCCGGGCCGGGCGACAGGATCGCCAGGCTCATCGTGGCGATCAGCGTCAGGTAAGGCCCAAGGTCCAGGATCAGTCGTCCTTGCGCCCGGTCACGGCGTCAATGTCGGGGGCGTCCACCGCCTTCATGCCGACGACGTGATAGCCCGCGTCGACGTGGTGCGTTTCACCCGTGACGCCGCTGCCCAGATCCGACAGCAGGTAAAGCGCCGACTTGCCCACATCCTCGGTGGTGACATTGCGGCGCAGCGGGCTGTTCAGCTCATTCCACTTCATGATGTAGCGGAAATCACCGATCCCGGATGCCGCCAGCGTCTTGATCGGCCCGGCGGAAATCGCGTTGCAGCGGATGCCGACCTTGCCCAGATCCTCGGCGATATAGCGCACGCTGGCCTCCAGCGCCGCCTTGGCCACGCCCATGACGTTGTAATGCGGCATCACCCGTTCCGCGCCGTAATAGGTCAGCGTCAGCAGGCTGCCGCCATTCGGCATCATCGCCGCCGCACGCTGCGCCACCGCGGTGAAGGAATAGACCGAGATGTCCATCGTCATCATGAAATTGTCGCGGGTCGTGTCGACATAGCGGCCGCGAAGCTGCTCCTTGTCGGAAAAGCCGATGGCATGGACGACGAAATCCAGGCTGCCCCAGCGGTCTTGCAGGCCGGCAAACAGCGCATCGACCGAGTCCATGTCGGCCACGTCGCAGGGCAGCACGATGTCCGAGCCCAGTTGCGCGGCCAACGGACCGACGCGCTTTTTCAGCGCCTCGCCCTGATAGGAAAAGGCCAGCTCCGCACCCTGATCGGCAAGCGCCTTGGCGATGCCCCAGGCGATCGACTTGTCGTTGGCGAGACCCATGATCAGGCCACGTTTTCCGTCCATCAGCTTGCCAGTCATCGTGCTGTCCCGCATAAGTGAAACCCTAGGTTGCATATGTCTTAGGCGAAAGCCCGCCCACCATCAAGCGCGGCTGTTCGCGCCAACAGGGGGTGCCCGATGACCGACCATCCGCAGCACGATCATTCGCAGAACGACGGCCCGGATCGCGCGGGGATCTTCGCCGGAGACGACCCTTTCGACATTGCCCGCCGCTGGCTGACCGAGGCCGAGGCGGTCGAACCGAACGATCCCAATGCCATCGCCCTGGCCACGGTCGATGCCGATGGTCTGCCCAATGTCCGCATGGTCTTGCTGAAATCCATCGACGGGCAGGGCGATGACGGATCGTTCGTGTTCTACACCAACTACGGGTCCGCCAAGGCGCGCGAGATCGAGGCCAGCGGCACAGCCGCCTTCGTGCTGCATTCCAAGGCGCTGCGTCGCCAGATCCGGGTGCGCGGCACCGTCATGCGAGAGGATGGCCCCGAGGCCGACGCCTATTTCGCCAGCCGCAGCCTGAAATCCCGGCTGGGGGCCTGGGCGTCCCGGCAAAGCCAGCCGCTGTCCTCGCGCCTCGCGCTGCTGGCCGAGGTGGCGCGCGTCACCGCCAGCCACGGCCCGTTTCCCGCACGTCCGCCCTTCTGGGGCGGCTTCCGCATCCGGCCGGTGGAAATCGAGTTCTGGGCCGATGGCGCCTTTCGCCTGCACGACCGATTCCGCTGGACCCGCGGCAGCCTAGCCGCGGATGATGACGCGGACGTGAAGGCGGCGGATGGGGCGGGGTGGGTTATAGTCAGACTTAATCCTTGACCGCGAACCGGAAACAGATGATTTATTGACACTCTGTCGGCGTTCGCCCCGAAAACCGGGTCGCGCCGTTCTTTGGAAGGCGCTGACCCAGGCCGGTCCGGTCCGGTCGGCTATGGAAGGTCACATGGATAATTCCGTGGAAATGCCCCGAAAAATCGTGGGACGGGTCAAGTGGTTTGACCCGGCCAAGGGCTTCGGCTTCATCGTCGATGATTCGGGCGAACGCGATATTCTGCTGCACGCCAATGTGCTGCGCAATTTCGGCCAAAGCTCGGTCGCGGACATGTCACAGGTTACAGTGATGGTCTCGGACACCGCGCGTGGCCGCCAGGCTGTCGAGGTGCTGTCGATCGCCCCGCCCGAGGTGAACACCCCCGCGCCGATCGAGGATCTGTGTCATTGCGACCTGTCCGAGATCACCGCCCGCCCGCTGGAGCCTGCGCGGGTCAAGTGGTTCGACAAGGTGAAGGGCTTCGGCTTTGCCAATGTCTTTGGCCGGTGCGACGACATTTTCCTGCATATCGAGGTGCTGCGCCATTCGGGTTTTGCCGATCTGCAACCGGGTGAGGCGGTGGCGCTGCGCATCGTCGATGGCCGTCGCGGGCTGATGGCGGCGCAGGTGCTGCCCTGGGAAAGCGCCGCCCGCCCGGCCGAAGTGGCCGAGGACGCCTGATGCGCGCGCGGGCTGCCGTGCTGGCGGGTCTGGTCGCGCTGCTGGCCGCGCCCGCCGTGGCCGCCCCCGCCAACTGCGCCGATGACCGTCTGCTGGTGGCCACCGCCGCCGGTTCGCGCGTCTTTGCTGTGGAACTGGCCGCCGACGCCGCCAGCCGCGCGCGGGGGCTGATGCACCGGCGCGATCTGGCGGCTGATGCGGGAATGCTGTTTCTTTATGAATCCCCGCGCGAGGCGTGGTTCTGGATGAAGAACACGCCGCTGGCGCTGGACATGATCTTTGCCGATGCCACGGGCCGCATCACCCATATCCACGAAAACGCAAGGCCCATGGACGAGACGCCGATCCCCGGCGGCACCGGTGTTCTGGCCGTGCTTGAGGTCAAGGCAGGCACCGCCCGCCGCCTGGGTCTGGCTGTCGGTCAGCCGATGGCCCATCCGCGTCTCGATCAGGCGACCGCCGCCTGGCCCTGCCGCCGCTGACCGCCGCTTTGCCGCTTTCCCTCGCCCCCGGGCTGGGTTAGGAAGGCCGCGTCGGGGCGTAGCGCAGCCTGGTAGCGCGACGGTTTTGGGTACCGTAGGTCGGAAGTTCGAATCTTCTCGCCCCGACCATCACTTAGCAGACATCAACGACGACCGGTTTACAGGGCGGTTTACACGTCCCGCAGCCGGGCCGTTGACTTGTTGCAACACTGTCCTTGGGCAGGTCGTCCGGCCCCGATCTTCACAGCAAGACGCAACCTTGACGGGTAAGTGGGCCGGATCGCTGGATTTTGCCAGACGCGCCCCGCGGCTTGGGCGCATTAACCATCTGTGGACGAATCCCAACCAAGATCGCGGTCAACGGGTCAACCCAAATCCGTTGTGGAAAACCGTGAATGTTTTGTTGACGGCCCCGTGAACCCACGGCAGGTTGTGTAGGCCGGATGCAAGGCCACCACATCTTGTGGTTCCAGCCCGCGCGGATCAGGACAGCAGCGCGCCGGGATGCCCGGTGGACGTGGCCTTTGGGCCGCGCTGGCTGCGCCATGCCCGCGGCTTCGGCGTGGCGGGGCAATGACCCTGCGACCAGCGACTGACAAAAGGACGGGGCAGATGAAGATCGAACGCAAGTTTACCCGCGCCGCGACCGGCGCCTATGGCGAGTTGACCTTTACCACGACCACCTCGGAGATCCGCAATCCGGATGGCAAGGTGGTGTTCCGTAACGAAAACGTCGAAGTGCCCGAGGGCTGGAGCCAGGTCGCCTCTGACGTGCTGGCGCAGAAATATTTCCGCAAGGCCGGTGTTCCTGCCGCGATGAAGCGCGTCAAGGAAAAGGGCGTGCCGGATTTCCTGTGGCGCAGCGTCCCCGATCACGACGCGCTGGCAGCCCTGCCCGAAGCCGACCGCTTCACCGGCGAGACAAGCGCCAAGCAGGTGTTCGACCGTCTGGCCGGGGCCTGGGCCTATTGGGGCTGGAAGGGTGGCTATTTCACCACCGAAGCCGATGCCCGCGCCTATTACGACGAGATGCGCTTCATGCTGGCCAATCAGATGGCCGCACCGAACAGCCCGCAATGGTTCAACACCGGCCTGCATTGGGCCTATGGCATCGACGGCCCGTCGCAGGGGCATTTCTATGTCGATCCCGCGACCGGCCAGATGGTGAAATCGGCCAGCGCCTATGAACATCCCCAGCCGCACGCTTGCTTCATCCAGTCGGTTTCGGACGATCTGGTCAACGAAGGCGGCATCATGGACCTGTGGGTGCGCGAGGCGCGGCTGTTCAAATACGGCTCGGGCACCGGCACCAACTTTTCGTCCTTGCGCGGCGAGGGGGAAAAGCTGTCGGGCGGCGGCAAGTCTTCGGGCCTGATGGGGTTCCTGAAGATCGGTGACCGCGCGGCGGGGGCGATCAAATCGGGCGGCACCACGCGCCGCGCCGCCAAGATGGTGATCTGCGACATGGATCACCCCGACATCGAATCCTTCATCAACTGGAAGGTGATCGAGGAACAGAAGGTCGCCAGTCTGGTGGCCGGTTCCAAGATGCACGAACGCGAGCTGAACGGCATCTTCGCCGCGATCAAGGCCTGGGACGGGTCGATGGAGGATGCGACCGACCCCGCCCGGAACGAGGCGCTGAAAGCCGCGATCCGGTCGGCCAAGCGGGTGATGATCCCCGAAACCTATATCAACCGCGTGCTGCAATACGCCCGTCAGGGCTATGCCAGCATCGAGTTCCCGACCTATGACACCGATTGGGACAGCGAGGCCTATACCAGCGTTTCGGGGCAGAACTCGAACAACTCGGTCCGCGTCACCGATGCCTTCCTGAAGGCGGTCAAGGATGATGCCGACTGGGAACTGATCCGCCGCACCGATGGCAAGATCGCCAAGACGGTGAAGGCGCGCGATCTGTGGGATCAGGTCGGCCATGCCGCCTGGGCCTGCGCCGATCCGGGCATCCAGTTCCATGACACGGTGAACGCCTGGCACACCTGCCCCGAGGACGGGCCGATCCGCGGCTCGAACCCGTGCAGCGAATACATGTTCCTGGACGATACCGCCTGCAACCTGGCGTCGATGAACCTGCTGACCTTCCATCATGCCGGTCAGTTCGACGCCGAGGGCTATGTTCACGCCACCCGGTTGTGGACGATCACGCTGGAGATCAGCGTGATGATGGCGCAGTTCCCCTCGCGCGAGATCGCGCAGCGGTCCTATGACTTCCGCACTTTGGGTCTGGGCTATGCCAATATCGGCGGCCTGCTGATGACCATGGGCCTCGGCTATGACAGCGACAAGGGCCGGGCCTTGTGCGGCGCACTGTCGGCGATCATGACCGGCGTCGCCTATGCCACCAGCGCCGAAATGGCAGCCGAACTGGGTGCCTTCCCCGGCCATGCGCGCAATGCCGCGCATATGCTGCGGGTGATCCGCAACCACCGCGCCGCCGCCCATGGCGCGGGCTATGAGGGGTTGAACGTCCCCGCCGTGTCGCTGGACGCGGCCAATTGCCCCGACCCCTCGCTGATCGCCTTGGCCCGCGCGAGCTGGGATGAGGCCTTGGCCCTGGGCGAACAGCACGGCTATCGCAACGCGCAGGTCAGCGTGATCGCGCCGACCGGCACCATCGGCCTGGTGATGGATTGCGACACCACCGGGATCGAACCCGATTTCGCGCTGGTCAAGTTCAAGAAACTGGCGGGCGGGGGCTATTTCAAGATCATCAACCGATCGGTTCCCGCCGCGCTGGAGACGCTGGGCTATTCCAGCGCCCAGATCGAGGAAATCGTCGCCCATGCCGTCGGCCATGCCAGCATCGGCAACTGCCCCGGCATCAACCCGACGGCGCTGGCCGGTCACGGCTTCGGCCCGCGCGAGATCGAAAAGGTCGAGGCCGCCTTGGCATCCGCCTTCGACATCCGCTTCGTGTTCAACCAATGGACACTGGGCGAGGATTTCTGCAAGCAGACGCTGGGCATTCCCGCCGAAAAGCTGGCCGATCCGGGCTTTGACCTGCTGCGCCATCTGGGTTTCACCAAGTCCCAGATCGACGCCGCCAACGATCATGTGTGCGGCACCATGACGCTGGAGGGTGCGCCCTTCCTGAAGCCCGAACATTACCCGGTCTTCGACTGCGCCAATCCCTGCGGCAAGACCGGCAAGCGTTATCTGTCGGTGGAAAGCCACATCACCATGATGGCCGCCGCGCAGTCGTTCATCTCGGGCGCGATCTCCAAGACGATCAACATGCCCAACAGCGCCAGCATCGAGGACACGCTGGCCGCTTATGAGCTGTCGCATTCGCTGGGGATCAAGGCCAACGCGCTTTATCGCGACGGCTCCAAGCTGTCGCAGCCTCTGGCCAGCGCGCTGGTCGAGGATGACGAGAACGCGGCCGAGGTGCTGGCCAGCGGCTCGGCCCAGGAAAAGGCCGTGGTTCTGGCCGAAAAGATCGTCGAAAAGGTGATCGTCAAGGAAATCGTCCGCAGCCACCGCGAAAAGCTGCCGGGCCGCCGCAAGGGCTATACGCAAAAGGCCAATGTCGGCGGGCACAAGGTTTACCTGCGCACCGGCGAATATGACGACGGTTCGCTGGGCGAGATCTTCATCGACATGCACAAGGAAGGTGCGGGCTTCCGGGCGATGATGAACAACTTCGCCATCGCGGTGTCGGTGGGCCTGCAATACGGCGTGCCGCTGGAGGAGTTCGTGGACGCCTTCACCTTCACCAAGTTCGAACCGGCGGGCATGGTGCAGGGCAATGACAGCATCAAGAACGCCACGTCAATTCTGGACTATGTGTTCCGCGAACTGGCCGTCAGCTATCTGGATCGCACCGATCTGGCGCATGTCCAGCCCAAGGGCGCCAGCTTCGACGATCTGGGCGGCGGCTCGGCCGAGGGTCAGCCCAATGTCGCCGAGGTCAGCGAGGGGCGCGCGTCCAAATCGTTGGAAATGCTGAAGCAGATCAGCTCGACCGGCTATCTGCGCAAGCGGCTGCCGCAAGAGCTTGTGGTGCTGCAAGGCGGGCTTCAGGCGACCGGCACCGACCCGGTGGCGGCGCTGAACACGCTGGTGCCGGAAACCGCCGGGATCACCGCGATGCAGGCAAGTGTCAGCAGCGTGGCGGTGACCGCGATGGACGCGCGCACCAAGGCCCGCCTGCAAGGCTATGAGGGCGAGGCCTGCGGCGAATGCGGCAACTTCACTTTGGTGCGCAACGGCACCTGCATGAAATGCAACACCTGCGGGGCGACCTCGGGTTGTAGCTGACGGCGTTACGGGGGACGGGCAGGGGGTGTGGAAACCGGCCCGAACCTATCGCAGCAGGCCGCACGCAGATGCGGCAAGACCTTGGCCGTCCCTTCGGGGGCGGCCTTTTTTTGCGCAACAAGATTTGCAATTCGCAGCTTCTCTGCGGCGGTGATTTTGCAAATCTTCCCGATTTCACTTTTGTGACTGCCCGCGCGCAGCTAAGGTCCGGCAAAACCTTTGGGGGACAGCATGAAAGACATCCTGGCCGAACTGGAAAGCCGCCGCGAGATCGCCCGCCAGGGCGGCGGCCAGCGCCGCATCGACGCCCAACATGCCCGTGGCAAGCTGACCGCACGCGAACGGATCGAACTTTTGCTGGACGAAGGCAGCTTTGAAGAGTTCGACATGTTCGTCGCCCATCGCTCGACCGATTTCGGCATGGAAAAGGACCGTCCGGCAGGCGACGGCGTGGTCACCGGCTGGGGCACGATCAACGGCCGCATGGTCTATGTCTTTTCGCAGGATTTCACCGTCTTCGGCGGCAGTCTGTCGGAAACCCACGCGCAAAAGATCTGCAAGATCATGGATATGGCCATGCAGAACGGCGCGCCGGTGATCGGGCTGAACGACTCGGGCGGCGCCCGCATCCAGGAGGGGGTGGCCAGCCTCGCCGGTTACGCCGAGGTGTTCCAGCGCAACATCATGGCCTCGGGCGTTATCCCGCAGATCAGCGTCATCATGGGGCCTTGCGCGGGCGGGGCGGTCTATAGCCCGGCGATGACCGACTTCATCTTCATGGTGCGCGACACGTCCTATATGTTCGTGACCGGCCCGGATGTCGTGAAAACCGTCACCAATGAGGTCGTGACCGCCGAGGAACTGGGCGGCGCGTCCACCCATACCAAGAAATCCAGCGTGGCCGATGGCGCCTTCGACAACGATGTCGAGGCGCTTTACGAAATCCGCCGCCTGTTCGATTTCCTGCCCTTGTCGAACCGCGACAAGGCGCCGGTGCGGCCCTTCTTCGACGATGTGGCCCGGATCGAACCGGCGCTGGACACGATCATCCCCGACAACCCGAACCAGCCCTATGACATGAAGGAAGTCATCCTGAAGGTCGCGGATGAGGGCGATTTCTACGAAATCCAGCGCGATTTCGCGGGCAATATCATCATCGGCTTTTGCCGGATCGAGGGCCAGACCGTCGGCGTCGTCGCCAACCAGCCGATGGTGCTGGCGGGCTGTCTGGACATCGAATCCAGCCGCAAGGCCGCGCGCTTCGTGCGTTTCTGCGATGCGTTCGAGATCCCGATCCTGACCTTTGTCGACGTGCCGGGCTTTCTGCCGGGCGCCAGCCAGGAATGGAACGGCGTCATCAAGCACGGCGCGAAACTGCTGTTCGCTTACGGCGAAGCGACGGTGCCGAAGGTCACGGTCATCACCCGCAAGGCCTATGGCGGGGCTTATGACGTGATGGCCTCGAAACATCTGCGCGGCGATTTCAACTATGCCTGGCCGACCGCCGAGATCGCGGTGATGGGGGCCAAGGGCGCGGTCGAGATCCTGTATCGCAGCGAGCTGGGCGACAAGGACAAGATCGCCGAGCGCACCCGCGATTACGAGGACCGCTTTGCCAATCCCTTTGTTGCCGCCGAAAAAGGCTTCATCGACGAGGTGATCCAGCCCCGGTCGACCCGCAAGCGGGTGGCGCGGGCCTTTGCCAGCCTGCGCGGCAAGAAGCTGGCGAACCCGTGGAAGAAACACGACAATATCCCGTTGTAAGCATGGCACTTTCCCCCCGTCAGATCGGTCTTGGCGCGGCGCTGCTGGTGGCGGCTCTGGCTGCTGCCGGTTGGCAATTGCGGCCCACGCCGCTGGCCCCCGATCTGGATCAGGAAGGGGCCGAGGCAGGCCTGACCGATGCCGAACTGGCCGCGCATGAGGCCACCACTCCGGTCATCGAAACCGATGAAGGCGACCTGCCCCCCGGTGCCGATCCGGTCGGCACGCCCGGCGATCAGCCGGTGGGCGAGGTGATCGACAACCCCGCGCTGATCGAAGCCCTGCGCCAGCCGCAGGCGGACCTGGCCCAGCCGGTTGGCGATCCGATCGACCTGCCCTCGGGGCGGCAGGTCTGGTGGGCGGATTCCGCGCAGGACAATCTGGGCACCGCCGGGCTGACCCATCGTTTCCGCTTTGTCGCGCCCTGGCTGGGCGCCGGTCCCGACGAGGCCGAACAGGCGGCCTTGCGCGCCGACATGACCGCCCTGTGCGAGACCTTCGCGGTGCCGCGCCTGGGTCGCCCCGGCCCCTTGCCCGCGCAGGTCGTCATCACCCTGATGCAGCGCCCGATCACCTTTGGCGACAGCGACCGCGATCTGGTCCAGTCGTTCGAGGGCTTCAGCCTGACCGCCCCCGAAGGTGCCGACCCGAGTGACCCGCAGACGCCTCTGACCTGCCAGTGGGAGGTGTTCTGATGCCCGCCGCGCCCTCTGTCACCCACATGCAACAGCGCAACTATTCCACGCGCTGCGGATTTGCCCATCATTCTCACGGGGTTATCGTCGGGGCTGATGGGGCCGCCTTGGCCTGCGTCAAAACCCCGAGCAGCGCCGCCCCGAACGGGCGGCCATACAGGAGACTGTCATGTCCAAGAAAATCCTTGCCGTCGTCGGCTTCGCCCTGCTGGTCGCCGCTTGCGCCCCGAAGCCCGAGCCGGTCGTCGTTGCCCCGGTCACCGTTGACGTGCCCGATCCGCGCGGCAAGTTCTGATCCACGCCGTTACGATCTTGCCGGGCGGGGCGCCGCCCGGCATGTTGATGCCCTTGTGCAAGACAGGGGTTCATCATGCTGAAACATCGCGGCTTTCCGGGCCGCCTTCCCTCATCCGACCTGCAATTCACCATCCGCCGCGCCAATCCCAAGGGCGCGACCAAGCTGATTTCGCGCGAACGCTATCGTGACCGCGCTGCCATCGACCGGCGCGCCGACCTGATGTTCATGGCGGCGCTGTGGCAGCATTTCGGTGACCAGCCCTTTGAACGCGGCAATCTGGACGGCGGGCGCCTGTCCTGGCTGTTCGGGCGCGAGGTCGTGCCGGCCGAAAATTCATTCGATCCAACCTCTTACGAGGCGTTGTTGAAAATCGATGTGAAGAAGGCCATGGCCAGCTTCCCCGAGGTTTTCGCCGATGATTCCGACCTGGAACTGGATGGCGACGATGATTGGGGGGACGAATGACATCCCGTGTCGCGACCACCTGCACGATCTCTGGATCACGGTTTCGTAAAAGTGACTTTCCCCGTGCGGCAGGCTGCGGCAATATGTGCGTCATAACAACGTCCATCGGAGGCAGTTCAACATGCGTTTCACGAAACCCCTCGCCGCGGTCGCCCTGGTCGGTCTGCTGGCTGCTTGCCAACAGCCCGGCGGTCTGGGCACCACGCCGGACACCAACCGCGCCCTTATCGGTGCGGCGGCTGGCGCGGTCACCGCGAAAGCCTTTGACCAAAGCGTCGGCAAGGGTGCGCTGCTGGGCGCCGCCGCTGGCGCGCTGTGCGACGACGCGGGCGTCTGCACCTACTGATTTCCCGCGCCTTCGGGCGCGTCCGACCGACATCGCGGCCATCGGGGCATCTGCCCCGGTGGCCGTTTTCGTTTGACCATCCGGGGCCGCGTGCAAGGCCCCGCAAGACCGAAGGGACGGCCATGTTCAAGAAGATCCTGATCGCCAACCGCGGCGAAATCGCCTGTCGGGTCATCAAGACCGCCCGCAAGATGGGCATTCAGACGGTGGCCGTCTATTCCGATGCCGACCGCAATGCGCTGCATGTGCGCATGGCGGATGAGGCGGTTCACATCGGCCCGCCCCCGGCCGCGCAATCCTATATCGTGATCGACAAGATCATGGATGCGATCCGCCAGACCGGGGCCGAGGCCGTGCATCCGGGCTATGGCTTTCTGTCCGAACGCATGGATTTCGCCGCCGCGCTGGAAAAAGAGGGCGTCGTTTTCATCGGCCCGCCCAGCCCCGCGATCGAGGCGATGGGCGACAAGATCACCTCGAAGAAGCTGGCCCAGCAGGCGGGCGTGTCCACCGTGCCGGGCTATATGGGCCTGATCGCAGATGCCGATGAGGCCGCGAAGATTTCAAAGGAAATCGGCTTTCCGGTGATGATCAAGGCCAGCGCCGGGGGTGGCGGCAAAGGGATGCGCATCGCCTGGACCGAACAAGAGGCGCGCGAGGGTTTTGAATCCTCGAAGAATGAAGCCGCCGCCAGCTTTGGCGACGACCGCATCTTCATCGAAAAGTTCGTGACCCAGCCCCGCCATATCGAGATTCAGGTGCTGGCCGATCAGCACGGCAATGCCGTCTATCTGCATGAACGCGAATGCTCGATCCAGCGCCGCAACCAGAAGGTCATCGAGGAAGCCCCCAGCCCCTTCCTGGACGAGGCGACCCGCCGCGCGATGGGGGAACAGGCCGTCGCCTTGGCCAAGGCCGTGGGCTATACCAGCGCCGGCACGGTCGAGTTCATCGTCGATGGCGACAAGAACTTCTACTTCCTGGAAATGAACACCCGGCTTCAGGTCGAACATCCGGTTACCGAACTGATTACCGGCGTCGATCTGGTCGAACAGATGATCCGCGTGGCCAATGGCGAGCCGCTGCCCTTCACGCAGGATGATCTGAAGATCAACGGCTGGGCGATGGAAAGCCGCCTTTACGCCGAAGATCCCTATCGCAACTTCCTGCCCTCGATTGGCCGGCTGACCCGCTATCGCCCGCCGGTCGAAGGCGAAACCGACCGCGGCGGCATCGTGCGCAATGATACCGGCGTCTATGAGGGCGGCGAAATCAGCATGTATTACGACCCGATGATCGCCAAGCTTTGCACCTGGGCGCCGACCCGGGCCGAGGCCATCGAGGAAATGCGCCTCGCGCTCGACACGTTCGAGGTCGAGGGGATCGGCCACAACCTGCCGTTCCTCAGCGCGGTGATGGATCACGACCGCTTCGTGTCGGGCAATATCACCACCGCCTTCATCGCCGAGGAATACCCCGAGGGCTTCCAGGGCGCGACCCTGGATGACCGGCTGTTGCGCCGCATCGCCGCCGCCTGCGCCGCGATGAACCGTGTTGCGGAAATCCGCCGCACCCGCATTTCCGGCACGCTGGGCAATCACAACCGCCATGTCGGGGAAGATTGGGTCGTGACCCTGCAAGGTCAGGATTTCGCGCTGAAAATCGCCGCCGACCATGACGGGTCCACGATCCGCTTTGCCGATGGCACGTCGATGCGCGTGACATCGGACTGGACGCCGGGTCAGCCGCTGGCCAGCCTGACGGTGGATGGCGAACCCTTGGTTCTGAAGGTCGGCAAGATGCCTTCGGGGATGCGGGTGCGGGTGCGCGGCGCTGACCTCAAGGTCTTTATCCGCACGCCGCGCCAGGCCGAACTGGGCAAACTGATGCCCGAAAAGCTGCCGCCGGATACGTCGAAATATCTGCTGTGTCCGATGCCCGGCCTGGTCGTCAAGATCAGCGTCGAGGAGGGCGACGAGGTGCAAGAGGGGCAGGCCCTGGCGACCGTCGAGGCGATGAAGATGGAAAACATCCTGCGCGCCGAACGCAAGGGGGTGGTCGCCAAGATCAACGCCGCGCCAGGCCAAAGCCTGCGCGTCGATGACGTCATCATGGAGTTCGCGTGACGCTGTGACCGTCTGGGGCCTGATGTGGAACGAACGCGTGGCCGCCGCGCTTGTCACCGCGCTTGTCGGTGGCGGCGTGGTGGCCCTGGGTTGGTTCCTGACCCACGCGCTGTCACGCCGCCGCGACACCGCGCTGCGGCATGAACGGGTGGCCGACATGCAGCGCGCCCTTCTGGCCGAGATCCGCGCCCATGCGGTTGCGCTGGAGCGCCAATCCTTTGAGGGCCGCCCCGAGGAACGCCAGCAGATGCTGGACCGGCTGGCCGCCGATCAGCATGTGCCGATCCTGCCACATGACGCCAATGACCGGGTGTTCCGCGCGCTTGTCAGCGACATCCACATCCTGCCGGAATGGGCGATTGATCCGGTGGTGCGCTACTATCGCCTGCTGGCGGTGCGCGCCGCCCTGGCGCAGGACATCCGCACCCATGCCAAGGACCATCCGCAGCGCGCCACGCAGATGTTCGCGGATTATCTGGAACTGAATGAGGAAACGCTGGACACCGCCATCGAGGCCATCGAAATCCTGGCGACCAGCCTGCGCGGCGGGGCCGAGGCGATTGCGGCGCTGATGGCGCGGGATGAGGCGCAGATGGTTGCCGCGATCCGCGCCCATCTGCCCGATGAGCTGGCCGATCTGCGGCGCAGGCTTAATACGCAACCCTTGGACCGGAGCGCCCCTTGATCGGCTTCAGACCAATCGCCCGCACCAGCTCATTGGCGCGTTCGCGGACCGGGGTGACCTCGGCGAAGCGGCCCGAGGGGCTGCGGGGCTTGGCCTTGCGCAGGCCCGACGCATCGGCGGCCTGCGGTCCCGTTGCCGGGGCGACTGCGGCGGGCGTGCTGTGGGTCGTCTGGGCCATGGCGTCGGCTCCTTGCTGTGCCTGGGCTGATGCTAAGCCAATCCGGGGGCAGGTTCAAAGCAATTCCATCGCCGCCCGGGGGCCGGGGCGCGGCTACCGCCCCCCCAGTTCCTCGCGGCGCGAGGGCAGCTTGTCGATGGTGCGGGCGATTTCGCGCGCGCTCCAGGGCAGCGGCTTGCGGGTGACGGTGCGCCCGTCGGTGTCGATCACCACCAGCGAAAAGCCGCGCGGATGCAGCGCCCGGCGCCAGTCCGATCCCGCCGCCGGGTCGGTGTCGGTGACGATCACCACCCGCCGGTCGACCAGCGGGCCGGGCAGGGCGGCGATCATCCGCATCTGCGCCAGAAACTGCGGGTCTTCCGGGGTATCGGCAAAGACCACCACCGGGCGCGCCTGCCACAGGAAATCGCCGGGCGCGCGGTCGCCCGCTGCGATCAGCATCAGATCGGGGGCAGGCGCGGGCGTGCCCGCCATGCCGGCGGGCGGATTGGCCATCGGCCGCGTCACCGGCCCGGTGCCGGGCGGCGGCGCGGTCGGGCGGGTCGGCCGATCAAAGGCGGCCACGGGTGCCGCCGTCAGCAGCAATGTCATCAACAGGATCAGGGCGCGCATGGAACCTCCTGTGGTGGATATAGTCCGCCACCGCGCCAACACCAGAGCAGAAGGGACAACAGCATGACCGACCTCCAGAAATGGCGCGATCTGGCCAGCAAGGAATTGAAGGGCGCCGATCCCGACAGCCTGAACTGGCAGACGCTGGAAGGCATCACCGTCAAGCCTTTGTATACCGAGGCCGATACCGAGGGGCTGGACCATATGGGCAGCCTGCCGGGGCTGGCGCCCTTCACCCGTGGCCCGCGCGCCACGATGTATGCGGGCCGCCCCTGGACGATCCGCCAATATGCGGGCTTTTCGACCGCCGAGGAATCGAACGCCTTTTACCGCCGCGCGCTTGCCGCCGGGCAACAGGGCGTCAGCGTGGCCTTCGACCTGGCCACCCATCGCGGCTATGACAGCGACCACCCCCGCGTCGTCGGTGACGTGGGCAAGGCCGGCGTCGCCATCGACAGCGTCGAGGACATGAAGATCCTGTTCGACGGCATCCCGCTGGACAAGGTGTCGGTCAGCATGACGATGAACGGCGCCGTCATCCCGATCCTGGCCAACTTCATCGTTACGGGTGAGGAACAGGGCCATTCCCGCGCCGTGCTGTCGGGCACCATTCAGAACGACATTCTGAAAGAGTTCATGGTCCGAAACACCTATATCTATCCGCCCGAACCCAGCATGCGGATCATCTCGGACATCATCGCCTATACCTCGGATCAGATGCCCAAGTTCAACTCGATCTCGATCTCGGGCTATCACATGCAAGAGGCCGGGGCGAACCTTGTGCAGGAACTGGCCTTCACCCTGGCCGACGGGCGCGAATATGTGCGCGCCGCGATCAAGGCGGGGATGAATGTCGATGATTTCGCCGGGCGGCTGAGCTTCTTCTGGGCGATCGGCATGAACTTCTTCATGGAAATCGCCAAGATGCGGGCCGCGCGTCTGTTGTGGCACCGCATCATGACCGAGTTCGGGGCCAAGAAGCCCTCAAGCCTGATGCTGCGCACGCATTGCCAGACCTCGGGCGTCAGCCTGCAAGAGCAAGACCCCTATAACAACGTCGTCCGCACCGCCTATGAGGCGATGAGCGCGGCGCTTGGCGGCACCCAGTCGCTGCACACCAACGCCCTGGATGAGGCGATCGCCCTGCCCACCGATTTCAGCGCCCGGATCGCGCGCAACACCCAGCTGATCCTGCAAGAGGAAACGGGCATCACCCATGTCGTCGACCCGCTGGCGGGCAGCTATTACGTCGAAAGCCTGACCGCCCAGATAGCCGAAAAGGCCTGGGCGATGATCGAGGAGGTCGAGGCGATGGGCGGCATGACCAAGGCCGTCGCCACCGGCATGCCCAAGCTGCGGATCGAGGAGTCGGCAGCGCGTCGGCAGGCGATGATCGATCGGGGTGAGGAAGTGATCGTCGGCGTCAACAAGTACCGGCTGTCGAAGGAAGACCCGATCGACATTCTGGATATCGATAACATCAAGGTGCGCGAAGCCCAGATCGCGCGGCTGAACAAGATGCGGGCGACCCGCGATGAGGCCGCCTGTCAGGCGGCGTTGGAGGAAATCACCCGTCGCGCAGCCGAAGGCGGCAACCTGCTGGAGGCCGCGGTCGAGGCGGCGCGGGCGCGGGCATCGGTGGGGGAAATCAGCATGGCGATGGAAAAGGTGTTCGGTCGTCACCGGGCCGAGGTCAAGACGCTGGCCGGGGTTTACGGCGCGGCCTATGAAGGCGACGACGGTTTCGCCGCCATCCAGCGCGACGTGGAAGCCTTTGCCGAGGCCGAGGGCCGCCGCCCGCGCATGCTGGTCGTCAAGATGGGCCAGGACGGCCACGACCGGGGCGCCAAGGTGATCGCCACCGCCTTTGCCGATATCGGTTTCGACGTGGACGTCGGCCCGCTGTTCCAGACGCCCGAGGAGGCCGCGCAGGATGCCGTCGATAATGACGTGCATGTGGTCGGCATCTCCTCGCAGGCGGCCGGTCACAAGACGCTGGCGCCGAAGCTGATCGAGGAACTGAAGGCCAAGGGCGCCGGCGACATTCTGGTGATCTGCGGCGGCGTGATCCCGCAGCAGGATTACGATTTCCTGAAGGCGGCGGGGGTGAAGGCGATCTTCGGGCCGGGCACCAATATCCCCGATGCCGCCCGCGACATCCTGCGCCTGATCCGCGCCGCGCGCGGATAACGGCTGGGGAACGGGGGCGCTGCCCCCTCCCGGCCCTCGCGCCGGAAGGCGAGGGCGGTCGCCGGGGAAAAGGTCCACCGGACCTTTTCCTGACCCTCCTCACCCCCCGGGATACTTGGGCCAAGAAGAAAGGGGGCTTGCCGTTGCAGGCCCCCTGCGGCATGTCGGGGGAAAGGGGACTGACATGGCCGCGATTGACGGGTTGCCGCCGCTGCGGGCGGTGATTGCCGAACACGGGCTGAGCGCGAAAAAGCAGCTTGGCCAGAACTTTCTGCTGGATCTGAACCTGACCGCCAAGATCGCGCGCGCGGCGGGCGATCTGTCGGGGGCCGATGTGCTGGAGGTCGGGCCGGGGCCGGGCGGGCTGACGCGCGGGCTGTTGGCCGAGGGCGCGCGCCGGGTGCTGGCGGTGGAAAAGGACGCGCGCTGTCTGCCCGCGCTGGATCAGATCGCGGCGGCCTATCCGGGGCGGCTGACGGTGCTGAACGATGACGCTTTGGCCATCGATCCACTGGCGCATCTGACCCCGCCGATCAAGGTGGTGGCGAACCTGCCCTATAATGTCGGGACCGAATTGCTGATCCGCTGGCTGACGCCGCCGGTCTGGCCGCCGGTCTGGCAGTCGCTGACGCTGATGTTTCAGAAAGAGGTCGCGCAGCGGATCACCGCGCAGCCGGGCGAGGGGGCCTATGGGCGACTGGCGGTGCTGGCGCAGTGGCGCTGCGATGCGCGGATCGTCATGACCCTGCCGCCCGAGGCCTTCACGCCTGCGCCCAAGGTGCATTCGGCGGTGGTGCATCTGACCGCGCTGAGCCAGCCGCGCTATCCGGCCGATGCGGCGGTGCTGTCGCGGGTGGTGGCGGCGGGGTTCAATCAGCGCCGCAAGATGCTGCGCGCGGCGTTGAAGGGCGTGGCGCCGGGGATCGAGGATCACCTGGCCGCCGTCGGCATCTCCCCGACCGAGCGGGCCGAGAATGTCAGTATCGAGGGCTTTTGCGCCCTGGCGCGCAGCATTGCCGCCGCCTGATCGCGGGAATGTGGCACTGACGGTAACATTTTCCGGCGGGGCGGTTCTGGCACTGACGGTGCCAATACCTGCCCGCCGCCCTGTGATGACAAGGCCCGCGTCTTGCGCGGGCCTTTCGTTTACGCCTGATCCTCGGTCGCCGGGGCGGCTTCGCGCGGCGGGCGCGGCGCGCGGGGGGCGCGGGGCGCGCGGCTGCGGGCCGGGCGGGGGGCGGTTTCGTCACCACCGGTGACAAAAGCCGGCAGCGCCGTCAGCGGATCATCCCCCGGCACGGCATGGGTTTCAGCGGCGGCTTCGGGCGTGTCGACGGGACCGGTCGCGGCCTCGTCACCGATGGCGGCGGGCAGCAGGTCGGGCTCGGTGTGGACGTCCTGGCGCGCCTCGTGACGGGATTCATGACGGGCCTCGCCCCGGTCGCCACCCCGGTCATCGCCGCGATCCGATCGTTCGGCGCGATCCTGACGGTCGCCGCGATCACCCCGGTCGGGGCGGTCGCCACGGTCCGGGCGCTGGTCATTGCGTTCCTGCTGGCGGGCTTGCTGTTCGGCCTGGCGCTGCTCTTGTTCGCGGGCCAGTTCGCGCTGCGCCTCACCCAGCATCCGGGTGTAATGTTCGGCATGTTGCAGAAAGTTCTGCTCGGCCACGCGGTCATTGCCCAATTGCGCATCGCGCGCCAACATCAGGTATTTGTCGATGATCTGCTGGGGCGTGCCCCGCACCTTGCCCTCGGGGCCAGAGCTGTCAAAGACGCGATTGATGATGTTGCCAACAGAACGCTGGCGGTTCGACTTGGAACGCGAACGGGATTTAGAAGATCTCATGGGCTTTCTTGGGTTGCTGCGGCCAGCCCGCCTGGGCCTGCCCGGTGCAGGACGACCACAGCCGGAAATCCGGCGGATCGACAAATGCAAACGGAAGGCGGGTCGCGCGGGGGGCCGTTGGCCGCCCGTCACGCGGTTGACTAACCATGTGACAGGGGGCTTGGCAACCGGATTCTGCACGGGCCAGCCGGGAATGCGTGGAAAACTGCTGAAAATGCGCGACTATTGCGGGGCGCGGGCCGAGACCACGCGGTCGCGGCCATCCAGGTCGGGATGCACGGCGACCTGCGTGAGACCGGCCCCGGCCCAGAGGTCGGCCACCGCTGCCCCTTGCGTCGGGCCGATCTCGACCATCAGCCGCCCACCCGGCGCCAGATGGCCCGCGACACCGGCGGCAAGGGCGCGATAGGCATCCAGCCCGTCGCCGCCGGGTGTCAGCGCCAGATGCGGTTCCCAGTCGCGCACATCGGGGGACAGGGCCGCCATCTCATCCGCCGCGATATAGGGCGGGTTCGAGACGATCAGGTCAAAGCCGCCGCGCACCGCCGCAAACCAGTCCGAGATCAGGAACCCCGCGCGGGCCGCAACCCCAAGCGCGGTGGCATTGTCCTGCGCCACCGCCAGGGCGCGGGGCGACAGGTCGGTCAGCAGGCCAAGCGCGCTGGGGCGCTCGGCCAGTAGGGTCAGCCCGATGCAGCCGGTGCCGGTGCCCAGATCCAGAAGCCGGGTGAAGGGCTCGGTCAGGGCAAGCGCGATCAGCGTCTCGGTTTCCGGGCGCGGGTCCAGCGTGTCGCGGGTGACGGCGAAATCGCGGCCCCAGAAACTGCGCCGCCCGGTGATCTGCGCCACCGGCTGATGCGCGGCGCGGGCCTGAACCATCTGCCCCATGCGCGCCTGTTGATCGGGGCTCAGAGGCTCGGGTTCGGCCAGTTCCAGCGTCAGCCGGTCGGCGGCGACGTCCAGCACATGCGCCAGCAGGCGGCGGGCGTCGCGGGGGGCGTCGGGGATGCCGGCCTCGGCCAGCTGCCGGGCCGCGTCACGCAGGGCCTGCGCGCGGGTGGTCAAAGCCCCATCTCGGCCAGTTTGGTCGCCTGATCATCGGCCACCAGCGCGTCGATCACCGCGCCCAGATCGCCGCCCATGATCTGCGGCAGCGCGTAAAGCGTCAGGTTGATGCGGTGGTCGGTCATCCGGCCCTGCGGGAAGTTGTAGGTGCGGATGCGTTCGGACCGGTCGCCGGACCCGACCTGCGCCTTGCGGTCGGCGGCGCGTTCGGATGCGGCGCGGTCGCGTTCCATTTCGTAAAGCCGGGCGCGCAGCACGGCCATGGCATTGGCGCGGTTCTGGTGCTGGGATTTTTCCGAACTGGTCACCACGATGCCGGTGGGCAGATGGGTGATGCGCACCGCGCTGTCGGTGGTGTTCACATGCTGCCCGCCCGCGCCGGATGACCGCATTGTGTCGATGCGGATGTCGCTGGCGGGGATGTCGATATCGACCTCGGCAGCTTCGGGCAGCACGGCGACGGTGGCGGCACTGGTATGGATGCGCCCGCCCGCCTCGGTTTCCGGCACACGCTGCACGCGGTGGACGCCGGATTCGTATTTCATCCGGGCAAAGACGCCTTCGCCCTCGATCCGGGCCACGGCCTCGCGCACGCCGCCCAGATCGGAATGGGTCAGGTCCATCATCTGAAAGCGCCAGCCCTGCGCCTCGGCGTGGCGTTGATACATGCGAAGCAGATCGGCGGCGAACAGCGCGGCTTCCTCGCCCCCGGTGCCGGGGCGGATTTCCAGAATGGCGGGGCGGGCGTCGGCGGCGTCGCGCGGCAAAAGGGCGATGCGCAACGCCTGTTCCAGATCGGCCAGACGGGCGCGCAGCGTGGGGATTTCTTCCTCGGCCAAAGCGCGCATGTCGGGATCGGCCAGCCAGAGGTCGGCCTCGGCCAGATCGTCGGTCGCCTGCTGCCAATCGGCAATGGCGGCCACCACCGGCTTCAGCTCGCTGTATTCGCGCGACAGGGCGGCGATTTCGGCGGGGGCGGTGACCACGGCCAGCTTGGCCTCGATAAAGCCAAAGCGTTCGGTGATCTGGGCAAGTTTATCGGCGGGGATCATGGGGCGGTGATGGCGAAGGCGGGGCCGGGCGTCAAGACCTGTCGCGGGCGCGCGCCATGCGGTCGGCCATGCGCAGCGCGGCGATCAGGCTGGTCGGGTCGGCCAGGCCCCGCCCGGCGATGTCAAAGGCGGTGCCGTGATCGGGCGAGGTGCGGATGAACGGCAGGCCCAGCGTCACGTTCACGCCACCGGCAAAGTCGATGGTCTTGATCGGGATCAGCGCCTGATCGTGATAGGCGCAGATCGCCGCGTCATAGCGCGCGCGGGCGGCGGCGTGGAACATCGTATCCGCGGGCAGAGGGCCGATCAGGTCGATGCCCTCGGCGCGCAGGGCGTCCAGCGTGGCGGCCATCCAGCCCTGTTCCTCAGTGCCGATCGCGCCGCCCTCACCGGCATGGGGGTTCAGCCCGGCCACCGCCAGACGCGGGGCAGGGATGGCGAAATCGCGGATCAGCGCGGCGCGGGTGATGCGGATGGTGCGGGCCAGCAGATCGGGGGTCAGCGCGGTGGGCACATCGGCCAGCGGGATGTGGATGGTGGCGGGCACGACGCGCAGCCCCTCGCAGGCCAGCATCATCACCACATCGGCGCCGCCCGCCAGATCGGCCAGATATTCGGTATGGCCGGGAAAGGCAAAGCCCGCGCCCTGTTTCAGCGCCAGCTTGTTGATCGGCGCGGTGACGACAGCAGAACCGGCACCGGCCTGCACCAGATCCACGGCGCGGGCGATCACCGCGATCACCTGTTCGGCATGGCCGGGCTGCGGCTGGCCCGGCACGGCGGGGCCGGGAAAGGGATGGGCCAGCACCGGCAGGTGGCTGGCCGGCACATCGACCGCGCGGGCGGGATCGTCGACCAGCGCCATCGCGGTGCCGGGCGGCAGATGCGCCGGGTCACCCAGCCAGACGAGGGGCAGATCGGCACCCAGGACGGCGCGCGCCTTGGGGGCGAGTTCGGGGCCGACGCCCGCAGGCTCGCCACAGGTCAGGATCAGCGGCGCGGCCATCAGGGGCGGATGATGATCGCCTCGGCCCGCAGCTTGGCCAGATCGCGGTCGGCAAAATTGGTCAGGCGGCGGTTCATCACCTCGGCGCGGGCGGCGTCGCGGTCGGGCGTGGCGGCGGGGGCAGCGTCCGATCCCGGCGCGCCGGCGGTGGCGGGGGGGGCGGCGGGCAGGATCGCCCGGCGCGCGCACAGCATCAGCAGCACGGTCTGGCCGCCGCGCGTGGTGATGGCGCTTTCATTGTCATCCAGCCGCGCCAGATCCAGCGCGACATCGCCGGGGATCTGGGTCTGCGGCAGCGTCTGCCGGGTCAGCGCGCCCGCCCCGATGCGCCGCGCGATGGGATACAGGTTGTCGCAGCTCAGCGCGTCGGCGCGCAGGCGCGCGGCCTCCTCCGGCCCGCCGGGCACCACAAGCTGCGCATAATCCAGCGTCTGCGCGCGGTCGCCGACCGGGCGGCCCTCATCCAGGGACCGCATCAGGAACAGCGCCACCGCACCCGGCACCGCGACCGGGGCCGAGACCTGACCGGGTGCCAGCCCCAGCAGCACGCTGCGGATCTGCGGCGGCAGGTTCTCGACCTCCATCCAGTCCAGCCGCCCGCCCTGACCGCGCGATTGCGCGGCCGAGCTGGACCGCGCGGCGGCGGCAAAGGCGGCCTCGCCCGACAGGCTGGAGGACAGCCGCTGGGCGCGCGCCATCACCGCATCCTCCTGGCCCGGGGGGGCGGGGATGATCAGTTCCGAAATCAGCACCCGCGCGCCAGTCATCGCGGCGGGGGCGCGGGCCAGTTCCTTGTCGACATCGGCTTCGGAAATCTGCACCTTTCCGGCATATTTCTGCCGCACCACCTCGCGCCAGACGACACCGGCGGCGACGAAATCGCGGAAGGCCTGAACCTCGACGCCGGACTGCCCAAGGGCCTCGATGAACTGATCGGCGGACATGTTGGCGCGGCTGGCGAATTCTTCCATCCCGGCTTGCACCTGTTCGGGGCTGGCCTTCAGCCCCAGGCGGTTCGCCTCTTGCAGGCGCAGGCGGTCCTCGATCAGGGTCTTTTCGGCCTCGGCGGCGGGGTTCGGCGCGGCGCGCAGCAGCGTCAGAAACCGGGTGCGCTGATCGATTTCATAGCGGGTGATGGCCCGATCGTTGACGATCAGCGCCGGGGCAAAGGGATTGGCCGCGACCGGCGCGGGGACCAGCGGCGCGGTCAGCAGCGCCAGCGCCAGCGCGGCGGCGGACCACAGCGGCAGGCGGCGCGGGGCAGCAGCGGAAAGATCGGGGCGAAGATCAGGGGCCATCGGCTTTGGTTCCGTTTCTGTCGTCAGGCAGCACAGGGGCGGCGGGCCTATCGCAGGCAGCGGCGGCGAACCGCGCGGTCGGCTGACCCGGTTCCGCCACCCGCGCCAAAGCCCGTCAGCCGCACCGACAGCCCGACATCGGTATCGCGGCTTACAGTAGTGGATGAGGTTCGGCGATGCGAGAGGGAAAGATCGACCGTCACACATTCGTTGACATAGCTGACCGCCAGCCCGGCGCGTTCCACCTGTCGGGCGTCGAAATCATAGCGCCCCGACAGGCCCGCGCGCCAGCCGCCGCCAATGGCGAAGCGGCCGTCCAGCACCAGTTCCGACAGATCCTCGGCGCGGTTTTCATAGGCATCGGCGGTTTGCCACAGATAGCCCGCCGACAGGTCCAGCCGGTCATTGGCCCAGGCGATGCGGGTTTCGGCGCGGTTCACATCGCCGCCATCGCCCAACAGCGCCCGGCCCGTCCAGCGCAGCCCGCCCGGCGCGCTGGCATGGGCGGCGATCAGCCAGTCGGAATTGCCGCGCGCCAGTTCCGATCCGCTGGCGGGCCGCGCGTCGCCCAGCCGCCAGATCCGCCCGCCCGCCAGGCCCAGCGACCAGCCGCGTGGGTCGATCTGCGTCCAGGCCACGCCCAGAGCCAGGCGCTGCCCGGTTTCACGCGCATCCCCGCCCGGAAAGCGCGAGGGGGCGAACAGGTTTGCTTCGTCGAACTCGGCCAGGCGGCTGTCCTCATCAGGGACATCGGGCAGGCGGTTGCGCGACAGATCAAGGCGCGCCACCGGCTCGATCACCTGCGCCGCACCGCGCGCGTCGCGGCGCAGCCAGGGCCAGCGAAGTTCGACCGCCGCCGTCGGGTCGATCCGGGTGGTCGCGGCATCATAGCTGGCATCGTCGCCGATCAGGAACTGATCCGCCGCCAGACGCAGTTCACCCGCAACGACCACGCCTTGCGGCAGCAGCCATTGCCGCCGCCAGTCGGCGCGCAGGCCCAGCCGGGTCATGTCGCGGCCGATGTCCTGCGCGTCCGAACTGCGTCGAAAGGCCAGCATGTCGAACCGCAGCCCGGCCTCGCCCCCGGCCAGCGGCCAGCGGCGTTCCCAGGCCAGCCCCGCCACCTGCGCGGGTTGGGTGCTGTTCGTCTCGCCCGCGCGCAGGGTGTGGAAATTGCCGATCGCGGCGAACACCATGCGGTCGCGGCGCACGCGGTCGATGGTCACGCCGCTCCACAGCCGGTCGGCGTCGGAAATGGCGTAATCAGACAGATAATCGGGGTCCGAGGTGGTTTGCACCTGCACCCCCAGCCGGTAATCGCGCGGCAGCGCGAAACGGGCGGTGCCGAACAGATAGCCGCGCAATTCACCCGGCCGCAGCCGGTCGCGGGTCAGCGCGCCCGACCATTCGATCAGCCCGCCGGTCAGCGCGTGGCGACCGCGCAGCCCCAGGGTGCGGCTGTTCTTGGTGGTGACCGATGGCGTCAGGGTCAGGTCGTGATGATCGCCCAGCGGCACGAAGACCGGCAGGCTGATGCCGAAGCCCAGCTTGCTGGTGGACCGAAAGCCGGGGCGGAGCAGACCCGCCGCGCGGCTGACGGTAGGATCGGGCAGCGACAGTTGCGGCACCCAGCCCACCGGCACGCCAAAGGCGCGCAATTGGGCGTCGTGAAAGGTCAGCCGCCGGGTCTCGGCGTCGTGGCGGACCTGCGCCGCGCGGATCTCCCACAGGGGGGTGGGGGCGCTGACGCAGACCTCGCAGGAGGAGGCGACAACGCGGTCGAAGGTGGTAAACCGCCCCTGACTGCGGGTGATGCGGGCGGCGGCCAGTTGCAATTCGCGCGCCATCAGCATTCGCGCCCCGGTCAGGATGCCGTCGCGCAGATCGGCGTCCAGTTCGGCCTGATCGGCGATCAGAACTGACCCATCCGCGCCCGGTTCGGTCAGCCGGATCGGGCCGGTCAGCCGGATCGTGCCGCGCGCCTGGTCATAGGTGACGCCGGTGGCGGTCAGGCGGCGGCCCTGGTGGAACATCTGCACATCGCCGGTCGCGGTCAGCAGGCTGCCGTCCTGCACCTGCACGCGGTCGGCGACCAGCGTGGCGGGGGTGTCTTGCGCGCTGGCGGGTTGGGCCAGGGCGATCAGGCTGGCCAAGGCCGCGGTCAGCAGCCGGTTGCGGATGATCGGCGGGTGGGTCATCGGTCAGCCGTCCTCAAGATGCAAAAGCAGGCCAAGCGCGAACAGCACCGCCACAGCGGGCGGGGCGGCGGCGGCCAAGGTGATCGGGATCTGGCCGTTGTCGCCAAGCGCCTGAGCAAAGTTGCGCAGGAAGAACAGCCCTAGCCCCGCCGCCAGGGCCAGCATCACCATCAGCCCGCTGCGCCCGAACCGCGCCGGTCGCATGGTGAAGCCCGCCGCGATCAGCACCATCCCGGCCAGCATGGCGGGCAGGGCCAGTTCCATCTGGAACCACAGGCTGTGGCGGCGGGCGGAAAAGCCTGCGCGTTCCAGTTCCGCGATAAAGGCGGGCAGGTGCCAGAACGACACCGCCGAGGGCGTGCCCACCCCGTCGCGGATGCGTTCGGGCGTCAGTGTCGAGGGCAGGGTCAGCCGGTCATGGGCGGTGGCGGCGGTATCGGGGTTGGCCGTGTCCAGCGGCCAATCCTTGACCCGCGCCAGTTGCCAGCCCTGATCGGTCAGCGTCGCGGTATCGGCATCCAGGCGGCGGACCGGCCCGGCCTCGGGCGCGAAGATCATGAAGGTCACGCCATGCAGCGTCGCCCCGTCAAGGCTGGCGCGGTCGGCGCGGATCACGGTCTGGCCGCCCGCCGTTCCCTCGGCATCGCCCTGCCGCAGCCAGATCGCCGGGCCGACCGAGACGGCGGTCGCGCCGCCCCCGCCAAAGCCATCGGCCAGCGTCTGATAGCGTTTCGAGGTAGCGGCGACCAACGGGTTCAGCACCGCCACCGCAAGCGCGCCGACCAGCGCCGCGACGGTGACCGGCGCCGCCAGCATCCGCAGCGCCGACCGCCCCGAGGCGCGGATCGCCACCAGTTCCGACGACCGCGCCAGCATCAGAAACATCGCCACGGCGGCGAGCAGCACGATCAGCGGCAGGATCGTCTGGATCGCGCCGGGCAGGTTCAACGCCGCCAGGCGGGCGCTGTCCCAGAAGCCCACCTGACCGCCCGAAAAGCGGCGGATCTGCTCTACCATGTCGATCAGGTAAAGGATCGCCAGGAACACGCCGGTGACGATCGCCAGGCTGCGCAGGAACCGCCGCGCCAGATAAAGCCCAAGGATCATGCCGCAGCCCCCCCGGCAGGGGCGCGCGGCACCCGCCGCCGCCGCGCCGCAAGCGCCAGCATCGCAACCGCGATCCCCGCGCCCACCAGCGGTGCAAGCCAGGTCAGCACCGCCAGATCGGGCTGTCGCCGCGCCAGATCCGAGATCGCATTCGACAGGAATTGCACCACGATCAGCCCGGCGATCCCAGTCAGGATCTGCCGCGTCAGGCCAAAGCGCGAAAAGCTGCCCATCAGCAGCGCCGCAAAGCCGATCAGCGCCGCGACCGGGGCCTGAAACGGCTGGGCCAGCCTTTCGTGCAGTTCCAGCCCGACCTGCGCGGGCGGGGTGTTGCTGATCCGCGCGCTGCCGTCCGGGTCGCGGATCAGCGCCAGCGTAGACAATTCGTTGATGTTGCGCCCCTCGCGCGGGGCGCGGCTGATCATCGCGCCGATGTCATAGGTGAAATCGGAAAACCGCGTCACCGACAGCCGCGGCGGGCCGTCGCCGTGGCGGATCAGGGTCTGGCTTTGACCCTGCAGCATGATCAGCTTCGGCCCGGTCTCGGCCCGCACCAAGAGCGCCTTGTCGGCGGTGTGGATCACCTGACGCTCGGGTCGGCGGTCATCGGCCAGAAACAGGCCCAGCAGTTCACCCTGGGGTGAGACGTCGCGCAGATAAAGCGTGACCCCGGCGGTCGGCGTCAGGAACGTGCCGGGGTTCAGGAATTGCGCGGTGACGTTCTGGGCGATCTGGGCTTGGCGGTCGGCCAGTTGCGCGCGCGAGGCCGGGACCAGCCAATGCGTCAAAAGCCCCATCAGCAGGGCGCCGATCAGCCCGAACACCAGCACCGGCCGCGCCAGCCGCCAGGGCGACAGGCCCGCCGCCTGCATCACCACCAGCTCGCTGTCCGAGGACAGCCGGTTCGCCACCTGGATCGAGGCCGCGAAAGCCGCGATCGGCAGCACCACGCGGATGACGAAGGGCAGGGTAAGGGCCGTGAACTCAAGCACCACCTTGGCGGTCTGGCCATCGGCGAGCAACTGATCGAACAGCGACACGGCGCGGTTGATCCAGTAGACCGAAACCAGCACCAGCGCAAAGAAGCCGAACAGGGCCAGCAACTGCGCCAGAATGTATCGGTCGATGCGCGCCAGAAGGGGCAATGGGGCGGTCCTTTGCGGTTTGCCCCTTCCTAGCCGCAAAGTGCGGGCGGGAAAAGCCGTTGCGCGGGCGGCGGCGCGCAACCGCGGGCGTGGCGCGGGTGGCGGCTGTTGCTTGCGTATTTGGGCAAGAAAGAAGGGGGCAGGCGGCTTGTTCTTGCCCGGCTGCGGGTTTACGGTCGGCGGATGCGCATTCTGTTTCTGGGCGATGTCATGGGCCGGGCGGGCCGACGGGCGATCATCGATCGGCTGCCGGGGCTGCGCGCCGAATGGCGGCTGGATTTCGTCGTCGTCAATGGCGAGAACGCATCCGGCGGGATGGGCCTGACGGGCGATCACGCGCGCGAGCTGCTGGCGGCGGGGGCCGATGTGCTGACGCTGGGCGATCACGCCTTTGACCAGAAGGACATGATGTCCTTCATCGAGAAAGAGCCGCGCATCATCCGCCCGCTGAACTTTGCCAAGACCGCGCCCGGCCGTGGCGCGCGGGTGTTCGAGGCAAGCCAGGGCCGCCGCGTGCTGGTGGCGCAGGCACTGGGCCAGGTGTTCATGAAGCGCCCGTTCGATGACCCGTTCAGCGCCCTGGATGAGGTGCTGCGCACCGCGCCGCTGGGGGCCTCGGTCAACGCCAGCATCATCGACATCCACGCCGAGGCGACCAGTGAAAAGAACGCGCTTGGCCAGTTCTGCGCCGGTCGCGCCAGCCTGGTCGCGGGCACCCATACTCATATCCCGACCGGCGATGCGCGGCTGATCGGCGGCGTGACCGCCTACATCACCGATGCCGGCATGTGCGGCGATTACGACAGCATCATCGGCATGGACAAGGCCGAGCCGATGCGCCGCTTCGTCACCGGCATGACCCGGGAACGCTTTACCCCCGCCGAGGGCGAGGCAACCCTGTCGGGCCTTTACGCCGAGACCGACGACCGCACCGGCCGCGCCACCCGCGCCGTCGCCGTGCGCATCGGTGGCGTGCTGGAGGCGGCGGCCCCGGTCTGACGACCGCTTGCGCCGCGCCGCCCGGCACCGCTATCATCGCCGCCATCGGCCTGACGATCGGCGCGGGCAAGTATCGGAACTTCATCATGTTTGACCTTGGCCTGTCGCAGACAGCACAGACCGTCATCACCCTGTCGATTCTGGCGGGGATGCTGACCATGTTCATCCGCGAAACCTATCCGCCCGAGGTCACCGCCGTCGGCGGCGCGACGCTGGTGCTGATCCTGGGCATCGTGCCCTATCACGAGGCGGAAAAGGTGCTGTCCAACAGCGCCCCATGGACCATCCTGATGATGTTCCTGTTGATGGGCGGACTGGTGCGCACGGGCGCGCTTGACTGGATCACCCGCCGGGCCGAGGCGCAGATCGACACCAATCCGGTGGCGACGCTGGTGGCGATCTTTCTGCTGATCGGCGCGGCATCGGCCTTTCTGAACAACACGCCGGTCGTGGTCATGATGATCCCGGTGATGATGACGGTGGCGCGCAAGCTGAAGATCGCGCCCTCCAAGCTGCTGATCCCGCTGTCTTATGCGGCGATCCTGGGGGGCACGGTCACGCTTATCGGCACCTCGACCAACCTGATCGTCGATGGCGTGGCGCGTGACAGGGGGCTGGCGCCCTTCACCATCTTTGAAATCTCGGGCGCGGGGCTTTTGTACATGCTGATCGGCTTCACCTATCTGGCCACGGTCGGGCGGCACCTGTTGCCCGAACGGCAGTCGATGGGGGCGATGCTGGGCGACCGGCGGCGGATGAAGTTCTTTACCGAGGTCGCGGTGCCCGCCGATTCCGCGCTGATCGGCCAGCCGGTGATGGCGGTCGACCTGTTCAAGCGCGACGGGGTGCGGGTGATCGACGTGCTGCGCGGCGATGCCAGCCTTCGGCGCGATCTGACCTCGGTCGTGCTGGAGCCGGGCGACCGCGTGGTGCTGCGGTCGGAAATGTCCGAACTGCTGGGCCTGCAACAGAACAAGAACCTGAGCCGCGTGGATCAACTGTCCTCGGTCGCCACCGAGACGGTCGAGGTGCTGATCTCGCCCGGGTGCCGGATGATCGGGCGGTCCCTGGGGGAATTGCGGCTGCGGCGGCGCTATGGCGTCTATGTGCTGGCCGCGCATCGGCGCAACCAGAATATCGGGCGCAAGCTGGACGATCTGGTGGTGGTCGTCGGCGATACCCTGCTGCTGGAAGGCGCCCCCGAGGATATCGCCCGGCTGGCTGCCGACATGGATCTGGTCGATGTAACCAAGCCGCGCGAACGCCCGTTCCGCCGCCGTCACGCGCCCATCGCCATCGGCGCGCTGATCGCGGTGGTGGTGCTGGCGGCCTTTGACGTGGCGCCGATCCTGCTGTTGTCCACCATCGCGGTCGGCATCATCCTGATCACCCGCGCCATCGACGGCGACGAGGCGCTGACCTTTGTCGAGGGCAATGTGCTGGTGCTGGTCTTTGCCATGCTGGTCGTCGGGGTCGCGCTGGACAATTCCGGGGCGGTCGAGCTGGTGGTCGGCTGGATCAGCCCGCTGCTGTCCATCCTTCCACCGGTGCTGGCGCTGTTTGCCGTCTATGTCGTGTCAATGGTGCTGACCGAACTGGTGTCGAACAATGCCGTGGCGGTGATCGTCACGCCGATCGCCATTCAGCTGGCGATGCAGCTTGGCCTGAACCCGCGCGCCTTCGTGGTGGCGGTGATGTTCGCGGCTTCGGCCAGCTTTGCCACGCCGATCGGCTATCAGACCAACATGCTGGTACTGGGACCGGGCGGCTACAAGTTCAGCGACTATTTCAAGGTCGGGGTTCCGTTGAACCTGATCCTGGCGGTCGCCGCGATGGTCATCATCCCACTGTTCTGGCCGCTGACCGCGCCGTGAACATGCCGCTCTTTCTTGCCTAAATACGCCGGGGGGTGCGGGGGGCAGCGCCCCCCGTGACCTCGCCCTAAAGCGGCCAGAAGGTCAGCAGCGCCGGCACACCAACCGCCAGCACGATGATCTCCAGCGGCAGGCCCATGCGCCAGTAATCGCCGAACCGATAGCCCCCCGGACCCAGAACCAGGGTGTTGTTCTGATGCCCGATCGGCGTCAGAAAGGCGCAGGACGCGGCCACAGCCACCCCCATCAGGAACGGGTCGGGGTTCACGCCCAACTGTTCGGCCAGCCGGATCGACACCGGCGCGGCGATGATCGTTGTGGCATTGTTGTTCAGGACGTCCGACAGGAACATCGTCGCCACCATCAGTGCCACCAGCGCCACCCAGGCCGGCAGACCCGAGGTCATCGCCGCCAACCCGCCCGCGATCAGCCCCGAGGTACCGGTCGAATCCAGCGCCATCCCCAGCGGGATCATCGCCCCCAGCAGCACGATCACCGGCCAGTCGACATGGTCGTAAAGCTCTTCGATGCTCAGCACCCCCGCCAGCACATAGCCGATCACCACCGCCGCCAGCGCCACCGCCATCGAGGTGATGCCGAAACTGGCCGCGACGATGGCGCCGATGAACAGGCCAAGCGCGATCCAGATCCGGCTTTCCTTGATGACCTCGGCACCGCCGCCGTCCAGCGCGATCACGCCCAGCCCGTCCACCACCGCATCGCGCCGCGATTCCGGCACCAGCATCAACAGCATGTCGCCCGGCTCGATCCGGGTGCGGCGCACATTGTCGCGGATCGTCTGGCCGCGCCGCAGGATCCCCATCAGCACCGCGTCATAGCGAAACGCCAGCCCCGCCCCGTGCGAGGTCTTGCCGACGATGCGGGCGGTCTCGGGCACCAGCATCTCGATCAAGACCTGACCGCCGCCCTCGGGGCGCACGCCGCCGGACTGGTTGGTGCCATCCGGGAAGGCCAGCTTCTGCGCGGCGCGAAACTCCTCCAATGCGGCGGGCGAGGCCTCGATCAGCAGGTGATCGCCGGGCTGGATCGCCGGCGCGCCCATCCATCCGTGCAGCCGCTTGCCGTCGCGCACGACGGCGAAGATATGGACATCGGCCTTTTCGGTGCCGTCATGCACGTCGCGCACGGTCTGGCCGACCAGGGGCGATTTCTCGGTCACGATCAGATCGGTGACGTAATCGCGGATCCGGGTTTCGGCCCCGATGGCATTGCCGGCGCGCTGCGGCACCAGCCGCCAGCCGATCAGCGCGATAAAGACCACGCCCGCCAGCGCCACCAGCCCGCCCACGGGCAGAAAGTCGAACATCCGATAGGGGGTGCCCAGCGCCTCTTGCCGGAAGGTCGAGACGATCAGGTTCGGCGGCGTGCCGATCAGCGTGGCCATGCCGCCAAGGATCGTGGTGAAGGCCAGCGCCATCAGCGTCAGCCCGGCGGCGCGGCCCGCCTTTTCCGCGACCCGGCGGTCGATCGGCATCAGGATCGCCAGCGCCGCGACATTGTTCATGAAGCCCGACATGAAGGCGCCGACGCCGCCGAACACCGCCAGGTGCAGCGGCAGGCTGCGGTCGGGCCGGCCCAGATGCTTGGCCAGCAGCGCCACCGCGCCCGAGCGTTGCAGCCCCGCCGTGACCACCAGGATCAGCGCGACGGTCATCACCGCCGGATGGCCAAAGCCGTTGAAGGCTTGCGCGGCAGGCACCAGCCCCAGCAGCACCGCCGCCACCAGCCCGGCCAGCGCAACCAGATCATAGCGCCAGCGGCCCCAGATCATCAGCACCAGGATCGCCCCGAACAGTCCGAACAGCAGTGCCTGATCCGTCGTCATTCTTCCCCCTTGCAACAAAGTCGGTGCCGTCCCGCGGCGGCCCGTATCGGCACGGGTTGCGGCGGAGGCCATGCCCGTTTTATAGATGCGCCCGATTTCTGCAACGCCGCACGGCCCCCGTTGTTCCGGGTGCGCCCGGCATAGACGCACCGGAGGCAGCCATGGCCGGCCATTCCAAATGGGCCAATATCCAGCATCGCAAGGGCAAGCAGGACGCTGCCCGGTCGAAGCTGTTCTCGAAACTCGCCAAGGAAATCACCGTGGCGGCGAAGATGGGCGACCCCGACCCCGACAAGAACCCCCGGCTGCGGCTGGCGGTGAAAGAGGCGCGGTCGAACTCGATGCCGCGCGACGTGATCGACCGGGCGATCAAGAAGTCGCAGGGCGGCGACGCGGGCGATTACACCGAAATCCGCTATGAAGGCTACGGCCCCGGCGGCATCGCGGTGATCGTCGAGGCGATGACCGACAACCGCAACCGCACCGCCTCGAACGTGCGGTCCTATTTCACCAAGCACGGCGGCAACCTGGGCGAGACGGGCAGCGTCAGCTTCATGTTCGACCGGGTGGGCGAGATCAAGTTTCCGCTGTCGGCAGGGGATGCCGACACGGTGATGATGGCCGCGCTGGAGGCGGGCGCGGATGACGTGGAAACCGACGAGGAAGGCCACTGGATCACCTGCGCCGACACCGCCTTTGGCGAGGTGAACGCCGCGCTGGAGGCGTCCTTGGGTGAATCCGAGACCGCCAAGCTGATCTGGCGCCCGCAGACCCTGACCGCGCTGGATCTGGAGGCGGCACAGAAGCTGATGAAGCTGATCGACGCGCTGGAAGATGACGATGACGTGCAGACCGTCACCGGCAATTTCGAGATCCCGGACGAGGTTGCGGCCCAGCTTTAACGCGCGCGCGGGGCTGGCGAACGTCGGCCCCGCGCGGATTTCGCGTGGCCCTTGCATGCGCTGAACGAAAGCGTTTGCATTCGTTACATGCTGTTGCAAAACAGCTTGGGCCATGGGCGGGGTTTTGTTAACCTTGTTCTCATGGCCCCCCACACCGCCACCCGCACCCTGTCTGACGTGAGCTGGGACAAGATCCGCAGCGCGCTGAATGTCGCGCGCGCCGGATCGCTGAGCGAGGCCGCGCGCGAGCTGGGCCTGCATCACGCCACGCTGTTGCGCCATGTCGAGGATCTGGAACGCGATCTGGGGGTCACGCTGTTTTACCGCCACAATCGCGGCTATCGGATGACCCCCGAGGGCGAGACCTTCATGGCCGCCGCCGAAAAGATGGAGCGGCTGGCGATCGAAATCGCCCATCGCGCTGATCTGGATCGCGCCGTCGCGGGCAGCCTGACCATCGCCACCGCGCCCGAGCTGGTGCCCTTGGTGATCGAGGCCAGCGGCATTCTTCAGGCCGATCACCCCGATGCGCAAGTGGTGCTGCGTCCAAGCCTTGCCCCGGCGCGGCTGGATCTGGGCGAAGCCGATATCGACCTGCGCGCCGGGCATGACCGGCCCGACCAGCCCGATTATGTGGTCCTGGCCGCGCCGCGCCTGGCGGTCAGCCTGTTCGCGGCGCGCAGCTATGTCGAGGCCCACGCCGGTCTGCTGGGCGCGGCGCCCGAAGCGCACCGCTTTGTCGCCAACGATCTGCGCCCCGGTCCCGATGGCACGCCCGATCTGGCTGGCGGTTCGATCATGCTGTCCGCCGCGCAATGGGTGCAACGGCATGTGCATCCGGGGCAGGTGGCCTTTCGCACCTCGGATGCGGCGGCGCTTGCGATGGCGGTGGTGCAGGGACTGGGCGCGGGATTTCTGCCGCGCCAGACCGGCCTGCGGCTGCCCGACCTGATCGAGCTCGCGGCGCCGATGGCGGAATGGGCGGAACCGGTCTGGATCGTCACCCACCGTGACGTGCATCGCACCAAGCGCATTCAGGCCGGTGTCCGCGCCTTGCGCCGCGCGGCCATCGGCTATGGCTTTGGCTGATCCGCCGGTGGCGTGAGCGTGGTTTTCGCCCGTGCGCCCCGCGGCCGTTTACGCTGCGGCGCGGGGGCACTTGCCAGCGGCAGGGTCAGCACGAACTCGGCCCCGACACGGCCCGCCCCCTCGCCCGTGTCGCCGTCGCGATCCGGGGCAAGGCTCAGCGTGCCGCCGTTCTGCTGCGTCAGGATGCGCGAGATATGCAGCCCCAGCCCGGTGCCACCGCGCTTGCGGCGCGCCGAATTGTCGGCCTGGGTGAAACGGTCAAACACCTTGGCGCGGAAACTTTTCGGCACCCCCGGCCCCTGGTCGATCACCCGCACCACGGCGGCGTGATCCTCGGCGGTCAGCACCACCCGGATCAGCCCACCCTCGGGCGAAAACTTGGCGGCGTTCGACAGCAGGTTGGCCATGATCTGCTGGATATGGCGTTCGTCGACGCTGACCAGCAGCGGATCATCGGGCGCCGTCAGCTCGATCGTGGCGCCGAACTGACGCGCATAGGGTTGGTTGGTCCAGATCGCCTGATCCAGCAATGGACGCAGCGGCTGCACGTGGCGGTCGCCCGGCGCGGGCTCGGCACCCAGGCGTTCGACCTCAAGCAGGTCATTGACCAGGCCCAGCAGGCGCTGGCTGTTGGTCTCGGCCATCGCCAGCAGGCGGCGCGGCTGTTCGCCCAAAGCCTCGCCCGCCAGCCCCGACAGCAGCTTCAGCGCCCCCAGGATCGAGGTCAGCGGCGTGCGCAACTCATGGCTGACAGTGGCGATGAAATCGCCCTTGGTCTGATCCAGTTCGCGTTCCTCGGTGATGTCGATGATCTGCGACAGAAAGCGCAGCGGCACGCCATTCGCATCGCGTTCCATATTGGCGACCAGCCGACCCCAGCGGATCGCGCCGTCCTTGTGGCGGAAGCGCGCCTCAAAGGCATAGCTGTCGATCTCGCCCCGGCGCAGGCGCAGCAGTTCGGGCACGTCGCGGGCGGCGTCCTCGGGGTGGATCAGGTCGCGGAACAGAAGCCGCGACAGGTCTTCCTGGCTATAGCCCGAAAACTCGAGAAAGGCGTGGTTGGCATCGAGGAACCGCCCCCCGCGCGAGACGATGACCATGCCCGCCGGCGCGTCCATGAAGGCGCGGCGGAAGCGTTCCTCGGAGGCGCGAAGCTGCGCCTCTGCCTCGTGCAGGTGGGTGACGTCGCTTTGCACGCCGATCATCCGCCGCGCCCGGCCATCCGCGCCGCGTTCGGTGATGACGGCGATGGCGCGGGTCCAGATCCAGGTGCCGTCCTCGCGCTGGAAGCGGTATTCCTTGTTCAGCCGGTCGATCTGGCCCTTCAGGCAGGCGTAATAGGCGGCCGTCAGCCGGGGCAGGTCGTCGGGATGGAGGCGCGCCAGCCACTCGGCAGAGCGCCGGGGATCGTCGGGATCGGGCCAGGCAAAGCCCATCACGCTTTTCCAGGTTTCGGACACGACCACGCGGCCGGTCTGCAAATCCATGTCGAACACGCCAAAGCCCGCGCTGCGCAGCGCCATGTCCCAGCGGCGTTCGGCATCGGCAACCACGCGTTCGGCCGATTTGCGCGCCGAAATGTCGGTCAGCGTCAGCGTCAGTTGCGGGCTGCCATCGGCACCGGTCCAGCGCCCGGTGGCGGCGGCCAGCACCAAGGGCTGCCCCGATGCGGTCCGCCCGGTCAGTTCGGGCGCCGCGAGGCCCGGGTCGGTGCCGTCCGGCCCGGCGCCTGTCGCCGCCAGCCGCGCCAGGCCGGCGCGGTCAAGTCCGGGGATCAGCGCCGAGACCGGTTGCCCGATCAGATCGCCATCGTCGCGGCCGAACAGGCGCGGCACGGCGGCATTGATGCTGAGGATCCGGCTGTCATCATCCAGATGCAGCACCGCGCTGTGCACGGTGCGCAGGATCGCGCGCAGGCGTTGGTCGCGTTCCGACAGCATCCGGGTCTGGGCGGCGACAAGGCCGCGGACATCGGCCTCGCGCTGTGTCAGCACCACCAGCAGCGCGGTCAGCAGCAGCGAGGCGGCGGCAAAGCCGATCAGCATCAGCGCCGCGCCCAGGTGATCGGCCGACAGGCCACGACGCCCGACATCGTGCCACACGAAGGTCCAGGTCTGGCCATAGGCGCTGATCTGGCGGATCTCGGTGAACTGCCAGGGGATCGGGCGCGGCGTGTGGCCCGCGTGTGAACCCGCCGTATGGCGCAGATCGGTGTGGTGAATGATCCGCGCCGGATCGGGGGTCGGGCCGTCGTGCACGGTCATGCGCAGGTCACGCCGAAGCGCGGGGGCGATGTCGTCCAGAAGGCCATGGGCGGTGAACGGCGCATAGGCCCAGACCTGGCGGAAGCTGCCGTCCGGCAGGCGGATCGTGCTGGGCTTGACCAGCAGGAACCCCGCCGATTGCTGATCGTCCTGCACCAGCGTCACCGCCTGCGTCATCTTGGCCCGCCCCGTCGCGCGCGAGGCCAGAAGCGCAGCCCGCCGCCGCGGCTCGAAGGACAGGTCCAGTCCGACGGCGGCGGCGTTGACCGCCCGCGGCTCGATCATCGTGATGACGAACCGCTCATCCTGGTTGCTGACGGGATGAACCCGGAGGTTGGGCTGGCCAAGGGCCTCGGCCACGGCAGGGGCCTGGTCGATCTGCCCGGCGCCATAGGGAATGACGACGCCGAGGCCCAGCATCCCGGGATAGGTCTGGGCGATGCCAAGCTGTTCGACATAGCGCCGCCATTCGGTGCGCGTCACCGTCTGGCTGGCCGCGATGTAGCTGGCACCGGCATTGACGGCATTGCGATAGCTGGCCAGGCGCAGCGAGATGGCGTTCTCGGCCTCGTTCACCAGGGCGACGAAGGCGGCCTTGGCGCGGTCCTCATCCTTGGCCTGAACATAGGACCACAGCCCGATCCCCGCCACCTGCACCAGCATGACGGTGGCGAGCGGCCAGGGCGACAGCCGTGCCAGCGGCGTGCCGGCACGCAACGCCCGACCGCGCGGGCGCTGCGGCGCGACCAGCAGGGTGAAGAACAGCGTCATCCCGGCCAGCGACAGCAGCAGCCAACTGCCGACAAGATGCGTGATGGCATCGCCGGGGATCGAGTCGGCCACCAGCCAGGCAGCCGCCATCGCCATCGGGATCTGCCCCAGCGGCCCGGCGATCAGCGCCGCGATCAGCAGGTCGCGATTGCGCCGCAGATGCAGTGGATGGCCAAGGCGCAGCCGCAGCAGTGCCGGGATCAGCAGCAGCGACGCCGTCAGCGCCGCCGCCAGCATCAGCGCCGTGGCCAGCGGCGGCGGCGGCGCCTCCAGCCGGGCGTAGACGATCACCGCCATCGGCAACAGGCCCAGCACCGCGACCGGCACCGCCACCCGCCCCCAGATCGCCACGATGCCGGTCGCGAATGCCACCGCCGTCGCCTCGATCAGGTCAAACCCGCGCATCGCCCCCAGCACGGCCGAGCCGACGGTCAGCAGCGCAAACACCCCAAGCGCCTGCGCCTGCTGCCAGATTGCGGCATGGCGAGGACGGCGGCGTGTCATGGAAGGTTTCCGTTGCGGGATTCGGTCGCTGGCATGGCCGCGTCGTCGCGGATCGCCACCAACTGATCGGCCAGCGTCATCGGGTCGAAGGGCTTGACCACCACCCCCGCCGCCCCCAGCTTGCGCATCTGCGCGACCTCATGCGGTTGGGCGCGGGCGGTCATGAACACCATCGGCACCTTGGCGTAATGGGGCAGGTGCCGCAGCAGGGCCATCAGTTCGGCCCCGGTCATTTCCGGCATCATCATGTCCAGCAGCACCAGATCGGGCGCCAGATCGCCCGCCGCGTTCAGCGCCGCATCCCCGGTCGAGAACTGCACCAGATCGTGCCCGCCCACCACCGTCAGCGCCAGCCGCGCGATTTCCTGGATGTCGGGGTCGTCTTCAACGTGAAGGATCAACATGGCACAGTCCTTTGTCTTGGGCCGCAGTCCCCGGGCAGGGTGTCACGGATCGGGAGGACCGGCCAGCGGCAGGTGCACATGAAAGGTCGCGCCCTCGCCGGGACGGTTGTCCAACTGGATACGGCCATGGTGACGATCAACGATTTCCTTGACAATGCTCAGGCCCAGACCGGTGCCGCCACGGGCGCGCTGATCCGAACTGTCGGCCTGGGTGAAGCGGTCGAACAGGTGGTTGACGAATTGCGACGGGATCCCCGGCCCGTCATCGGCGACCGACAGCACCGCCATGTCATCCTCGACGCGCGCGGACAGCCGCACCTCGCCGCCTTCGGACGAGAACTTGACGGCATTCGACACCAGGTTCGACAGCACCTGAAGCACCCGCAGGCAATCGCAGACCAAGACCCCCGCCGCACCATTGGCGCTGGCGTTGGTCAGGCGGATGCCCGACTGGTCGGCAAAGGCGTCGTCCTGTTCGATCGCCTGGCCGATCAGGTCGATCATGTCGCAGGGTTCAAACACGAAATCCATGCGCCCGGCGCGCAGCTTGGACCAGTCCAGAATGTCATTGACCAGCCTGGACAGCCGGTTGGTGTTGCGTTCGGCCAGTGCGACCATTTGCCGGGCCTTGTCGGGCAGCGGCCCGCCGACACCATGGGTCAGCAGCGTCAGCGTGCCCTTGATCGAGGTCAGCGGCGTGCGCAATTCATGCGTGATGGTCGACATCAGGTCGGATCGCGCGCGTTCAAGCGCGTGGCGTTCGCGCAGGTCATGCAGCACGAAACCGGCGCGGCAGCTGTCGGGCAGTTCGACCAGATTGGCCAGCACCTCGACCATGCGTTCGCCATCCTGCCATTCAAAGCGCGCACTGGTCTGGCCGCCGTCGCGCATCTCGCGCGCCCATTGCACAAGATGCGCGGCCAGCGGATGCGCGCCCAGCCCGGCGCGCGCCACCCAGCGATCCTCGCCATCGGGCACCAGCCGCAGGCGTTCGGACGCGGCCTGGTTCAGATAGACAAAGGTCGCGTCATCCAGATCATAAAGCACGACCTCGGCGCGGGCGCTGTGGAAATGGCGGTTCATCTCGGCCAGGCGGCGGCGCGCGGTGATATCGGTCTGGATGGCGATGATCTCGGTGCCGGGGGCGTCGCTGACCAGCGTGGTGCGGAACCAGCGGCGGGCGCGGTCGGGGCAGACCAGGCTGACCTCGCCCTGCCACATCCCGCCCGAGGTGACGGCGTGAAAGGCCGCTTCGGGCACACGCCAGCGCCGGCTGGGGCCGCCGCTTGCGCGCAGCCAGTCCGACAGCACCAGGGGCTGGCACCGGGGCGGTGGCCGCGCCCGGTGCTGGCCGCGATCAGTCGCCCGTCGCGCGCCAGCCGGGTGATGATGGCGTGATCGCCGACCAGCGCGGCGATCTGCGGGGTCATCCAGCCGCCCGGCGCAAGGGGGCCAGAGGGGCGCGCGGCAGGGGCGGATGGGGCGGGGCTTTGCATCGTCGGGTCACAGGTCATGGCGGTGCATCACCTCGTCGGCTTCGGTCAGGAAATCATGCAGCGCGGCGGCCAGATCCGGGGTGACCTGGCGGGGATCGTCAAGGATCAACTGCTCGACCGTTGCGGCCAGGCTGCCCAGCCGTTCAAAGCCCATGGTGCTGGCGGTGCCGGCCAGCCGGTGCAGATGCGCCCTGATGCCGTCCAGCACCGGTGCCGGGTCACCGCCCGACCGCAGCGCGGCAATCGCGCGGTCGACCTGATCGACACTGCCCACAAGGCGGGTCAGAAAGCCCTGACGGATATTGGCCAGGCGCTGCTGAAGCTCGTCCGTCAGCGGCGACGGATTGCTGGGGTTGGGTGGCAGCATGGGCGCATCCGGTTCTGAAAAGGCGGGACGGGAAATGGGGGTCGGGGGGCGGCCTATGGGTGGGGGGTGGGTTCCGGGGTGGATTGGGCAAACCGCTGGCGGTCCCGCATGTCGTCGATGGCCGCGTCGATCGCGTCGAGCGTGCGGCGGTTCGAGATCAGCGACACGCGGAAGCTGCGGCCCAGATCCAGATGCAGGTTGACCGGGCTGGTATCGACATAGCGGATGTCGAAGGCGGCGATCGCCTCGCGGATGCGCTCGACATGGGCCAGCCGGTCGCGGAAGGCCCGCGCATCGGTCACCAGACAGAAGATGCCGTCGCCCGCATAGCTGAACACGAACCAATGCCCGTCCATCGCATCCGAGATGCATTCGGCCACGTCGGCGATGATGTCGCGGAACTCGCGCCGCGAGGCACGGGCCTGGACCGCGGCGATGTTCTCGATCCCCACCACCAGCACGCCCGAGCCGAACACGTCCGACCGGCTGAGCTGCATGACGTAGTTCTGAAACCAGGGGAAATCGATCATCCCCCCGACCTCGCCCACCGACATGACGGTTTCCAGATCGACCCCGCCCCGCGCATCCAGATCGTCGCTGAGCTGATCGATCCGTTGCGACTGCGCCAGCAATTCGCGGCGCTGAAGCACCAGCGCGTGAACCAGCCGGATGCGGGCCAACAGCTCCTTCATCTCGAACGGCTTGGTGATGTAGTCGTTCGCCCCGGCCTGAAAGGCGCGGTCGATATACTGGCGGTCGGACATCGCCGTGACCATCAGGATCGGCGTCTCGGCATAGTCGGCAAGCGTGCGGATGCGGCGGCACAATTCGATCCCGTCCATGTCCGGCATCTGGATATCCAGCAGAATGCAGTCGAACGGGGTCTGTGCATTTTCGATCAGCGCAAGCGCCTGCGGTCCACCGGTCGCGGCGGTGAAATCGAAATCGCCGGTGGATTGCAGGATCGCCTCCAGAACCTGAAGGATGATCTCGTCGTCGTCGACGGCCAGGATGCGCACGTTTTCTTCCTTTTGGCATGGCCAGAGGCGTTCCGGCCCAAGCGTCCGACACACCAGTATTAACGGTTACGGGCTCAGTCACGTGATCCTTCGCATTTTTACCTGCGTCAAGAATTAACTCGCCTAATGCGTGTAAATTCTCGGTCATAGCCATAGATCGGTCGCGGTCAGTCGGGTGGTGCCTTGCAGGAAGATCTCGAAGTCGGGGCGCGCGTCGCCGTTCAGGTCGGCCGACAGGATCAGGCCGTCGCTGCTGCGCGTGGTCCAGACGCCGTGGGCGCGCGGCCCGGCGGCAAGGCTGAAGGCCTGATCGCCCGCCTGCCCGGAATGGGCGTCGATGGCGCGCAGGTCGATGCGGTCCTGGCCGCTGGCAAAGCCGATCACGGTGTCGCGGTTGGCCGCGCCGGGGCGGCTGTCGCTGGCCGACAGAAAGACGAAGGTGTCGGGCGCGCGGTCACCGAAGCCGCCGTCCAGCGTGTCGCGCCCGGCGCCGCCGATCAGCCGGTCCGCACCAGCCTCGCCGCGCAGCAGGTCATTGCCCGTGCCGCCGATCAGCGTGTCATTGCCGACCCCGCCCCACAGCATGTCATTGCCGCCGCGCCCGTCCAGCAGGTCATGGCCAGCCTGGCCGCGCAGGTGGTTGACGGCGTTGTTGCCCAGCAATTGATCGGCATGGCTCGACCCGGAAAGGGCCTCGATCGAGATCAGCACGTCACCTGCCGCATCGCCGCCGTTGCGCGAGGGCATCAGTATGTCGACCCGCACACCCGCCGTGGCATCGCCGTAATCGGCGGTGTCGAAGCCTGCGCCGCCATCCAGCCGGTCCGCGCCCGGCCCACCGGTCAGCACATCATTGCCATGGCCGCCCAGCAGGCTGTCGGCGCCGCTGTTGCCGAACAGCCGGTCATGGCCCAGCCCGCCGGACAGCGCATCGGCCTCGGTCCCGCCATAGATCAGGTCATTCCCGGCATCGCCCCAGATCTGGTCGCGGTCGCTGCCGCCGGCAATCGTGTCATTGCCCGCGCCGCCCAGCACCGTGTCATGGCCCTTGCCGGCATGGATCACATCATTGCCCGCACCCGTCGAGATGCGATTGCTTTTGCCAATGGCTTCATACAGATAGTCGGCCCCCGCCGTGCCGGTGATCGACACCGGCACATCCGCCAGATGGGTCATCTTCGGCATCAGATCCCGATAGAGGTGATAGGGCACATAGTTCATCGGGTTGTAAAACGCGACCGTCGGCAGCTTGGACAGGTCGGTGGGGAAGGTGGTGAAATGCACCTCTTGCGCGGTCGGCGTGGCCAGGCGCGCGCCTTCAAGCGCGATGACGATGCGGGGGCCGATTTGCAGCCATTGCTGGCCGACATAGGACAGCACGCGCATGTGGCCGGGCAGGTTCGACAGGTTGATGGCCTGGCCCTCGACGGTGATGCGGTCGCGCGACAGGTCGAGGTCGTCGATGCGGTTGACCAGCAGGCTGGCGGTGCGGCGGGTATCCACGAAGTCAAAGTGATCCGCCCCGGCGCCGCCAAAGACGTGAAAGCCCTGCGGCCCCCAGCCGCTTGCGGCGTTGTAAAGATGCGTGACGATGCGGTCGTTGCCGGTGCCGCCATACATGTGGAACTGGCCAAAGCCGACCTTGCGCGCCTCGAGATGGTCATTGCCTGTATGCCCGGCCAGAAGGCCGCCGCCGCCGTGCATCGCATAAAGCCGGTCGTTGCCGCCCCAGCCCTCCAGCCGGTCATGGCCGCCGTTGCCGTGGATCGTGTCGTTGCCCTTGGCGCCGATCATGTGTTCGGCGCGGGCCGATCCGCGAAGCAGGTCGGCAAAGGCCGTTCCGCGGATTTTCGTGTGGGGGGTCATGTCCATTTCAAGGCCCTGTGCCGGTGCGGTGTTGTGCAACCACAGCGTGTTTGCGTTGATCGCTGGCTAACGCGGCAGTCAGGAGAAAGGGAACAACGCGATCGGTGCACGATTGCACAGCGGGGCGGCGCATTTTGCACAGGGTCGCGAATTGGGCTTGGGCCGAATGATTTTCGGAGCGGGCAATAAGCGTTAAAGAATGGTTAATATGCGGAAACGGCGCGGCAATTTCATGCGAATGTTTCAGGGCGCGCCGTGGCGCGCCGTGGCATGTCCTGGCCTGCAGCGGGCCGTCCGTCAGGTGGTCGATGCTCGCCCTCGGCTGCCCGGACCGCAACCGCGCCGGGAAACGGCCCTCGTGGCTGGGCGGTCGCTGTGCTTGCGCGGGGCGGGGCGGTGGCGCAGAACGGGCGGCATGACCGGTGATTCCCACCCCTCGGCCGCGGTTCAGGGCATCTTGTGGATGGCGCTGACGGGCCTTTGCTTTGTCGCGGTCAACGGCATCGTGCATCATGTCGGCACCGCGCTGCCAGCCGTGCAGGGCGCGTTCATCCGCTTTGCCTTTGGCATCCTGTTCACTGCGCCCGCTCTGGTCGGGCTGGTGCGGTCCGGCGTTCCGCGCGATCTGTGGGGGCCGGTTCTGGCGCGCGGTGCCATTCATGTGCTGGCCGTCAGCCTGTGGTTTTACGCCATGGCCCGCATCCCCGTGGCCGAGGTGACCGCCATCGGCTATCTGAACCCGCTGATCGTGACGCTGGGCGCAGCGATCGTGTTCGGAGAACGGCTGTCGGGCTGGCGGATCGGCGCGATCGCGGTGGCCTTTCTGGGCGCGCTGATCGTGCTGCGCCCCGGCGTGAAGGAGATCGCGCCCGGCCATTGGGCGCAACTGGGGGCGGCGATCAGTTTCGGCATCAGCTATCTGTTCGCCAAGGCGCTGTCGGACCGGCTGCCCGCGGCGGCGGTCGTGGCGCTGATGTCGCTGACCGTGGTGATCGGCTTGGCGCCGCTGGCCGCCGCCGTCTGGGTGCCGCCGACGCCCGCGCAGGTCGGCTGGCTGGCGCTGGTCGCGGGCTTTGCCACCGCCGGGCATTACGCCATGACCCGCGCCTTTGCCGCAGCGCCACTGACGGTGACGCAGCCGGTCACCTTTCTGCAACTGGTCTGGGCCAGCCTTTTGGGCGTCGCCGTCTTTGATGAGGCGGTCGACCCTTGGGTGCTGGTCGGGGGCGGGCTGATCGTGGCGGCCGTCACCCTGACCGGCTGGCGCGAGGCGCGGCGGCGCAGGCGGCTGGGCTAGTCCGACCCCTCGGCCCAATCGGGGCGGCGCTTGTCGATGAAGGCCGCGATCCCTTCATCCGTGTCGCGCAGCAGCATGTTGGTGACCATCGCCTGACCCGCATGGGCATAGGCCTGCGCCAGATTCAGCCCGGCCTGATCGTAAAAGGCCCGCTTGCCGATGTGCAAGGCGGGGCCAAGTTTGGCGGCAAGCTGTTGGGCCAGGGCCAAGGTCTCGGGCTCGAGCGTGGCGGGGTCGGTGACGCGGTTGATCAGGCCCAGTTCGCGCGCGCGGGTGGCGTCGATGAAATCGCCGGTCGCCAGCATCTCGAACGCGGCCTTTCGCGGGATGGCGCGGGTCAGCGCCACCATCGGGGTCGAGCAGAACAGCCCGATGTTGATGCCGTTCACGCCAAAGCGGGTGCCGGTGGCGGCGACCGCCAGATCGCAACTGGCGACCAGCTGGCAGCCTGCGGCGGTAGCAATGCCATGGACCTGGGCGATGACCGGCTGGGGCAGGGCGGGGATCATCTGCATCACCTCGGCACAGCGGGCGAACAGATCGGCAAAGGCGACGCCCCCGCCATCGGGGGCGGCACGGGACGCCTGCATCTCGCGCAGGTCGTGGCCCGCGCAGAACGCCTTGCCGGTGGCGCGCAGGATCACCACGCGGATCGCGCTGTCGGTTGCCAGTGCCGCCAGCCGGTCGCGCAGCGCCGCCAGCATCGCATCCGACAAGGCATTCAGCCGTGCCGGATCGTTCAGCGTCAGCACCGCCACGCTGCCCTGATCGTCGCGCCTGACCAGATCGCCCATCTTGCATCCCTCCGCATTTGGCGAAAGTCTAAGGCAATGCGGGCAGGGGGCAAGATGGCAGAGCGAATGGATGCGGCGGCGCTGAACCGGTTTCTGGGCACCGAATTTACCGAGGTCGCGGGCGATTTCCGGGTCGAGGCGGTGACCGAACAGGGCGTGCAGGTGCGCCTGCGTGTCGGTCCCCGGCATCTGCGGCCGGGTGGCACGGTGTCCGGCCCGTCGATCTTTGCTTTGGCCGATGTCGCGGTCTATCTGGCGATCCTGTCGCGGATCGGGCCGGTCGCCCTGGCGGTGACGACCGGTTCCAACGTCGATTTCATGCGCAAGCCGGTGGCCGGGGTCGATCTGATCGCGGATTGTCGGCTGTTGAAGCTGGGCCGGGTGCTGGCCGTGGGCGACGTGCTGGTGTGTTCCGAAGGCGACCCGAAGCCGGTGGCGCGCGCGGCAATGACCTATTCGATCCCGCCGCGGCGATGACGATCCCCGAATTGCACAGCGATCGTCTGATGCTTCGCGCGATGCGGGCCGGGGATTTCCCGGCCTATGCCGCGATGATGGCGCGCCCCGAGGCGCGTTTCATGGGCGGGCCGTTCGGCACGGCTGATGCCTGGCGCCTATTCTGTGCCGATCACGCGCAATGGTCGTTTTACGGTGTCGGGGCGTTGATGCTGGATCTTCGCGCGACGGGCGCATGTGCGGGGCAGGTGGCGATCAACGCAGGCCCGCTGTTCCCCGAACATGAGCTGGGGTGGCTGCTCTATCCCGAGGCGCGCGGTCAGGGGCTGGCCCATGAGGCCGCGCGCGCGATGAGAGACTGGGGGTTCCATGTCCGCGGTCTGGGCACGCTGGTCAGCTATGTCGATCCGGGCAACCTGGCCTCGTGCCGGCTGGCCGAGCGGCTGGGGGCCTGGCGTGACGAGACCGCCACCCGGCCCGATCCGGCCGATGTCGTGTATCGGCACCCCCGCCGATAGGTCCAACATTCCGCGTAGATATGGGGTATTAATATACCTATTTCCTAACGCTATGGTTTTGTTTGGAAATATCTTGCGTCAGCCCCTTGATCGACACAAGATTATCCGCGATAAGCCCGCATCCTGACATACACGGGCCGTGCGGGGCGATTCCGCGGGGCCATCCGAAGGGCAGACGAATGAAAACCTATACCGCGAAACCGGCGGAGATCGAAAAGAAGTGGCTGCTGGTCGATGCCGAAGGCGTCGTGCTGGGCCGCCTCGCCACGATCGTCGCCATGCGCCTGCGTGGCAAGCACAAGCCGACCTTCACCCCCCATATGGACATGGGTGACAACGTCATCATCATCAACGCCGACAAGGTGCAGATGACCGGCAACAAGCGCGCCGACAAGCGTTACTACTGGCACACCGGCCATCCGGGCGGCATCAAGTTCCGCACCGCGCGTCAGGTGCTGGAAGGCGCCCACCCCGAGCGCGTCGTGATCAAGGCGATCGAGCGCATGATCAGCCGCAACCGCCTGGGCCGTCAGCAGATGTCGAATCTGCGTGTCTATGCCGGCGCCGAACATCCGCATGAGGCGCAGCAGCCCGAAGTGCTGGATGTCGCGTCGATGAACAAGAAAAACACCCGGAGCGCGTGAACATGGCTGAAGACATCAAAACCCTCGAGGGTCTGAAAGAAGCCGTGGGCACCGTGGAAACCGCCGCCCCCGTGCAGATCAAGCGCGAGCCGGTGCGTGACGCCCAGGGCCGCGCCTATGCGACCGGCAAGCGCAAGGACGCGGTTGCCCGCGTCTGGATCAAGCCGGGTTCCGGCAAGGTCGTGGTGAATGGCAAGGACATGTCCGCCTATTTCGCCCGCCCGGTGTTGCAGATGATCCTGCGCCAGCCGTTCCAGATCGCCAATGTGGAAGGTCAGTTCGACGTCTACGCCACTGTCGCCGGTGGTGGTCTGTCGGGCCAGGCCGGTGCGGTCAAGCACGGCATTTCGCGCGCGCTGCAATTCTATGATCCCGCGCTGCGTGGCGCACTGAAAGCCGCCGGCTTCCTGACCCGCGACTCGCGCGTGGTGGAACGCAAGAAATACGGTCGCGCGAAGGCCCGCCGCAGCTTCCAGTTCAGCAAGCGCTGATCGGATCGGACATTGGAAAACGCGGCCCCTTGGGGCCGCGTTTTTCGTTGTGGGGCGGGCGGTTGTGTGGTTTGCGCGCGCGGGCAGGCTCGCGGCATGGCTGGTAACGGGACCGCAACCGGCCCGCCGTCGCTGGCGGCTGGGGGATGCCTCTCATCTGGGTGGCCTTGGCGCCGTTAGCCCGCGATCGTTCTGCAGATAGGCCTGCTGGTTTGAATCGCCGGATCGCGATTCTGGCAAGCCCACCCGTGACGAGCGGTCACGGAGGGATACGGCGCACTAAACCGATGGTATCGCTGTGCGGACGGGTGGAGCGTGTCAGCTGGCCGCGCAAGGTAACAGGCCACCAGCGGTGGCTGTCGCGGGGTGAACATGCGTCTTGGCATGGCGTCCGGGTCGCGGCGCTGATCGGCGCTGCCCTTTTGAGCGGCCCGAAAGGCGCACGTGCGGACGCCATCGGCGGCGCTGTTTCGCATGCCGCGCACGTCCTTCCCCGCACGTTTTCCATTGTGATCGCACGGCTTGGCTGGCAGTGTGCGTCCCATGACACGGGGGAGGCCGGTATGGCGCGTTTCGAGACGGATCAGGAAAACTTTTGGGCGGGTGACTTTGGGGCAGGTTACATTGAACGCAACAGCGGCGATACCTTGCTGGCCTCCAAGGTGGCCCTGTGGGGGCGGATGCTGAAAGCGGCGCACGGCGTCGGCAGCATCATGGAGTTCGGCTGCAACATCGGCCTGAACCTTGCTGCACTGAAACGGCTTCAGCCGCAGATCCGGCTGACGGGCATCGAGATCAACGAACAGGCCGCCGCTCAGGCGTGCAAGATCGAGGGGGTTGAGGTCAGCTGCGGATCGATCCTTCAGGATATGGGCGCCGATCAGCACGACCTGACGTTTACCTCGGGCGTGCTGATCCACATCAACCCGGATCGGCTGGGTGATGTGTATCGCAACCTTTACACCAAGAGCCGCCGCTATGTACTGGTGGCGGAATACTACAACCCCAGCCCGGTCGCGATCCCGTATCGCGGGGTCGAGGATCGGCTGTTCAAGCGTGACTTTGCAGGCGATCTGATCGACGCCTATGGCATGAAACTGGTTGATTACGGTTTTGCCTATCGCCGTGACAACTGGGCGCCGCAGGACGACATTACCTGGTTCCTTCTGGAAAAGTGACGCGCTGCCTTCGCGCCCGGTGCAGGGCAGGCGGTTCCTTCGCCCCCGGTTTCGCGCTATGACGCGGCGCGAAGCCAAGGAGAATGCCCATGTCGCTGTCGATGAAGGACACCGTGATCAAGCCGATGCACCCCGAGGGGCGCAAGTTCGTGGCGATTGCCGCGGCGATCACGGCGCTGCTGTTCTGGCTGTGGGCGCCATTGGGCTGGATCGGGCTGGGGCTGACCATCTGGGTTTACTATTTCTTCCGCGATCCGGTGCGGGTGGTGCCTGCCGCCCCCGGTCTGTTCGTGTCGCCCGCCGATGGCGTCGTGTCGATGATCGAACGCGCGCTGCCCCCGGTCGAGTTGGGCCTGGGCGATCAGCCGATGGTGCGGGTGTCGATCTTCATGTCGGTCTTCAACTGCCATGTGAACCGCATCCCGCATGAGGGGCGCATCACCGCTGTCGCCTATCGCCCCGGCAAGTTCCTGAATGCCTCGTTGGACAAGGCCAGCGAGGACAACGAACGCAACGGCATCGCCGTCGTCACCGCCGAGGGCCTGCGCTATGGCGTCGTGCAGATCGCCGGGCTGGTCGCGCGCCGCATCCTGTGCTGGGCGGTCGAGGGCCAGGCCTATGATCGCGGTGAACGCTTTGGCCTGATCCGCTTTGGATCAAGGCTGGATGTCTATCTGCCCGAGGGGCTGACGCCGCTGGTCGCGGTCGGCCAGACGATGATCGCCGGGGAAAGCGTGCTGGCCGATGCCGGCCGCCGCGACCTGCCCCCGCAACCCAGCCACCGCCGATAAGAGGTGACGATGCGACCGCAGGAGCAGATGCCGTTTCTGCAATTGGTTCCCAACATGGTGACGCTGGCGGGCCTGTGCCTTGGCGTCACCGCGATCCGCTTTGCCATGGCGGACCGGTATGAGCTGGCGGCGGTGCTGATCCTGCTGGCGGCGATCATCGATGGGCTGGACGGGCTGATCGCGCGGCGGCTGTCGGCGACATCGGCCTTTGGCGCCGAACTGGACAGCCTGTCGGATATGGTCTGCTTTGCCGTGGCGCCAGGGCTGATCGTCTTCAGCTTCGCCCTGGGTGAGGCCCATGCCGTCGGCTGGATCACCGCATTGGTCTATATCGCGGCGGGTGCGCTGCGACTGGCGCGGTTCAACGTCATGCAAGACAGCGCCGCGCCGCCCGTGCGCCATTTCGTCGGCGTCCCGGCCCCGGCGGGGGCGCTGCTGGTGATGTTGCCGGTTTTCGTGACGCTGGCCGGTCTGGCGGATCTGCGGCAACTCCCGGTGGTGGTCACGGCCTGGATGGCGGCGGTCGGCCTGCTGATGATCTCGCGCATCAAGACGCTGTCGCCCAAGGGGCTGCGGGTGCCGCGCGCGATCGTGCCGCTGGTTTTCATCGCGGTGATTCTGGCGATGGGCATGACCTTCACCCGATTCTGGCTGCTTCTGGTCTTTGCCGACCTGGCCTATCTGGTGATTCTGGTGCTGGGCGCCTGGCGGCAGCACCGGGAATCGCGGGTCGGCGCCCCGTGAGAGGCGGAATCGCCCCCTCGCGCGCAGGATTCGCCCCCGAAGCCCCCGGTTTCGGGGGTGATTCATGCCCCGAACCGGTGGGGCAGGCGGCCTGGCCCGCGATCCAGGCGCTGCGGGTGAAAAATCCGCAGGTCGCCAACCCGCTGAAATTACATGAAAAACACATGGCCCTGTCATTTTTCTGTCGTTTTTTGAAAAAACGCTCTTGCGCCGGGGGAACCTCCTCCGTAAATACCGCTTCACCGAGACGATGGCCGGGAACGGAAGCGGATCGGGGGCGGTAGCGGAAGCGCGAGTGGACGCTGCTGGACATGACTGAAGGGACGGTTGGCTTGCGGCGCCGATAGAGATTGGCGCGGG